>NZ_JBQNBU010000029.1:0-25507 GCF_052169795.1 Catonella sp.
ATTGAGTAAATTTCTTGAATCATATCCCCTCCTAGCGATAACTATTTATTATCAAAACTTTACTTGATAATTTTATCACATCAACAGTCAAAAATACAGTACTTGCTAAAAAGTTTTCTGACAAAATGACAGTGGATAAGTACAGTTATTGATTGACAGAAAAAAGGATAAGTCAAAAATGGTTAGAAGGGAAAATGTTATCCACAAAATCTTTCCAATCACATTTATCATTAAATAAGTCCGATTTAAAGAATATCTGTGGATAACAGGTGGAAAAATAAAAATCAGTATTTTGACGAATGATTTTATTTGAGTATGTGAAACTTTTAGGGCTGAATATGTGCATATACTATGACTTTATCCTGCCATATTTTTTCAATTCTGAAACAAACAGATGTCTCCTGCCATATTTTTCCTTATATAAGCTCATGTATCTTTGCTTTTCAGGTTTCTTTCCTTGCGCTTCTTTCACCTCTCCTACAGCCGCAATAAACGCCGCACACTCACCATAATAATTACGCCTGTTTGCCTCCATAATAGCGGCAACTCTTTTTTCCAATACCTTTTCAATATGACTCAGTATTTTTTTCTTTTCTTCATCTGTAATGATTACTGTATTCTTCCATTTTAGGAAACAATCGTAAAACAGCTCTTTTTCATCTCTGTTAGTTTCTCCATGCTGTCCTCTCATATATCTTTTTATCGTAAATTCAAAAGCTTCTTTCGCCATGTTTAACATAACTTCCATTCCAAGAGAAATCATCTGCTCATCATAAATACATAATAAATATATAGCAATACCTGCCTTCATAAAACTTCCTGTCCAGCCTAATGAAGTTTTTCCACTTAAAGCATCGGATAATACTCCCTGTATATCACCATTTAGTATTCTAAGTATATATACCATATTCTTCTCCGGTCTGTTTAATTCTCGCTCTGACCTGGACATATATTTTCCGTAGTCATTATATTTTTCTTTTTTATATTTTTTGCAAAAATTATTTAAATCTTGCTTAAGAGAAGTTTTATCATCTGTATTAAAAAAACAGCGAAAATAGTTAACCGCATTTGAATCCGAATCAAATGCAGCTTTATAGCATATATAAAGATTTGAATTATCTTTTCCATTTTTACAAATAAGTTCTGCTGTTCTTAATGCTGTCTCACCGCGTATAATATAAGCTTTATCTATTCTTTCTATCCCATCAAGCCCTATTTTTATAAGCTTTTCCCTATCAATCTTCATATTTTCAAGCAATTTACAGTACATTCCGGGATGAGTATCCACATATTCACGTGAAATTTTTAACATTTCATCTATATTTCCACTTAACTCTACAGCTTCCGTATAAAGACTCTCTGCAGCTTTCCCGGTTTGATTTCCAAGATAAGATATCCAATCAGCTAAAAAAACATCAAAATTGTCCATTTCTTTATCTAAGCGCTGAAGTAAGTCTTCCATACACAAATCATCTGCTTCAGGAGAAGCCAGTATTTCATATAATACCTCTGAAAGTTTGTCATTTTTATAGACCATATAGCATGAATATAATGTATCAAGTATTGTCTTCCTCATGTCAGCCTTTATCAGTTTGTTTTCCGTCATAGTACTTAAAGGCACATTATCAGTTCCCCAATCACTATCTGCCATTATCTCTAAATCAATGAGTCTTCTTCCTATTTCAGCAGAATAGTCAAATTTATTTGCATCTGTACATCTGTGTATATAATTACAAATAAAATCTATTCGTTCTCCTATTCCATCCGGGTCTGTATAATAAAGTTCTCCATCATCCATCCAGTCATAATAGCCTTCTTCCCATTCACTTTGTAACAAACATTCTCCCTCTTCTATCTCGGAGATATAAGCTTTCACCTGCTCATATTGTTTTTTCAGTTCTTTATTTTGTATTTCATTCTGTTTTTCGCTATACTCACCATCCTCTGACACCCTCTCTAATGTTACAATAAAATCATTCCTCATTTTTTCAGGTAACTTTCTTGCCACTTCATGAATGCAGCTAGCTAAAGTTTCTTTATTATATGAAGCAATGATTGAATCAACTTTTTCCAAAAATTTTATTAAGTTCATTTTCTCTCCAAATCATAAAATCAAATAATCTTGTGAACTAAAAAACTATAGAATTCTACATTTTTAAATTAGCATTAATCCCATTGTACCACAAACAGGCAATTAAACATAGATTTATTCAGTTATTAGAGTACTAAAATTTATCAAATTCAATTAAAAATCGTTGAGTGAAATACTTTTGACACCCACATCATGGTATCATAAATACTTTTTAATTTTATATTTCAATTAAAGAAGCATGACAAATATTAATAATAGAGCCTTGAAACAGTTTTTCAATAGCTTCACTTTGTTGTTCTTTAAGTGCCTTCTCCCTTGAAATAATCAGTTTCAATGTATATTTAGGATAAATATATGTATTTTTATGTTGTAAGAAATAAGTTATTTGCCATCGAAGTGATAAATCATACACAAACCGCCTATAGCTTATACAAAATAGCCCATTATTTTATCAAATAAATTATCCTCTTTCAATTCGCTTTCCTTAACCCTATAAACAGCATCTTCTCTAATCTTCCAATCTCTATATTCACAGTCTAATAATATGATTAAGTCAACTTCAAAAACATTATTTAAATAGGCTAATGCTTCTGCCTCTTTAACGAACTTCGGGATAAATTCCATATTATAAAGATATGAGCATTTATAATTTGAAGCTATTATACATTGATACCCTTCCTCAGCAAATTTTGTTCGCAAATCACATACAATATCAATCCCTTGTTCTGTTTGGGTTTGTATTAACACATATACTACATCTTCATGCGTTTTTACAGTTTCATTTCTATGTATCCATTCTCTATTTTTCTCTATCAGGCGGATAATACCACAATCATTTTCCTGCCAGAAAAAAGTTTCCCTTCTAATTTTTTTTATAAAATTAATTTCATCAATACTATTTTTCTGTTCTCTTTCTTTTCCTTTTGCATACAAAAAGAACTGTATATGTTTCAAATTATTATAAACAAAAAACAGCACTTGCTCGTTTATCCTTTTATCGTTTCCTGGAATAAACACAAAGCACTTACTTTCTTCAAACACTTCTTCTTTAAGATTAGAATAATCAATTTCCTTGTACTCAAAAAATATATGCTTCTGTGAAAATACTGAACCTGACAAGTTTAGCATGACCGCATTTTCTATAAAGTCAGGATGAATTGCCCTGTAATGCTCTCCTTTAAACAAATATTCAAAAATTCCAAGTATCAGACGGCTACTATGCAATTTACCTTTGTCAAAATATAATTTTTGCATAACATTACATACAGCTGTTGTAATTGTTGGTGTAGCATAGCTGTTAGAAGGACCTATTGGAAATAAGTTATTGTGCCTTAATGATTCATGTGCAGAAGAAGCCATAACCTGTAAGCCATCTCCAAAATCATAGTATCCAAACTCATTGTTTCTCATATCTTCACATACCGCTACCCCTATAACTCCGCCCATGCAAGCCGGCAAGGTAAAAGTTCCTGCATTATTACCTGCTGCTACAATAATATGTCCTTTTTTTATTAAGTTTATTATTACTCTTCTTAAATTGGCATAATCAGTAAGCAATCTGGTTCCAACACTTAAATTGATGATTTTTACATCATTTTCTAAACACCATTCTAATGCCTTTACAAGTTTTCCAGAATTAGTTTTTAACAGCACATTATCAAAAATACAAATACTCACAAATTCTACTTCTTTTGTATAAAGTTCAATAATCCTTGCGCACATTGTACCATGTATGCCAAAATTTCCTTCACTATGTCTTTGAGATACATTTCCATTTTCATCTACCATTAAATCCATAACAAGTTTATTAGGCATTTTAAGTTCTGCTTTATTAATTCCATCATCAATTAACGCAATTAGCATTATAATCTCCTGTTTTACTCCTAATTATGTCGAAGGCTCATTTTTATCACTTTCAGTATTATACTTTTCACTCTGATAATTATATAATTCCGCATAAAGCCCTCTATTTTGCATCAAGGCATTGTGAGTACCTATTTCAATAACCTTACCATTCTGCAAAACAATAATTTGGTCTGCAAATTTTATATTTGACAGCCTGTGGGAAATAAGAATTATTAATTTATCTTCCATTTCTTTTTCAAGTTGTTCAAAAATTAAATTTTCTGTCTTAGAATCCAAACTGGCGGAGGGCTCATCCAGTATCAATGCCGTATGCCTTCTGTAAAAACATCTCGCAAGTGCTAACTTCTGATGTTGTCCGACAGATAACTCAATTCCGTTCACATCAAAAATACGCGTCAGACTACAAGCCAAATTATTTTTTATCTTACTTAATATATCAGCACCGCCACTCTTATTTAATGCCATAAAAATTTCTTTTTTATCATCACTGTCTTTTCCCAAATCGCCTATAACTATATTTTCTAAAATAGACATACTGTAATTTTCCATCTCCTGAAAATATACACTAAAATTTTCCCTCATTGTCTTTATATCATATTCTTTTATATTTATACCATTAATGCGTATTTCTCCATCATCAGGCTCATACATTCTCAAAAGGAGTTTTATCAATGTTGACTTGCCTGAACCGTTTATTCCAATAAGTGCTGTTTTACTATGTTCTTTTATAAAAAAACTGACATTATCCAATACCTTGATGTCACTCTTAGGATATGAGAAACTGACATTTTTAAATTCGATTGTATTTATATCATATAATACTTTGTTACCGTTTTTAATTTTATTTTTATAGTTTAAAACTTTATATAAATTTATTATCTGAAGTTTGCTGTCATAAGCATCTACCAAAAAATGTGATAAATCTAAAAGATTCATCATTAACTGTGATATCATACCGGTATATAACGCATAATCACCTATAGTTGCCTTATTATTTATGATTTGAAAACCTATATCAACGCTAATCCAGAAAATAATAATTTCCGGGATACATAATATTAACGACATTGCAGCCGTTTTTTTATTTAATAATTTTTTCCGCTTATTATATGTTATTTCCCAAAGTTTATTGAATTTTTCTTTAATAAATTCACCAAGCGCAAACAAACGTATACTTTGAGCATATTGCTTGTCTAAAGTAATCCCCTGAAAATAATACTTTTCTCTTTCAAGTGTCATCTGACCGAAACTTAATTCGTATAACATTTTTGTATAGTTCATAGACATTAACACATAAGGTATCAATGTCACAGCAAGCAATAATATATAAATCGGTTTTTTACTCCAAATCACAATAAAAACTGTAATAATTGATATAATAGTTCCAAACAGTGAAATTACACCGTCAAAAATTCGACTTATACCATCTTTATTTCTCATTGCCATTTGCAGCTTATCATAGTAATCAGTATCATCATAACATTCTAAATCAATATCCGTTGAAAATTTGATGATTTTTACTGATAAACTCCTTATAATCATTTCACTATGCAGCATCTTAATATGCAATGAAAATCTTTCTATAGCGGAACGAACTACCCTTATAATAAATATTCCTAAAAGTATTATTAAAAAAAAAGGGATTTGTATTTTTCCAAAATATATTGTATATTTACCGGAATCTTTTCCTGTAAAAGAATCCAAAATAACCTTCCCTAAGAAAACACTGATTACTTCCAATAAAGGCATAATTGCTTCAAAAAAAGCTCGTAATAATGTATTAATTTTTGAAGCTTCCCAGGAAATTTGAAAGCAATAAAAAATTACATTTATACTCTCTTTAATTTTTAGATTTATCTTTTCTATTGATATAATATTTTTTAGTTTATTCATTATCCCTCTAACTAAATTTCTGTTTATTTCAACACACTTTTAGCCGATTTACACATAAAACTTTATCCTTGTCTTTTATTAAAGCCCGACTTCCTCTTTCAACACCCCATCATCCAATTTAAACACATTATCGGACATTCCCGCGAGCTCCAAATCGTGCGTTACTACTACAACACAATATCCCTGCTCCTTAGCTAACTTACTGAACAGCTTAAATATGCTTAAAGTATTCTCTTTATCAAGGTTTCCGGTCGGCTCATCCGCAAGGATTATCTCCGCTCCCGTAGCTATAGCCCTCGCGATTGCCACCCTCTGCTGTTCTCCTCCAGAAAGCTGCGATGGGAATCTTTTTAACTTCTCTTTTGTAATCTCAACTAAGCCTAAAAGCCTTTCCGCTTCTTTTAACGCTTCTTTCTTACTTACCCCCTTTAATTCAAGCGGATAGCAGACATTTTCCTCCGCTGTAAGCAACGGGAAAAGTTGAAATGACTGGAAAATCATTGCCACCTTATTGCGCCTGTATAAATCCATATCAAGTTTACTTAACTCTTCTCCATCAGCAAATATTTCTCCGCTTGCAGGAACATCAAGTCCCATCATAAGAGAAAGCAGGGTTGTCTTTCCGCTTCCCGACGGACCTGTCACCGCATAAAGTTTCCCGCCGTCAAAGCAGGCTGAAATTCCTTTTAAGACCTGTGCTCCCGTTTTTCCGTACTTATAAAAAACGTTCTCGATTCTAAGCTCCGCCATAACTTCCTCCTATTCACTTTCCTGCAACAACTCAAGTTTAAAAGACTTCAATATCAAAAAACTCCCGATAATACCGCCTGCCACATTTCCCAAGAAATAAAGCCCTGTCGCCAAGATGACGTTTACAGTCATATTTTTATAACTCAAAAACATAATAGCAATACCTATCGGTATTCCCAAGACACATAACAGCAAATGTCCTGTAAACATAATCTGCCAAACCTCTTTCTTACCGCTTCCAAGCAAACGCATAAGTGTCGCTTCCTTTTTACGTCGCATAAGCATAAGGATTTGAAATCCCATACCTATAACAACCACTATAAGAATGATAAACGGATATAAAACCTCAAACAAAGATACCACTCTTTCCATCGGTTCTACTACTTCGCTAAGCTCTTTATCCCATACAATCATGCGTAAGTATGAGTCCGCACCGTTTTCGGTTACAAGATTCGTAAGTTTGCTTTTATCTTTGATAAGTTCCCTGTTTTTCTCCGTTTTAAACTTAAACCGAGCTGTTAAAAAACGATAATCCTGCTTAACCAAGTCTTTTAATGTCTGACTTTGGATTATAATGGAATTTCCTATATTTTTTGCTCGTTCTCCTCCCTGAACCGCGTTGTAAGAGCCTACAATAACACAAGTAAAGCCATACGTGCGCTTATTGGGGTACTCATGAAGAAGAAAAACAAAGTCACCGGATACTAAACCGTTAAGTTTCATATATTCTTCAGGAACTATAATTTCTCGTCCACTTACATCTCCCTCTTCCCTATCTCTTGTGAAGTATTCGCCTGTATAGCCTCCGGTAAATTTCACGGAAATTCCCGAACCGGTTTCCGTAATAAATTTCTCCCAGTCATTTACTCCGATGGCAATAGTATTCCTGCTGATTGGCGGTACATTTTCATCGACAAATCCGTACTCTGTGGAGCGTAATTCATTTATTAAAGTCGTTTCCTCAGTATATACCTTCGACACATAATCCGTCTTTTCCAAATCCGACACCAACTTAGGCGGAATCACACCTTCTGCCGGATTTCCTGAAAAAGTTATGTTAGCGTCCGTTTTTATCAGTTCTCCTTCAATTACCGTAGCTTTATAAAAACTTTCAATATCCGCCTTATATTTATGAAGCGTGCCGTTCAGCCAGCCGAAAAACAGCACCGCTCCTACGGACATGGCTATAAAAAATACCGTCTTTGTCTTTGTCCTTACAATATGCTTAAAAATATATCCGTACTTCCACCTGCCGCTATTACCGCTTACGTTGTAAATAATCTTCTGCCCTTTACTATCCGGACTGCTTAAAACGGTGTTTTCAGTTAAGTCCCTTTTCGCACCGGATGCACTACTCTTCACGAAAGTGCCTGCTTTATAAACAGTATTCTTTTTCCTGTTTCCTTGTAACAGTGAAAATAGCGGAATTTTTCCTAAAACCATATTGCAGATGATTAAAGCAAGAATAATAAACGCCAATATGCAAAGCATGGTTAAAACAAGCCATACTGTCTGAGGTGCGGATAACTTTACGCTCTTAGCATACTCCTCTAAAGGTTTTAGTAGTACCTCCGAATCTTTTAACATCTTCCTCTGTCCGATTATGGAGCCTGCTATTATTCCCGGCACAGCTATAACGCAAAATGCCATATCCATGCAGAAAAAGCTGAATCCGGTTTTAGCTCCCAGTGCCTTTGCTACAGCGTATTCCTTTTTTCTTTGATTTACATATATAATACAAACAGCTGAAAGTACCGTTATCATCAATAATCCCGATAAAATGGCTCCCGTTACTGCCGATTCTTTTACCTTATTTGAAACTCCTAAGAACATTTCGGCACTGTTATCCACCCACATAATAGTATAGCCGAGGTTGTCAAGTTTCTTCTCATTCTCTTTTGTAAAACTCTCTATATCCTCAGGGTTTTTTAGGACAAAACTGTAATTATTTTCACCACTTTCTTTCAAATAATTTCTACTGTACCCTTCAGGAATGCATGAAGCAGGAACAAAAATCCCCTGTCCATAAGGTGAAATATAATAAAATCCCATATCATTAAATAAGCCCACTATTTCAAATTCCGCTTCTTCTCCCGGGCTGTCCTTCCATATATCCCAATCCTCCCACATCGCGTAGCCATCTACATCTTCTGCTCTTGTATTTTTCTTTACTTCCATTTTTATAGTGTCGCCTATACCGAGTCCTCTTAACTTCGCAAAGTTTTCGTGAATCAGGCAGACTTTGTTTTTAGCAGTATCATCTTCAGCGTTTAACGCTCTACCCTCCACAATATAATATCTTTTAGCTTTCTCTTGAAAAGTAGGAAAAAGTGAAACATCTTTCATACCTATTATAGAAAGCATTTTTCTGTTGTAATTCAAATATTCCACATAATTCTTTAATTTCTCCGGCATTTCTTTGTGATAATCACCATCGTTTTTTATCTTTTTAAAATATCCTGTATTTTCATCAGGTATTAACGGAAGTATAATAAAATTTGAACCTGCTCTTCCTCTTTGCGCCGCTCCGTTCGAATTGATTTCATTATTCTCACAATAATAAGCGCGGACTATATAACTCTTTCCTTTATTAAGCGTTTTATATTCTTTTACAAAATCTTCATTTTGCTCTGTAGGATAGTAAGGAATATCCGGTGCAGAAACATTTTCTAAACCCGGCAGACTGCGGATATATATACTGTCTCCTACGGACATATAATCCTTATACGCCGCCTCTATACCGGTTACCTCAAATTCTAGCTCATAATAATACCCTTTTCCTTTAGGGTTATCAACCTTCCTTTTATTTATTAAAACTCCTGCAAAAACAACCTCATTGATATGTTTATAATAAGCGTTAGCCAAGCTCCCACCATCCACATCAGGATTCTCTATGTCAGCTAATTTCCCCCTAGAAAATAACTGGGTATTCTCAATCTCCAAATATGGGCTTTTTGATATAATTTCTTTACCTTCCCTAACATCCGGATTTCCCGAAAGATAGCCGATAGGACGATAATACTTCTTTATAGTATCTATAGATTTTACTGCAAACAAGGTTTCCAAGGCATTGGAAGTAAAAGCCATACTTGACACAGCTATTAAAAATACATAGATAATCACAAAAAGAGGTTTTCTTAACGTAGATTTCAAAAAAAGTTTAAAATTATACATTTTTCTACTCCCAATACTTATTCTTTAATAATGTTTATAAGATATCTATACACAAAGGTTATACAATAGCCATAGATAGGATACATAATATTCCTATCTATAGCTAAGTTAACATAAGAATCGTGCTACTCAAAAGGATACCAAGAAAGTCAATATCCTTCAAAGTTAATCATACTCACGACTCTTACTTTATAAAACAAGGATAAAGTATATTTCAAATATTAATTTCAGCCGTTTCTATTCTGACGTTGATGGGTGTTGTAGACTGATGCGTTATTAGATATGGCAGTCCACCCAGCATTATAATTGGATGAACTGACGACATAATCACTACAATAACAACCTCCTTCGCAATGACATGAAGCTAACGAAGTCCAACACATGCAGTTGTATGCTTCAACTGAATTAAGTTTGTTAAATTTCTTTTTAACTTTTTTCATAAAAATCTCCTTTCAAAACTTTATCCTTGTTTTAATCGTTTTAAATAATATAAGTTGAAATCACTTTTACTATCTGTGAAATTGTTGAAAAACCATATTCTAACAAATCTCTTTCTTCAATATGAATATCGAATTCCTTTTCTATCTCTAATAACAAATATACCATATCAACATCTGTTAATAGAAACGGATGTCCTGTCAACGGCAAGTCAACATTGTAGTCAACTTCTTTATCAAAACTTATCAGTTTTAATTCTAAAATATTAATAACTTTTTCTTCTATGCTTTTAGTTTCCACTTATTATCCTTTCATATAATTCTTCAACACCTTCATTAATCAAGTCAACCAGTAGTACATTTATTTTTTCCCTCTGCTCCTCTATTCGTTTTTTTACAAAAGCATGATCTACACGTAAAACTTCTGTTCTTTGCTTTTTTGAGGAATCTGCATTATCTAATATAATATTACTTACATGTACTGCTCCTAAATTACAACCATATCTAACCTTAAAATCCTCATTTATCATCTCTATAAGTGGTGCATTCGCTATATCAAGCGAAAAACAGCCCAATAAAAAGTCCGGTACGACAGCCTGCCCAAGCATATAGCTTTTTATGCCATAACCATTCGGTGCAAGTTCATTATATTTAAGCAAAACATCTGGAAGCTCAAATATAGCACATTGAGCATTGGTTCTAAAAACCACATAATTAATGTAAAGATTTATTATGTGTATCTTTTCATCTTCTGTCAAATTTCTATCATTCCAAATATGCCCCAAACTATAAAACCCAAATAAACTTGCTAATGGATGATTTGAAAAAACAACAATCCTCTCTCCTTCTCTTTTGAATTTTTCTACAAGTGCCAAAAGTGCAGAAAAACAATCCGCTTCCATCAAAATTCCGCCAACAAATATAATCGGAACTTCAGGAGAGTGTATCTTAACATCCCCTGTCCCTGTTTCCACAGTTGAACAAACGTCAATCTTTATTAACTTAGAATATTTCGTCTCCAATTTTCTAACTATATCTGGAACATTGTTTTCGGTGTTACTTAAAAATTTCACTTCTTTATTACGAGAAATTGCTTCATTAATGACTTTCTCCCAATCATACTCACCTCTTTGCAACAACGGCTCATATATTAATAAAATCTGCCATTCATCATCTTTTTCAGGAAATACACTATATACATTTCTGCCTGTTTTTTCATAATTGCAGGCATAACTGATATCTTTATCATTATAACCGAAACCGTTTGGAGATAATAAATGTACAATTTCATACTCATCTTGCAGTTTCTCAAACAGCTTTACCGCCAGGAACACTTCCCCACAATATGGATATAAAACAGCCTTCCTCCTCATTTTAATCGTCTCCTTTCAAGCAAGAATTATTAACATGATACTGATTAATTTCTTTTATCAGGAGATACAGTTTTATTTTATCTTCTGCCGCAGCATGCTCATTTTTACAAAGTTTTAATTTATGTTCAGGATCCAAAGTGTCTTTGCCTGAATCTGCCATTTTACCACACATTGAGCAAAATCTAATACACCAACATTTTCTACAGACATCTTCTGTCAATTTCCCTATATTTAAAAACTCTTTTGCTTTATTTATATCAAATCCTTCCTCTAATGTTCCTATTCGACAGGCGTTAGAGCTTTCACTTACTCTTTCGCAAGGCAATAGATTTCCATCTACCGTACAAAATAGTCTAATTTGCCCTGGAATACAAGAGCCGCCAGCTGTATCAACCGGGAATAGCCTGTTTCCCATAGGTATATCTAATCTACGCTCTATATCTGAAAACTTTGACATAGAAACTATTGGAGAAAGTTTATCTTTATGTATTCTTCCCAAATACGAAAGTAATACCAAGAAGTTTTGATATCTTGCTTTCCATAAATACTCTTCTGAAATTTTAGCTGCCACATCATCATAATCTTTATCTACAATAGACGATATAGTAGATAACTGTCTAAACATCTCATCTTCCTTATACAATCTGTTAAAACACTCAAAATCATGTTCCGGATTTAAAACCATACTTATTTGAAGTTTTTTCGCATATTCCGGTTCTACTTTATAAATTAGTTTGATATTTTTCATTACAATATCATAAGAACCGTTTCCGTTTCTAAAAACTCTGTTTTCATCATTAATATCTTTGGGTCCATCTAAGCTAATCATTAATTTAACATTATGCTCTTTGAAATAATGTATTATATCTTCAGATATTAAAGTAGCATTAGTAGTAATAGTAAATCCTATTTCTTTACCGACAAATAATTTCTCACTATAATCTACGACCTTCTTTATCAAATCAATCGCAATCAAAGGCTCACCGCCATAAAAGCCAATGTCTAAACTGCTGCTGTCCGAAGAATGCTCCCACATTTACCACAATCTGCACTACCTGATAATACTTTTTGTAAATATTCAAAGCTACATTGTTCTATTTGAATAAATTCGTTTCTATTTATGTCAAGGCAGTAATATGCATTGGGCGTTTTGAATAGTTTCACGAAAGGTTTAGCCATAATATTCCTCCTATATACTAAATTATTTCTAATTTCATAATAATTTATAGTGAAATATGCATGTTTTTATATTCATTATATTATCATATATCATCATAAATATCAAATTATTTTTTAAATCACAACTAATTAGACTCATTATCTGCTTATTCATTTTAAACAAGCATAGTAAGTGCATATACACTTACTATGCTTGTTTTCACCTTGGATTATTTTACATTTTAAATAAGTATTTTATCTCTTAACAGGAGTTTTCAAATTACAGTTCTTCCTCAAATACAGCCTTATTATACTTATTTTTATTAATCACATACTTAAGTCCTTTTATTCCTGTATTTAGCACAAGTTCTTCAGGAAATTTTGCCTCTTTAAGCAGTTCTTTTGCAAAAGAAAAATCTCCTATATCTGTGTAGATATGTGCATCTGTTCCGCAGATTATATATGTTCCATACTTCTCACACATTTTAAGCAGAGTTAAAATATTTTCCCTTGCACCCTTCCTTACAGAGTCAGGATTTAGCGAAGAATTGTTTAATTCCAATGCCACACTATGTTTTACAGCCTGCTTTGCAAGTTCTTCATAATCCAGAGGATACCTTGAGTCATCCGGGTGTCCTATAATTTTTACATAAGGATTTGACATTGCACCTATGTAAGCTCTCATATTTTCATCCACACTTCCGGGTTCTATACACAGTGTATGAAGGCTGGCAATTATATAATCTACTCTTTCATAGATTTTCCCACCTATATCAAGGTTTCCATCAAAATCCATAATATTGGCTTCTACTCCCGCATATACTTTCATCCCTTTATATTCTCTTGGAATAACTCTGAAATTTACAAAGTAAAGTTCATTGGTAGAACCGTCAAGTGCCGGGGCATGATCTGAAAATCCATAGGCTTTAAGTCCAATCTCATGTGCAAAACGGACATTTTCCATTATCGTGCTGTAAGCATGCCCACTCGCTATAGTGTGTGTATGCAAATCATATAACAACTCCATATTCTCTCCTTACAGACTGCACTACATAAAAAGATAATAACTGTTCGCTCAAAATACAAAAGCTACAGGCTAAACACTTACAAAAGTTCAAGTCTTCCTATTCCTATCCTTTCTTTACTTTCCTTGTCAAACATCAAAATCTTTTCATCTATAATTGTTATTGCTACTTCTTTATCTACCTCATAATCTACACTTCCAAAAACTATTGCAGATATTATCATATTGTCAAGCTTCAGCTTAACAGTAGTTTCCATACCGGTAGGTAGTGTAGCATAAATATGTGTTTTTGCACCTTCATCGCCTATGGCTATATGCTCAGGACGTATTCCCAGAATCACAGTTTCAACCTTTACGTTTAATGCTTCTTTTGTCTTGTATCTTGCCTTAAGTCCACAAAATTCCAGTTCTGCCGTATCTCCTTCTATACATAACACCTTTGCCTCAATGAAATTAATGGTTGGATTACCCATAAAATCTGCAACAAAGATATTTCTAGGCTTATTGTAAATCTCAAGCGGAGGCGCAAACTGTTGCAATATTCCGTTTTCCATAAGGCAAACCTTAGTTGAGAGTGTCATAGCTTCCATTTGATCATGTGTAACATATATAAAAGTAGAATTTGTATCCATATGCAGTCGTTTAAGCTCAGTACGCATCTCACTTCTTAGTTTTGCATCCAGATTAGAAAGCGGTTCATCCATAAATAAAACCTTAGGTTTGGTAGCAAGAGTTCTCGCTATTGCCACTCTTTGCTGCTGTCCGCCTGAGAGCTCACTTGGAAATCTGTCAGCAAACTTTTCTATTTTAAGCATAGCTAAAAGTTCATTCACCCTAACCTTAATATCTTCCTTTTTCCATTTTAGATTTTCAAGACCAAAAGCTATGTTTTTATAAACAGTCATATGTGGCCACAGAGCATAATTCTGAAAAAGGAAACCTATGTTTCTTTTATCCGGTGATACATTTATGCCTTTTTCAGCATCAAATACCACTGTATCATCTATAATTATCTGTCCTTCTGTTGGTGTTTCAAGACCTGCTATCATACGAAGAGTAGTAGTCTTCCCACAGCCTGAAGGTCCAAGCAATGTGATAAATGCCCTATCTTCAATGTCCATATTCAGATTATCCACTCCTACAAATTTATTACCAAACTGCTTTCTTATATTTTTTAATATTATTCCCGGCATACTAATTACCTCCAACACCTTTATCTATTGATGCACCTGTTAACTTATTTATGGAAAGATTTACAAATACCACAATCATAATAATAAGCAGGTTGATTGCATTTCCATACTGTGCCGCTCCTCTCTCATTATAAGACATAAGCACAGTTGTAAGCGTCTGTGTTTTCGAGCTTACAAGCATTATGAATAACGATAATTCTCTCATACAAGATACAAAAGGCAATAGGAAGCCTGATATTATACCGGCTTTTTGTATCGGTATGATTATCTTAATCATACGCTTTGCCCATGGCACTCCATATATAGCTGCTGCTTCTTCTATTTCAGGAGAAAGCTGCAACATAGAATTCATTCCGGCTCTTGCTGCAAACGGCAGATATTTTACCGCACCTGCCAGTACCAGAATGAGGAATGAATTTGCTAAAAATGAAAAGTTAGTTGATATGGCAAGATATATAGCACCAAAAGCCATTGAAGGTATTAAATACGGGAAGAATGAAAGACCGCTTACCATCCCCGCAAGCTTGGTCCCTCTCTTCCTTACTACTGCATAACCTATTATAATTCCAAAGCTTCCGGCCACTAAGGCACAGATTATGGAAAGTGTTAAAGAATTTTTAACAGCCAGCCACAGCCTTGCTTCCTTGAGTATGCCACTGTCACCTACAGTTGTAGAAACTGTTCCTGCCTCTCCTATCCAGTAATTAAGTGTCATATTGGACAGAGAATAATCGCCTGATTTTATAATTACTGACTCAAGTGCAAAAGATATAAGCGGCATTACACATACAAATATAAGCACTACTGAAAGTATACCTGCTATTATATGCTTTCCCGCCTTTAAATCAATCAAAGATATTTGTGATGATTTTCCGGTAACCGTAGTATAAGAACGTCTTTTTCCTATGAATACATTGTTTACAAGCATTACAAAGGCTCCAAGCGCTACCATAAACATTGCAATAATATATGCCTGTCCTATGGCTGTGGTCTGCAAGGTTTTCATCTTGGTAGTAAGCACATAAAAATTCACCGGTGAACCAAGATAAATAGGCACTGCATACGAGCCCATAACACTGGCAAATACAAGTAAAAATGTAGACAATACTGCAGGTTTTACTATAGGCAAAGTAATATGTATTAACATTCTAAGTCTACTTGTCTTTAACATAGTTGCCGCCTCTTCAAGGTTGGCATCCATATTTCTAAGTATACCGCCTATGAAAATATATGCAAATGGTGCATAGTGCAGCCCTGTAACTATAACAAGCGGGAATAGTCCATATACAAACCACTGTGGTGCCTGCCATCCTGTAACAGAATATATAAATCCTGCTGCTCCTGTACCTACTCCCGGATTCTTAAACATATTAAGCCAAAAAAGCGCAAGTGTCCATGATGGCAATATGTAAGGGAAAATAAATGCTCCTGAAATAAATTTTTTCCATTTTAAGTTAGTTCTTGTTACAAGCCAAGCTACCGTTCCGCCGAATATCAGTGCAAATATTGCTGATAAGACAGACAGAAGTACAGAATTAAGCATAGGACCATAAAAGTTAATCAAGCTGTATTTATTAGCTTCTGTAAACAAAAGTTTACCCCAGCTTTTAAGAGTAAGTGCATCTTTTTTTAATCCCGGAAATACTGCCATATCCGTAGCATGTACAACAAAAGTATGCCTTACAAGCTCAATCAGCGGATAAAGCGTAAGCAGACAAAGTGCTACGGCAAATATAATCAAAATAATATTGGCAGGTTTGGATAAAAATGCTTTTATACGATTTCTCATATTGTTCATAAGTCCTCCCTCATTACTACCATACAAGGCTGTCGCAAAAATCAGCGACAGCCTTGTATTTTTTACTTGCTTGTAGAATAGGTTATAAAGTCAAGTATTCCGTTTGCATACGCCTCACTTAAATAATTTGTATCTTCTTTAACAAGGCAGTTTTTCCAGAAATCAAGATTCTTGTCACCTTCTAACGGAGTTATTTTAGTATTAGCAGAATAAGTTCCTATATCAGCAGCCTTAGTCTGAAAAGCAGACTTAAATCCTTTTTCTGTCATAAGGAAATAAATGAATAATCTTGCTGTATAAGGTCTGTCTGTATTCTTTATCATCTGTAAATACATAGGATACATAAAACCACTGAAGCAGTCAGGCTGTTTCTCCTGATAAGCTGCCACTGTGAGATTTTCCTGTTTTACACTGTCATCTCTTAACTTAGAATATACTATAAGACCAATATTGCCGCCATTTCCATCTGAAAGTTCGGTAGCTATATCCCCATCACCTGAACCAAATGTCACATTAGGCATAAATTTCCTTATAAATTGATAACCCGCGTTCTTACAGTCTTCATCAAGAGTTATATCCTTACCATAAAACTCTTTATAAGCCTTAGCTAATTTATCTGAAAATTCCGGGCTTGTTAGACCTGCAAGGAAATTTTTATTAACTGACTCTTTACTTATATCTTTCATAAAAATCTTGCCCTTGTACTCAGGTTCTGTAAGCTGCCATACATTAGATATTTCTTTAGCTCCATCCTTATTGTTATAAATTAAAAGTTTATTGTAGTAATAACATACTAACGTACTCTTATCCTCATCTTTAATATCATCCTTAATATAAGGCGGAATATAATTTTCCACATATTCAAAAGCTTTTAACTGAGTCTGGAACAGATAAGAATCCTGAAGAAGTGCAACATCGGCTGTTTCCTTAGAATTTGCTTCTAATTCTGTAGTAAGCTTTGTATAAAGATCCTGCCCGCTTTCATTATAACACTCACCCTTTATGCCGTACTCTTCGGCAAAAGCATTCAAAGCTTTTTCAACTCTGCTTGTAGGGGAATATACCATAAATGTTCCGGCATCTTTAGCTGATGCTTCATCCTGTGCTGCCTTTACAAGCTCTTCAAGACTCATATTCTCTGCCATATCTTTGCTTGCCGCCGCTATACCCGCTGAACCATCATTTTTAGCTCCATTGCCACAAGCTGTCATTGAAAATACCATAGCCCCAGCTAATAAACAGCATAAAAATTTCTTTTTCATAACCATCCTCCCTAAATTAAAACCAAATAACATTATATAATTTATAGTTCAGGCAAGCGGATACTCAGTCTGACGAGACAAGTTAAACTTGTTATTTAGAGGAATATCAGAAATACATATCCGTCGTGCTTATATCTTACCTGAACCATAACTATATTTTAATTAAATATCAAAATTTATGTTATATATGTTATTGACTTTTATCTTTAAAATTTTGACATTAGATATGCTCAAATCCAATATACTTTTTCTCATTCTGATATTCTTTTGGTGTAATTCCCATAATTTTCTTAAATATCTGTGAAAAATAATTACTGTCTGTATAGCCTACCTGCTCAGCAACCTCTGCTACCCTAATATCAAAATTGGCAAGCAGTCCTGCTGCTACATTCACTCTATAATGTGTCAGATATTGTCCAAATGTATAACCTGTTTCCTTCTTAAACAGTCTGCAAAAATATGCAGAATTTATATCCAGATGCTCTGCTGCAGTAATATTTGAGATATCCTTTCCATAATTATTTCTTACATACAAAACAGCCTCTTTTATATAATTATTTTTAGCCTGTATCTCCTTTTCAATCTCAATTTTTTCCTGAGACAGAGAACTTCCTGATTGTAATTTTTCTCTTACTTTTTCTATGCTGTTTTTCAAGTCTTCGTATCTAAACGGTTTTAGAAGATAGTCTACCGCTTCCAGTTTTAATGCACTATGTACATAAGTAAATTTCTGATGGGCTGTTAAAAATATATATCCCGCCTCTATTTGTTTGTTTTTTAACAATCTCACCATTTCTATGCCGTCCATCACAGGCATTTCTATATCAGTTATAACTATGTCCGGCCTTAGCTCTTCAATTATTTCGCTTCCCTTTTTGCCATTTGCAGCTTCTCCTACTACCTCACAGTCAAGTTCTCCCCAATCAAAAGAGTTAATTATGCCTTTTCTTACATAATATTCATCTTCAACTATAACTACTTTTAGCCTATTCATTTTCACTCTCCATTTCAAACGGAATTTTTATACTTGCTTTTAGCCCTGAAATATTTTCAAGTATCAGTCCATATCCCTGTCCATATGTAAGATATACTCTTCTATGCACATTATATAAACCAAGATGAGGTGTTTTATTTTCAGTATTAGAAAGATTTTCAATGATATTATCAAGAGTTTCTTTCTTCATTCCCTGTCCGTTATCCTCACAACTTAGATAAATATCATTTCCTTTTTTTTCTGTTTTTATAGATATATGTAAACTCTCATTATCCGCAAAACCATATTTTACTGCATTTTCTACAAGAGGCTGTATCAGAAGCTTCAATACCTGACATTCTGATGCTTCCTTAGCTATATCTATATCATAGGTGAATACATCCTCTCCGTATCGTATGCTCATTATTTCCAGATAGCGTTTTATATATTTTAAATCCTCTTTTATACTTACCTTTTCATTCTGATTGCTTGCGTTATAGCGTAAAATTTCTGACAGGGCCAGTACCATATGCTCTGTGATTTCAGGTGAAATACGGCAGATATGCCTGATATTATCGAGGGTATTAAATAAAAAATGTGACTTAAACTGGCTTGCAAGCTGTTTTACCTGCTCATAAGCTACTTCTTCCGCAAGCTCCTTATTCATTTTCATATGTCTTTTTAAGTTACATAACATTTCATTGAAGCATTTTCCTATGTTTTCAAATTCTATACTGCTATGTATCTCAAGATTTGTGTCTAAATCTCCACTTGAAACACTTAAGAAAGCATCATTTAACAGACTTATATCTTTTGTTGATTTCCTTGCTGCCCTATCTATACCTACTGAGCCAAATGTAAAAATTATTATAAAGACAAGAACTGAACTTATTAAAATAGATATAATTACCTTTGCGGCAACTGTATAGTCTGAAATTGTATATATAGAAAATCCTTCATAATCAAGCCTTTCATTATAGACATAATAGAAACCATTCTCAATCAGCCTAAGCCCCTGTCTGTCTCTAAAATCTTCATTAAGTTTTCCTATATTATCGGTAAGCCTGTATATTTCCGGCATTATAGCCCAATAGTCTTTTTGAGTAAGAGCTACCCTTACTCTGTCTGAAGAAAATAAGGAGTTAAATCTGTTCGCATTTATTCTTAAGATTGCATATGCTGTTCTTCCGCCTCTATCCTTTACTGCCCTTCCTAAAAATACTGCCTTTTCTTTTCCCTTGGATATATAAATATTAAGTTTATCAGGGTGTGCCTCTGTAAGTTCTACTATATTCCATTGTCTGGAAATTATATTATTTTCTTCTTCAGATATTGGTGTAACATTGCCCACATACACATTTTTATTGCCATCCAACATGTAAATATCTGCTGTAAGACCTGTTTCAAAATAAACTTTATATAAATTTGTGAGTATAGTATGCTGCCATACAGTAGATACATCTGCAAGCAAAATATTCTCCGTTTCTTCAAGACTTAACAGAAATTTATCATAAGAAGATATTGCCTTATTTAAATTAGTTTTTACATTACTGTTTACAGTATGGTTCTTGTATATTCCCCATAATAATCCCATACATACAACAAGGAATACCCCCATTATTTCAAGTCCTAAAGCTCTTATAAAGGATTCATGCAGAATTATATTTTTTAAGTTTTCCTTGAAGGATCGTGTAACTGTGGTATTTTGTATTTTCATAATTTCACTCTCTATATTTATATTGTTATGGTATTTTTATGTTTTGGCACTTGTATCTTTTAATTAAACTAAATTATAACCACAATTTATGCTTTTGTATATATTGTGTAATGCTACTTATTTGTCCGGTACAATTCCCCGAATAAATTTCCCGGTAAAAAAGGGCTGTCGCATTAAGAATGAGATACACAAAATACAGTGATAATTTGATGACAAATTCACTATATCTTGTTATACTTTTACCTATTGCGACAGCCACTTAATTTTACACCTTTTAATTTCCACCTATTCTAAGCTTCATCACTTCATTAAATTTTTCATCAATTACATGTACTGACGAATTATCGTAAAAATCTTATATTCAAATAAAATGAATAACTCTACATTTTCTGAATATAGAACATTATCACTTACCATATATTTACTTCAAGTTCTTATATTCCTTCCTTATCAAAACAAGTGCCACCAGCAAAATAATAATATCATTCAAAGGAAGTGCAAGCCATACTCCAAGCACATTTCCACCAAGCAAATGTGGCAGTATCAGCACTAAAGGAACAACCAGTACAAGCTGTCTTAGCATTACCAAAAGCCCTGCTTTCTTTGCTTTCCCCAATGATTGAAAATATGTAACCACCATAATTAACAGTCCATAAGTAGGGAAAATGCAATACATCAGTCTGAAATCCCTTAAACCGGCTGCCACAATATCTGTATTTGTAATGAAGGCTGACAAAATTTGAGTCGGAAATATTTCAATAATAAGGAAAAATATACTTGCAAGGCAGGTAGAGCCTATAATAAATATGTTTGTTAATTTTTTAACTCTCTCGTACTCTTTCGCACCATAATTAGTACCGACTGCCGGCTGCATACCCTGACTCATTCCCCATATAGGGACAAAAGCAAGCTGCATAACCCTTTGTGCCGCTCCCATAAGAGCAATTTGGTTATCTCCGCCGAAACGCACTGCCGTATTATACACAACCGTCATCTGCACAAGCATCATTATCTGCATAAGCATTGCACTTGCACCCACAGAAAATATCTCAGGATTGAGTTCATTAGCAGGTTTTATTCCATGAAAGCGCACTACCGGGCTATTTTTTAGGAAATAGATTAAAGTCACTATTGCCTGTACAAACTGTGATATAACCGTTGCTATTGCCACCGCCTGTGGTCCACGGGAAGGAAGTAACAAAATAAACACCGGATCTAAGATAATATTAAGAATCGCTCCTGATGCCATTATTCCCATAGCAATTCCCATACGCCCCTCGGCACGAATAACCATATTTGCTCCCTGCATAAAGTTTACAAATATCGAGCCAATATAAACAGTTCTAAGGTAAGAAACTCCCATTTCAAGGACTTCTCCGCTTGCACCTGAGAGGCTAAGAAATTTTGGTGCAAATATTATCCCTACAAGCATTACTAAAGATGAAAGTAAAATTACCAAAAAGGCCAGATTCCCCATAATCTTGTCTATGGTTTCCTGATCCTTCTTGCCAACTGCTCTGGAAAGTACCGAACCCGAACCTATACCCACAAGTACAGCAATGGCATTATTCACAAGAACAAAGGGTGAGGCTGCCGATACCGCACTCATAGCATTTGTACCTACCATCTGACCTACATAGATTGAATCCACAAAGACATAAAGCCCTACTATAAACTGCCCTAAAATTGCCGGAATACTTAGGGTTATCATCAGTTTCCATGGATTTTCAGTAAGTAATTTATTTCGTACATCCATAATAAAAGTCCCCCTTTTTCATTTCCTATCTTGCTTTAAAACAAAAATCACATTTTTTACCACCCATGCCCAAGGTCTGGCTTCTGTCAAACCTTAGTTTATCTATATTTCATTACCCTTCATTCCTAGTTTAATAAAAATGCAAAATATTCTAAAAAAATCAAAATAATTAGTTCCCCTAACCTATTCTCATATTTTTAAGGCTTATAAAAGCCTTAAAAGTCCGTCCCAGCCTGAATTAAAGAAAATTGCAAGTTCTTCTATATAGCCAAGTGCCTGTTCCCTTGGCATATCATGTACTACTGTTTCAAAGGCTGCCGTAAAATAGGCACTGGTAATCATATGATGAAGTTCATGGCTGACCGTACCTTCAATCTTCCCCTTTTCTCTTAGCATCTGGTAGTATTTTTCAGTACGCTCCACATCAAGCTCCACCAAATCGTGAATATAATTAGCATATTTTGTGCCTTCTGAGCAGCATATAACAAGTTTAAATTCTTCGAAATTGTCGTATACATAATTTATAAAATATCTCAAATATTCAGTTGACAGCTCTCTGCTGTTTGCTGTTTTATCGTCAGAGATAAGCTCAAAATGAGCCTCCTGTGCATTCTTAAACATGGAAACCAGTCCATCGGCAGCTTCTGATACAAGTGCTTCAAATAAGGCTGCTTTATCCGGGTAGTATCCGTAAAATGCTCCCTTAGTAAAACCTGCTTCCGCTACTATTTTTCTGAGTGAAGCGTCTTTAAATCCCTTATCTAAAAACTCTTTTTTGCCCACTTCCAATATTTTTCTCTGTGTTTCTGATATAGTCATATCTTATTTCTCCAAAATTTCCTATTAATATAATATACCAGCGGTATATTCTACTGGTATATTAACATATTTTTTGTTTTTAGTCAATCTAAAAGAAGTTGACAAACAAAAAAAGGGGGGCTATCGTATTATATGATATGCTCCCTTCTAGGTAGACAAGAGAAAAACAAAATCTCTTACTGCATGGAAGGGAGCATATCACTTCTCATTAGAGACATCCCCTTATCATTTAACTCTGTATTTCCCTTTCACTGCTAAAGTTACCGCATACTAAAGATAGTGTTTAACAAGCTCCGGATCTTCTAATGCACTCTCCAGGATACGGCTAAGGATTGAAGTATAACCTTTACCCAAAGATTTTGCCTTACTAAGTGCCTGTCCGGATAAACGCAGGGTAACTGTCTGTTTTTGCCTGCCTATTTTCTTCTCATCAGAAATCCTCTTAAACTTTGATAATTCTTCCTCAGTAAAAGCAGGATATTCATCATCTTCATAAACGGTTAATTTCTTCGCATTTTCAAGCATTTTAATCTGTTCAGGTGTAGGTTTACGGGTAACATCAATATTTTTAATCATTATAATAAGCCTCCTTTTCCAGTTTTGTAGCTAATCTTGCTGATATAATCCTTATACCGTTTTCTCTTTCCGTATATACTACCATTACAACAACTGCAATTCCATTAATTTCCCCAATAGTTATATACCTATCTTCATTTATAGAATGTAATTCATCATATTTTTCTATACGATTAATCTTATCTAATTTTCTTATCCTTAAGCACTGTCATGTGAGAATCTTTCAAGTGGCAGTACAATTTACCATCCTCCATATAACTTTCAAATTCACCCACAACCTCAATATTTGTTTCATCTTTCGGAAAATCGTCAGGATACTTAAGATTCTCTTTTGTGGCAAATTCTATACCCTGACTGCAACACCCTGCGGCATCAGATATAAAACAATAGTTGTAATAAGCATCCCTCGGCTCATAATAGGCTGAAAGATATTGCCCCCTCATCTTAAATTTTTTACCTTCAAAATCATCAGGTTCTGTCATCATCAGATAAACCGTAGCATATACCATATCACTTCCCATATTAGTTAAATCATAGTCTATTCCATCCACTGCCTTCTGATTCTTTGCTTCTTTAAGCTTGGCTTCAAAGTCGGAAGTTGCTCCCAGTACCTGTCCATTCTCTGTAACAATCTGTCCCTCTGAGCTTAGATTAGAACTTGTCCCTTTCTTTTCTTCGTCTTCAAGCTTTTTAACCTGTTCATCTATTTCCTTATTTATCTGGTTACTTATAGTCTTTTCTACTAAGTTCTGTTTCTGCAATTTAGTTCCTGTCTGTCCTTTGTTACAGGCTGTAATTGTAAATATTACCCCTAAGGCTGCAAATAAAAAAACACATTTTTTCATGTCACTACCCTCCTAGAGTAATTAAAACAGAAAAATGTGTTTAAATCGTGAGCTTCTAACCCCTAATTTTTCCTATTATAGCACAGATTAAAAATGCTGTCATATCAGCTGCTACTATTGTAGAGCCTACAGGAGTAGAAGCCAAGATTGAAATCAGCATTCCTGTTACAGCACAGATTACAGATAAAGATGCAGAAAAAATTACCACTCCCTTAAAGTTCTTGATAATCCTCATAGCTGAAAGTGCCGGAAAGATTATCAAGGCTGAAATAAGGAGCGAACCTACCAGATTCATTCCCAAAACTATGATTACAGCTATTATTATTGCAATCAAAAGATTATATCTGTCGGTTTTTACTCCTGTTGCCTTTGAAAAATTTTCATCAAAGGTAACTGCAAAAAGCCTATTGTAAAACAATACAAAAAACACCATTACAAGTACGGAAAATACTATGCAGACGATAACCTCTTCCTTGCTTAACGTAAGTATTGATGTAGAGCCAAAAAGGGTGGTACACACATCTCCCGACACATTGCCCTTTGTATTAAATATGTTCATCAGCATATAACCTATAGCCAATGCTCCTACAGAGAGCATAGCTATAACCGCATCTCCTTTTATAGAGCTGTTTTGCCCTGTCTTAAGCAGGAAAATTGCCGTTATTATAGTAACCGGGAGAATAATTATCATTTTGTCGGTAAGTCCGATTACACTTGCTATCGCCATAGCCCCAAAGGCTACATGAGAAAGTCCGTCACCTATATATGAAAATCTTTTAAGCACTAAAGTAACTCCCAAAA
>NZ_JBQNBU010000030.1:0-25426 GCF_052169795.1 Catonella sp.
CTCTTGAAAATGGTGTATATTCATACGGCCTCGTAGAAAATAAAAAACTGACCGAATTTCTTATAACCCGGTCAGCTAAGTATATAGATAAATCAAAAATATTTACATGGGAGTAGTTATTTTACAACTACTCTCTTTATAACTTCATTACCTTGTTTGTCCATCACATAAAATGTGGCTATACCCTTTTTCAGATTCAAAACCACCTGATTTTTTTTATTCAGCTTAATCTCATAGCCTTTTGTACCCTTTTCAAAATACTTAACCTCTTTCTTTCCTTTTACCGCCCTCACTATTGCGATACCTTTTTTTTCAATCTTTATGCGTATTTTTCCTGTTTTGGTCTTATAAAATTTAATAGAGTCTTTTAACTCCTTTATTTTTTTCTGCTTCTCTATTTTTTCTGATTCAGCCTGCTTCTTTACCTCAGCCTTCCTTCTTTCTTCCTCAGCTATTTTAGCCTCTTCCAACTTTTTCTCCTCTTCATTTTTTATTTCTTCCAGTCTTTTAGCTTCTTCTCTATTTGCTTCTTCTACCTGTTTGTTAAAAAACAAAAAAGATTGATAATTATTATAGGCATAATTATAAGCTCCCAGTGCACTTAACATTCCTCCGGTAGCTACCTTACCAGATAGGGACTGCAGAGTTTTGGTTCCGTTTAAAATAGACTGCCTTATCTGAGAAATAGTAATTCCCGGAAAATCTGAATACAATAATGCCGCTGTTCCGGTAACGAATGGAGCTGCCATAGATGTTCCCTTCAAATAGCCATAAGGAGCTGATATGTTCGGTAAAATATTGTATGTTGCCGAATCTATGGTACTAAGTATCTTTGTACCCGGTGCAGCAATATCCACAGCAGTATAGCTATAGTTAGAACTTGGGTGAAGCTTCCCGTCTTCTTGTAAATTTGCCACCGAAATAATATTATCATAGACATATGATGCCGGATACATAGGCTTTAAATCTATGTCATTGCCTATGGATGTAATAGCATCTCCATTACCTGCCGCAATCACAAAAAGCATTTTTGAATTCTTGATAGCTTCTTCCAAATCTTTATCTGTACTTTCCGTTCCAAAACTTAAATTACATATCTTCGCTCCCATTTTTTCTGCATAATGTATTGCATTTATAATGTTATATGTGTAACCTGACTCGTCCTTCATGACCTTGATGACCATAACTTTTACACTGCTGCTTCCTGCAACTCCTGCTATACCTTTTGAGTTCATGGTTGCCGCTATGATTCCTGTAACATGTGTACCATGCATATCCTCTGTTCCATCATATAAAACATTATTATTATCATAAAAATTCCATCCATGTACATCATCTATATATCCGTTTCCATCATCATCTATACCATTTTCCGGAATTTCACCCTTATTAACCCAAAGTGCACCTTGCAAGTCCTCATGAGTATAATCTACTCCTGTGTCTATTACAGCAACTATAGTTTCCTGTTGGCCTCCACTGTACTTAGCCCTTACTTCCGGAAAATCTATGTCTATATCATTGGCATTATCAAGTCCCCACTGGGAATTAAAATACCGGTCATGAAATACCTGTTCAGATGCTAAAGCTTTGTATGAGAATAGCCCTGCAGCAATGCTAAATCCAAAAAAAACTGCCGATATAATCTTAGTTAATTTCATACAATCCTCCTTAGGCTTAACATGATAATAGATTACTGAGTCAGAATAAAGTCAAAACCAAAAAAAGTTGATATTCTCACTAAAAAAAGGTAGAATGAAGTATATACAAACTTATACTTAAGAAATGGAATATATAATGAGTTCACAATATAAAAAACATAACGATAATTTTCTAGTCCAAGGCAGTATACTTGCAATTACTTCTATACTTGTCCGTATCATAGGACTTGTATATAGAGTTCCGATGGCTAGAATACTCGGAAATGAAGGAATAGGTTATTATGGCTATGCCTTTGAAATATATAACTTCTGTTTCATCATTTCCTCTTACGGTATGCCTATGGCAGTATCTAAACTCGTATCAGAAAAGACTGCCAAACGGGAATATAACAATGCTTGGAAAATCCTTATAGGTGCTCTGATTGTCTCAATAATTTCCGGTGGGCTTCTATCTGCCGGTGTTTACTTTGGTGCAGGCTTTATTGCCACACATATGTTTGCCAATCCGGCAATACAAATACCACTAAAAGCTCTTGCACCTACTGTCCTTGTCAGTGCAGTACTTGGAGTTATAAGAGGTTTTTTCCAAGGCAAGGGAACAATGGTGCCTACTGCACTTTCACAGTTTTTTGAACAGATAATAAATGGTATAGTGAGTGTTTGGGCTGCATTCACATTTGCAAAATCTCATAGTGCATCCTTGGATATTGCTGCACATGGTGCTGCAGGAGGTGTTACCGGTACATTTGCCGGAACTCTCTTTGGACTTATAATCATTTATCTACTCCTCATTTTAAATATACCTACACTTAAAAGACAAAGACTCAGGGATAAATCTGAACCTGATTCTATGCCTTACCTGATAAAAATAATACTTGCAACTGTTGTGCCTGTTATGTTAAGCCAAATACTCGTACGCAGTAACGGTCTTATTTCTATGACTTTATTTAATAATATTCTCCATCTCAAAGGTATGGCAAAAGAAGCATACACCTCACTTTACGGAATATATGAGGGGAAATTTCTTTTATTATGTAATATTGTAATGGGAATCACAAGTGCAATTACTACCGCTTCCATTCCTTCTTTAGTCAGGGGTAATATCTTAAGTACGAAGAAAGAAGTAGAAAAAAAGGTTAGGCTGGCTCTGAAATTTAATCTCATGATTGCCATTCCATCCACTGTCGGGCTTGCAATCTTAGGTGCTCCTATAATCAGGCTGCTTTTTGGAGATACAGACCCCATCATAGAAAAGATTATGCTGATAGGGTCAGGTACAATTGCCCTTTACACAGTTTCCATTCTGTTCAGTACTATAATACAGAGCATATACAGCATGGTCATCCCTGTCATAATAAATATGATTGCTATGCTTATAGATATTGCATTTATCTTCTTACTTTTAAAATATACCGATACCGCAGTACTTGCTCTTGTACTTGGAGGAATGCTTATGCCTGCGATAGTAATAGTACTCAGCTTCCTCATTATCAGATTCAGGCTTCATATAAGAATTGAAATATTCAAAACCTGTATCATCCCTTCAGTTGCCTCCGGAATAATGGGAGTCTTGGTATATTTTGTATACAATATTACAACTAATTTATCCGGAAAATATTACTTCGGACTTATGGCAGCCCTTCCGATCGGTATTTTTACCTTTTTTGTATTTGAACTTCTACTAAAAGGCATCAGCAAAACTGAATTAAAAAACTTCCCCGGTGGCCGCTCTTTAATAAGGTTGGCTGTTAAAATGCATCTAATGAGATAAATTCTGCAGGAAACTTATCACATCTCCTAAGTTTTCTGCTCTTTTTATTATAATTTTAGATATATCCTCATCCGGCTCTGAAAGATCAGGTACCATAATTACATCTACTCCTGCTCCATTTGCAGAACGCACCCCATTGGGAGAATCCTCAAGTGCAAGACAGTCAGATGGTTTTTCATCTATCTTTTCACAGGCAAAAATATATACATCCGGTTCGGGTTTTCCATTCTCAACCATATCTGCACAAATAATTTGGTCAAATTTCTCTTCAAGCCCTACTTCTCTTAAACATTGCCTTGCTCTTTTTTCCGGTGTAGCAGTAACTAAGGCTCTTTTTATCCCTCCTTCTTTAAGATATTCTAAAATCTCATCAACAAACGGCTTCTTCTCTATACCAAATTTTCTTAAGTCTTCTTCCATTATTTCTTTTCGCCTGTCTCTTACTTTATCATAGTCGAAACCGCTTCCAAAAAACTCCTGCATAATAGGCTCTGCATATTTTTTTGTACAGCTTCTAAGATAAAGCTGTTCCTTCACCGTCATCTTAAATCCCATCTCATTTGCCGCCTGTATCCAAGCTTTTTGATAATGTTTCTCAGTATCTAATATAAGTCCGTCCATATCAAATAACACTGCCTTATACATATGTTCTCCTTTTAAACCTAAATAGGCTGTCACCCTCTGTGACAGCCTGTAAAATTATACTCTCTTTAAATATTCACCTGTTCTTGTATCAATCTGAATCTTATCACCCTGATTTACAAAGAGAGGTACATAAACTGTAGCACCTGTCTCAACTACTGCAGGCTTTGTAGCACCTGTAGCAGTATCTCCCTTAAATCCCGGCTCAGTATCGGTAATCTCAAGCTCTACAAACATAGGAGGCTCTATCGAGAATACCATTCCGTTATGTGAAAGCATTGATACTGTCTCATTTTCCTTAACAAACTTAAGTGCGTCTCCAACCTGCTCGGAAGTAAGTCCAAACTGCTCATAAGTTTCATTGTCCATGAAGTTGAACATATCACCATCAGCATACATATACTGCATATTCTTCCTGTCTATTCTTGCCTGAGGAAATTTCTCAGTAGGACGGAATGTAGTCTCCTTAACACCACCGTTCTTTATGTCTCTAAGTTTGGTACGCACAAAAGCTGCACCCTTTCCCGGCTTAACATGCTGAAACTCAATTATCTGGAAAACACTGTTGTCAATCTCGACTGTAAGGCCATTCCTAAAATCGCCTGCTGAAATCATTAAAAATTCCTCCTTAAAGCTTATCATAAAATTAGACTGCCCTTAATTTATAGGACACCACCATTTTATTTTACTACAAATTTATCCCGATTTCAAGATGATTTGATTATCATTCTTTTATATTTTGTAAGAATACAACAGATGTGACACCTAACCCTATACAAAAGAGAGTTAGTTCCTTATAATTGAAATCACCACAAAACCAAAAAAAGAAAAAAACTCTATTTTTTCTCCCCCAATGCCCTCTTTATTGCCTTTATTATAGCATCCGAGCTTGTTGTCGCTCCGCTTACGGCATCAACATCCGTGCTCTGTTTTTCAAGAATCGACTGTATAATCTTGTCTCTTGCAGGATAAAAATATTCTTCATCATCAATGTGCTTGACTATCTTTATATCCTTTATCTTTCCACCTTCGACAACCACACTTACAGTCAGCTTACCATTGTAGCCTACGGCACTTCCCTCAAACTCGCCATCCTTAAAGCCCTCACCGCCTGCAACTAAGTTTTGCTGTTCCTGCACATTCTTGCCCTGCTCATTCTGAGTCGTATCTGCTTTGTTAGCTGAACCGTTTCCGCCATTGTCAGCCTCTGAAGTTTCTTTTCGATTGCTTCCTGTCTTTGCATCGATTTTATCTTGAATCTGTACATCGGCTTTTGCCTCTACTATATTATTAATATCCGCGCTGCTGTATATATAGGTTGAATATACACATATTGCGAGCATAACAACCGAAAAGAGCGCTGTGCTTAAAATAGTTTTGCCTTTTATATAATCAGCCGTATTAAAGCTTTCTGCACCGTTTTCTCTCTTTGATGTCACATTACCTGCTTTCCTTTTAAAATACTTAATCAGCCTTAATGCAGCATATATTCCGAAAATTAAGGTATAAATATATAAATCAATAAGGTATGTCAGCCTCCCTGTTAAAAGTCCTCTTGAAAATATCAGAACTATATGAAAATATAAAAGTGCATAGAAAATATACGAAAGTCTCTGAAGCTTTTTCCAGCTCTTTCCTGACATCTTCTTTCTTATAATGTTAAAAGAGGTTACAGTAAGTGGTACAAGCAGCATTATCATACATGCTGAAAGCAGTGCAGCCGCAGCCTCATAGGGCTTTAAAGCAGATATATCTGTAAATAAAAGCATAAAGTATCTTTTACCATAAGATATATTATGTATCAATGTAAAAAGAGCCGCTATTATCGCCATTTCTCCCCTTACTTTGCTTAGTTTTATACGAATCCGGTTTTTTTGCGGCAGTACGCTTACATACATTACAATTATAAATATTGCTCCCTGAAGCACTCCTCCTACAAATATTTTATTTATAAACATAACTAACAAAGGCGGGAGAAATTTGTGGGGAACAAATACGGTAAATGCAGACATAAGCACTGTAATAATGTAAAATGCCGCTGCATGTTTTTTTACCTGATTATTAAATGTTGCAAAAAACCATATAGAACAGATCAGACATATTATAAGTTTCATAAAATCAAATACTAAAGTCCTTTCATTTGCTTACTTTAACCCAAATATTCACCCCATAGGTCACGTACAGCTCAATTCGTGTGCTAACGACGGCTATGCAGTCTTTTCATCCGTGACTATGGGGTGATATTACCAAATATCTGTTTAACATCATGATTTTAAGCTTATTGCCTGATTACGATATTGCGCAAGATATTTTGTTAATAATTTGGACTTAAATGTGTTAAATTTACTATGCTTATTTAGCTTTTACCTCAAATTCAACATCAGGGTATCCATCGGCAGTAAGTGTTACCTTATATGTATCTGAACCGGTGAATACAGGCTCTGAACCTGAATCAGAATTATATGCGGCATCAAGCTTGATGCTTCCGTCATCATTAAACACAGTTGCACCGAACATCCTTCCTCTGCCTCCTCTGTACTCTATCTCTCCGACCTTTGCAGAGGTTATAGAACCAAGGTAGGTTGCGATGTCAATTCCCTTAGAATTTTTCTTAAGAGAAAGCTTGTTGTCCTTGAAGCTGAAATTACCCGCTTTCAAACCGGATTCTACAAGGCACATAAATGACAGGTCAGAATATTTGTCATTTGAGAATATAAGCTGGTAGTTACCCGGTGTGCATTCCTTAGGAAGTACAAGAACGCCATCTTTTTTAGAATTGATGCTGGCTTCAACATTCATTTTTCTGTAAACTGCTCTTTCAAAAGCATACTTCTGATCACCTGTCTCAAGCTTATAATTTACTTTTGTACCCTTGTTACTATAACTTACTGTTTCATCCCCGCTAAGTTTATAGCTATCAGGAGCAAGCTCTTTGCAGTAAAGTGATGTGTCTATCTCAACATCATCTGTATTGGCAAGCATATAGGTTACCTTTGTTATGGTCTTTCCCGGTATATCTTTGAATCTCTCATATTCTTTTGGTGCATTATGATTCATGTCTGTGAACTCTTTAGCTGAAAATGATATTTCATTGGCTTTTAGCCATAAATTATCAAGATGCTTAAGACCAAATCTTTCACCATCCGAGGTTTCAATAATCGCCCCCTGCATAACCTCAGGATCTATCTCAACACCATTTATAGTAATCTCATAATTGCCATAGGCTGAGGTGGTTGTAATCTCAGCTGTTGCATCAGCATTTTTTTCAACCTTTCCTATAGTCTTGCTAAGCACTCCGTCGGAATTTATAACCTTATATTCAACAGGCTCTTTATCATCTGTTGCTTTAATTTCTTCTACAAATTCCAAAAGCTTGTTTTTCGATTCCTTTTTATCCTGTATAGCTTTTTGAGCCTCTTCATACAGTTTTTTGGAAATTGCAACATTCACTTCCTTAGGGCCGAAATACTCGGATTTTTCTCCCTCCACCACAGTGTTCACTGCAGTAAAGTACTCAACCTTGTCTATTGTAGGAGAACTTACCGCATCATAGAAGCCTTTTTTTCTAAATCCGACCTGTTCAACGGCATCTTCCTTGTCAAGCTGTGGTGCAAGACTAGCCGGATCGCTCTCCGGTTCAACATTATTAAGCTCACCATAGTAGAAATCAGCATAAGGAACAGCTATCTTTGCATATACATAATCGCCTGATGTTTCTGCCGAAGGACTGCCCGAACTGTTATTTGAGGCAGCTGAGCTGCTTTTCGACTGAGAAGCCGATGACTTCCCCAATGTTGTAGTGCTTGAAGCAGTTTTTGATGTAGTGTTTGAATTTCCCGATGAACACCCTGTTATAAAACTTACTGCCAAAGTTGCCGACATGATACTGCATAGTAATCTTTTTTTCATTGGACTTAATACTCTCCCTTTCTTGATTTTGATGCACTTTGTGCATCTGTGTATACATGTGTTTATTTATGCAAAGGCTATTTCAATATCTTGCCTGATATTGACAACCTTACAGCATACAAGTGTAAAGCTTCTGTCAGATAGTACCTGATTCATACTGTAGTGTACAGGTGTTGGTTAGCTCTATCTAACATAGGCACGCACTATTATGTCATTAAAATTATAAATTGTCAATGTAATTAAAGTCAGTAAATAAATTAACCGGTCCAATTTATTCTATGCTTTACCTTTATCCACAGAAGCACTATAATCGTTGTAATAAGCATTTTGGAGATACTTATGAAATGTCGATATTTTAAAATATTTCACTTTTTGTGTACTACATCTCCGCATTACCAAATTCAGACAGTTTCAGTCCCTCATTCCTTTCAAGCACTGTTTGAATACTCCAAGGGTGAGTAAATATAAGCAAAGGTCTACCCTTCATATCTTTGATTCTCTTAGCATCCATAGTAAGTGAAAGGCCGTCCATATCCACATCCTTATTCTCTATCCAGCGAATATGCTCATATGGCAGGGTTTCGAGGCGTATCTCCACATTATACTCCTGTAAAAGCCTGAACTTAAGTACATCAAACTGAAGTTCACCCACTGCTCCCACCAGTATTTCCTCAAATCCCTGACTATATTCCTGGAATATCTGGATAGCACCTTCCTGTGCAATCTGCTCTATTCCCTTTACAAACTGCTTACGCTTCATAGTATCTGCCTGACGAACTCTTGCAAAATGCTCCGGAGCAAAGGTAGGTATGCCTGCAAACCTAAAGTTCTCATTCGCAGAGCAAACAGTATCTCCTATTGAGAAAATACCCGGATCAAAAATACCTATAATATCTCCTGCATATGCCTCTTCTACTATTTTTCTCTCCTGTGCCATCATCTGCTGCGGCTGTGCAAGCCTTATTTTTCTTCCTGCCTGCACATGATTAACTTCCATACCTGCCTCAAACTTACCGGAGCAGATACGCATAAATGCTATTCTATCACGATGCATCTTATTCATGTTAGCCTGAATCTTAAAAACAAAGGCTGAAAATGTATCTGAAAGCGGATCAAGTTCTCCTTTATCTGTATTTCTGGAAGATGGTATATAAGTCATTTTAAGGAAATGCTCCAAAAAGGTTTCCACACCGAAGTTGGTAAGTGCAGACCCGAAGAATACCGGGCTTAACTCTCCCCTACTTACCTTTTCCTGATCAAATTCAGGGCAGGCACCGTCTAAAAGTTCAAGTTCTTCTATTAATTTCTCAAAATTATCGTTACCTAAAGAGTCTTTAGCTCCTTCATCCTTTATATCAAAATAGCTTGTTTCTACTTCCTTTGTCCCTGCATTTGCAGCCTTGAATTCCATTACAGTTTCGGTATTTCTGTCATAAACTCCCTTAAAATTCTTGCCGCATCCTATAGGCCAGTTAATAGGGCATGTTTTTATACCAAGAATGCTCTCTATCTGATCCATAAGTTCAAAAGTGTCCATTGACTCACGGTCTAACTTATTTACAAATGTGAAAATAGGTATATGTCTCATTACGCATACCTTAAAAAGCTTTATAGTCTGAGCCTCCACACCCTTACTTGCATCAACCACCATCACCGCTGAATCAGCTGCCATAAGAGTACGATAAGTATCCTCTGAGAAATCCTGGTGTCCCGGAGTATCAAGTATGTTTATACAGCATCCTCCATACTCAAACTGCATTACTGAAGAAGTAACTGAGATTCCTCTCTGCTTTTCTATTTCCATCCAGTCTGACACTGCATGTCTGCTGGTCTTTCTTGCCTTTACCGAACCTGCAAGGTTAATTGCTCCTCCATAGAGCAGAAGCTTCTCAGTAAGTGTGGTCTTTCCCGCATCAGGGTGGGATATTATCGCAAAGGTTCTGCGTTTTTCTATCTCTTTAGTTAAGTCTGACATATATCTTCCTTTCAAATAAATAAAATTTATTCCTCAACATTTCCTTTTACAGTAATCTCAAAAGTTTCAGATAAACCTTCGCTCTTTGCGGTTACTGTTACACTTGCAGTTCCTGCCGCCTTGGTAGTCATTTCACCTGTCTTTGTTACTGTTAAAACATCCTCATTATCTACTTCATAAGTAAATTCTTCATTTTTATAAGCAGAAAACAATACATAAGGTTTAATCTTAGACTTTGTCTTAACCGGCAAACTCCTATCTATAGCAACTACCATAAACGGCTTTCTCTGGTCATTGTCTCTCATCTCCTGCATAGTCACATCATTGTTATTGTTTTGCATAATCACATAAGAGCCTGATTCATATACATAGAATCTGTATAGATTACTTGCTACAAGCCCTCCGGTCAGCTGTATCATAGTCTTTTTCCTATCCGGTGTGAAGAAAATTGCTACCTTTGCAGGATCAAAACCGTCCGGCACTGTGAATTCAGCTGTCATATATTGATTTTCATCAAACTGAAAGCTGTCTACATTCAAATCAAAGGCTATGTATTTTTTTGTATTTGCATTATTTACCCTTTTTATTGCAGGTTTAATAATATATTCCTCTATCTCTTCAGTTTCAAGCTTTATTCCCTCTCTTACTACCTGATCCTGAATAAAAGCTGTAATAGTAGAACTATACTCTCCGCTTCCTACTTCTGATTTTAAAGTACCGGTTCCGGTTATTCGCCTTGCAAGAGCTTCCACGGTAAAAGTCGCTCTCTTTGCCCCGTAGTTTACAGTAAACAGGTTCTCTCCCACCTTGGAAGCTGTAGTTGTGCTTATCATATAATCATCAACATTTGACCTGCTTCCGTCATTAAATGTAGCTGTGACCACAAGTTTTTTTCTGTCTATGGATTGGAACTGCTCTAAAGCTCCTCCACTATATACGGCTTCCAATTTAGTAACCATCTTTGCTATTACCGGCACATAAATAGTAGCTGTAAGGTTTTTATACTTAACAATTACATCCTGCATCCCCACCTTATTCATCGTTTCTGTAGAAAGTTCAAAATCCGATACTGTCTTATTAGTTCCATTTGGATAATAGGCTGTAACTAAGATACTTGACTTATTAATAGTCTGACCTTCTATAACGGGACTACCATTATAGGTTGCCGTGATGTTTGTCGGTAACATCTCCGTAGCCTTAATTGTAACAGTATCGCTATAACCCTTATAGGTTACTGTAATAATATTTGGTCCGACCTTGGTTACTTTCTCCGGCGAAATAGTAAAACCTGTAGTAATCCTATCCTTAGTTTTATCATTATTGATAACTTCAACCGTTATTTGAGAAATATCTATCTTAGAATCTACAACCAAATCCGTTCCTGTATATGTTGCCGATATTTTTTCCGGATTCTTAGCTATTCCATTTACAGTAAGCTTCCCCTTTATGTCTCCATATTTTACTATCACCTCATGTGGTCCGGGTGCTTTTACCTCCAAATTTTCAAATGTAAGATCCTTAGCATTTACAGGCTTCTTATCATTATTACTGTATACAATATTTGCTTTTACCTTCTTAATATCTATGGAACTTCCTACCACTATATTTTTATCACCGGAATAAATAATTTCAAGTCCCTTAGTACCTGAGCCTTTTATTACTACATTTGTAGTCTTATTCTGATAAGTTACTGTCACATTATTTGCACCATCTGATAGTATTGCTGTCGGAGATATTGTAAACTGACTATGTGCAATAGTTCTTGTATCTGTAACCTTGCCCGTAGAAGTAATCTTATCATATCTTACTATCAATGTAATTTCACCTTTTTTTATCTCATCTCCAACATGATAATCTGTACTTCCATTCCATCTTGCCTCCATTGACTTAAAAACCAAATTTGTCTTATTTATAAAGGGTTTTGCTTCCAGCACTTTTTTACCTACAGTTCTATCCGTATTATTATAACTCACTGTAACCACAAAGCCACTTTTTTCATCTGCAGGCACCTTATCAGGAGAAAATTTTATATAAATTTTTTCTCCACTAGGAAGTTCCTTAAACTCTTGTTCTCCTTCATACTGTACTTCAATCTTAAAATCTTCAAGTTTTAGCAAATCTCCTGCAGTAACCTCTCCGCTCTCATTCACCTTCCCTATATATTCTGCTTTTATACGGGCTATTTTTTTATCATTTTCTCCATCAGCCCTAGCCACAGTAAACCCGGGTAAAGCTACAATTATCGCTAAACATAACAAAAATGACAAAATTTTCTTCATAACTGCCGGCTCCTTTCTAAAATCATATATTATACTATATCGGCATTTTATAACTTACATATAATATATAATATCAAATCTTTTCCCTCTTGCCAATTCTTTATTAAAGCCATGTATTATATAATAGTAAATTTTGCTCAATAGTCAAACTTAAAAGAAAGACTGTACCTAATCAACAATAGCCTGACTATTCCGTATCTTGATAAAAGCACAACTTCTATTGAAAATGTTAACCCATTAAGGCTGTTTTGTTCAATCACTAAATAATTTCTTTATCCAACAAGAAATCAATCACATTTATATTCAAAATACCGGTATCATCATACCAACGCTTTCCAATATCTCTCCTTACTACAATTTTAGGGAAAGAATCTCCTGTAAGTGTAAATGGTCTGAGTTCTATCTCTGATTTTTCATCAGTAGGTATAGCATAAGCTGACTGGATATAAGTTCTCTTCCCTCCTGAATTTACCACAAAATCAATTTCCCTTGGAGTCCGAACTGAATTCCCATTGTCATTAACAGTTCTTGAGTATACAACACCAACATCAACCAAAAACTGCCTGCTCCTCAACTCATTATATATAATGTTCTCCATTATATGTGTCATTTCCTGCTGACGAAAGCCTATTCTTGCATTTCTCAAGCCTATATCCTCGCTGTAATATTTACTTGGAGAATCAAAATATAATTTCCCTTTTACATCATATCGCTTACTTTCTGAAAAAAGGAAGGCATCTTCCAAATGTCCGATATATGCACGAATTGTATTTGCAGATACCCCACTCCCCTGTTTAGACTTCAATGTATTTGCAATTTTGTTTGGATTCGTTAATGAACCGACTGATGAACAAATCAAATCCAAAATTTGTTCCAGTACATCTTGCCTTTCAATTCTCTTGCGTTCAACAATATCCTTAATATACACTTCTGAAAAAAGTGTTTTAAGATAATTCATCTTAGCCGTCTCATTAGGTCTCGATAAAATAAGCGGCATACCGCCATAGAATGCATATTCATCAAATGCTTCGTTTTTATCTCCTCCAACAGCAGAGTAATACTCTGCAAAACTAAGCGGGTGTACTCTTATTTCATCGCTTCGACCTCTAAATTCAGTAAGAATGTCACTGGAAAGCATTTTTGAATTGCTTCCGGTTACATAAACATCCAGATTTGATAAGCCTCTCAAATCATTAAGAGCATCGTAAAAAGTAATTTTCTTACCATCCGGATTATATGGATTGGCTACCTCATCAGACATTTGTATTTCATCAACAAAGAGATAATACTCTTCTTTACTTTTCTCCACTTTTTCCCTTACATAAGCTGAAAGAATGAGTGGATTACGGTATTTAATATCTTTTGCAAGGTCAAGCTCAATAGTAATAATCTGCTCCTCTTTTACACCATTCTCAATCAGGTAATCTCTATATATTTTTTTAAGAAGATAGGATTTACCACATCTCCTAATACCGGTGATTACTTTCACCAAGCCATCAAAACGGTACGCAATCAACTGTTTCAGATAACTATCACGCTTAATTTCCATAAAATCCACTCCATTTCATTGAAAATTTCTGCCCATTAAGGCTTTCTTATTCAAAATTATATATCTTTTCTTTCAGATTTTCAATTTCATTTTTGATAACATACCTATAGCTGACGATTAACACTGTTTTGCTTACTATTCATACATGGATGGCGGTATATTTCCCTCTTGCCAATTCCTAATTAAACTACTATAATTATTTTATTATGAAGAAGAAAATATTATTTTTTGACATTGACGGAACTTTACTTGGCAGAAAGGAATATCTGCCTGAAACTGCTGTAGAGGCAATAAAAAAAACTCAGGCAAAGGGTAATCTTTGCTTTATTTGTAGTGGCAGAAGCAAGTCTATGCTGCCTAAAAAACTCCTCGACTTAAGCTTTGACGGTATTATCTGCGGTGGTGGTACTTATATTTCCTTTGAAAATGAAGTACTTGTTGACCATAGACTACAGCCTACTGAACTTTCAAGGCTTCTCGACTGGTTTGAAGGCTCAGACCTCGGACTTTTCTTCGAAGGCGATGAATATATCCATGTTCTTCCTCTTGAGAGATATAGTGACCCTACAAGACTTAAGGTTCTTTTAAAAGAGCTGTCTGCCCCTCTAAAGGAAATAAGGCGTGACAACTTGGAAGAACTCAGTGTAGGTAAGTTTTCAGGTATGATAAGCCCTCTCCAATGGGATTATGCCATGAAGATGGCGAATGATATAAAAGATTTTATGACTGCTATTATCCATAGAATGCCTAATGAGGATAAGTTCAAGGCAGCCAATACACCTTTAGATACAAACAATAAAGATGATAAGGTAAGCTGGTCAGGTTATGGCTTTGTCGAATTCCTTCCAAACGGCTTTAACAAGGCTACCGCCATCAAAGCTGTACTTGGTCATCTCAATCTTCCACTTTCATCAGCCTTCGGCTTTGGTGACAGTGAAAATGACAGAGAAATGCTTACACTGCTTCCCAATTCTATTTGCATGGGCAACGGAGATGAGAATATTAAAAAAATTGCCTCGTATGTAGCCCCTCCTTTACTTGAGGACGGCATATACAAGGCAATGGAACATTTTAATTTAATCTAAATGCCAATTTTATAAACTTAAGCCTCAATTGCTTCACTTTCTGCAGCTGCTTCCTGTACTCTTTTCAGGTTGAAATAACCTCTGGAGTGAGGAGCAGCTTTTGTTTCGCAAGCCTCTCCTTCACATTCACACTCTTCCATATCACAACTACCATTACAACATGGACAGAATTTCTTATAGAGCATATATGCTGTTCCCACCAAAACTGCCACTCCGGCAACAGCTGAAGCTACTCCTATTAATTTTTTCATAGCATCCTCCTTATATTATTTTAAAAGTCCTGCGTTAATAAGTTCTTTTTTAAGAATCTCCCTATGAGCATCCGGCATAGCAGTAAGAGGTTTTCTAAATCCTCCAACCTCATATCCTAAAAGATTCATAGCCTCCTTCACCGGAATAGGGTTGACATCTATAAATAATGTATTTATCAGTGAAAGATATTTATTCTGAATATCTAAGGCTTTCTTTGCGTCTCCATTTATAAAACTCATTACCATGTCATGCATTTCTTTCGGTATAACATGAGAAGCTACGGAAATCACTCCTTTACCTCCCATCGCACAAACAGCAACTACCTGATCGTCATTACCTGAATAAATATCAAAATCAAGATCTGCCGTGAGTGCAGCTATCTTTGCTATGTTAGAAATATTACCGGATGCTTCCTTCACTGCAACTATGTTTTTAACATCTTTCGCAAGCCTGTATACTGTCTCAGGCTCAATATTTACTCCGGTTCTTCCCGGAATATTATAAAGAACTACAGGTATAGTAACTGCATTTGCAGTATCCGCAAAATGCTCATACATACCCTCAGCTGTAGCTTTATTATAATAAGGAGATACCAAGAGAAGTGCATCTGCTCCCACATCTTCAGCCTCTTTCGACATCTCTATAGATGTATATGTACAGTTTGAACCTGTACCTGCAATTACAGGCACTCTTCCATTTACAAATTTGACAGCCTCAGCAATAACATCCATGTGCTCTCTCTCGGTGAGAGTTGCCGATTCTCCTGTTGTACCACAGATTACAAGACCATCCACTCCTTCTTCAATCTGCTTGTTTATAAGTTCCTCTAACTTAGAATAATTTACACTTCCATCAGGACAAAGTGGAGTTATAAGGGCTGTTGCAACTCCTTCAAAAATCGACATTATCTGACAAGCCTCCTTCCAAGCTCTACCATCCATGGATCTGCTGTCTTGCTCATCTTAAGTGCCTCTGCTATGTCATAATCTACAAACTGTCCGCCCTTCATACCAACTACACGATTTGTCTTTCCCTCTAATAGAAGATCCACAGCCTTTGCTCCAAACATACTTGCGTATACTCTATCTGCAGCAGTAGGTCCGCCACCTCTCTGAATATGTCCAAGAACTGTAGCCCTTGTCTCCATGCCTGTAGCCATTTCAATAAGTTTTGCCATTTCATTGGAATTGCCTACACTTTCAGCATTAATAATAATATAATGCTTTTTGCCCTTTGCACGGAGCTCCTTAATTCTTTCTATTATGACATCAAGCTTTCCATCATAAGTTTCAGATGTAAGAATCTCCTCAGAGCCATTAGCAATACCGCACCAAAGTGCTATATAACCGGCTCCTCTTCCCATAACTTCAATAATATTACATCTTTCATGAGAAGTTGAAGTATCCCTTACCTTGTCTATACATTCCATAGCTGTATTGACTGCTGTATCAAAGCCGATAGTATACTCTGTGCAGGCAATGTCATTATCAATAGTTCCCGGAAGAGCTATGGTATTTATGCCTCTTTCAGCAAGTCTGCCTGCTCCCTGAAAAGAACCGTCTCCACCAATAACTACCATTCCGTCTATGCCATGTTTTTTACATATTTCAGCAGCCTTATCCTGTACTTCAGGCAACTTAAATTCAGGACATCTGGCTGTATAAAGTACAGTACCTCCACGCTGTATCACATCTGATACATTTCTTGAATCCATATCAATAATATCCTCTTCAAGAAGGCCTGCATATCCTCTTCTTATTCCCTTTACTTTTTTACCTGCTGAAAGAGCTGCACGAACAACACTTCTTATGCATGCATTCATTCCCGGAGCATCTCCTCCACTTGTAAGTACTCCTATTGTATTAATTTCTTTCGCCATCTTTCTACCTCCATAGATTTATTTACATTTTTCAAAATTCTCTAAAATAAAAGTCTTCCGCACCCATTTTAATACAAATTAATCCTACAATCAACAACAAGTTTATTTAGCTCTTAACTTATGGCAGTTTTGTTACAACCTTTACATTTGAATCACCAAGCTTTGCCCTTAACAGAGCTTTTACAGATTCAGCATAAGATATACCTTTCACTGTACTTACTCGTTTTATCTGCTTCTCCTGCCTGCAATAAAACATGACCTTTGCACTTCCTTTATTGGCTATAAAAATATCATTAAGTTCGGCCTCAACCTCTGCCAACTTAGTTTTGTTTTCAAACTGAAGCCATACCTCTCTTAACACATCTTCAAAAGGCACTATCTTTTCTGCAATCAGTTTGGCATCGCTTTCTTCCTCAAGTGATGCCTTACCCGAAATTACATATTTTCCACCTTCTGCAATAATATTCTTATATTTCTCATAATCTCTTGGAAATACTATTATTTCAACCACTCCTACTAAATCTTCAAGATTAATAAAAGCCATCTGTTGGTTATTCTTTGTAATTTTTTTGTTAATCCCCGTTGCTATTCCCCCAAGAATATAATGCCCCCCTGAATCTGCATCCACCTTTCCTTCGTCCTTATCATAGAAAAAATTTAATGAGTTGGCATTACACACATCTCTTATCAATTCCTGATAGCTTTCCAAAGGATGTCCACTCAAATAGACACCTAACATCTCTTTTTCAAATGCCAGTTTTGTTTCTATATCAAATTCACCTAATACAGGCATTTTTACTTCCAATGCAGATAAGTCTTCTTGTGGTGCTATATCAAAAAGGCTTAACTGCCCTGCCATCTTGCCCTTTTTTTCTTGGTTAACTGAGTCAATTACCTGTTCATATACAGCCATTTTTTCACGCCTTGTTCCGGGTAAGCAGTCAACTGCACCTGCCTTTATAAGGGCTTCAAAACCTTTTTTATTAAGTATTCCTGAAAGTCTCTCCGCTAAGTCCGACAAACTCCTGTATGGACCTCTCTGCTGCCTCTCTTCTGTTATTTTTCCGGTAACATTTTCTCCAACTCCCTTAATTGCAGACATTCCATAGCGTATTCCCTTATCTGCTACCGTAAATCTTCCCTCACCTTCATTTACATCCGGCGGCAACACATCCATTCCCATATCCTTACAATCTAATATATAGTTAGAAATCTTATCCACCCTCGAAATCACACTCGTTAATAAGGCTGCCATATACTCTTTGGGATAATAATACTTTAGGTAAGCAGTCTGATAAGTCACAAAGGCATAGCCTGCTCCATGTGAACGGTTAAATGCATAATCTGCAAAATCAATCATCTTGTCATATATCCTGTTTGCAACACTTTCAGATATTCCCCGTGAAACACAGCCATATATTCCCTTGTCTTTATCTCCATATACAAAACCCTGCCTGCCCTGCCTCATTACATTACCATCTTTTTTAGACATGGCACGGCGCAGTACATCACTCTGTCCATAACTATATCCGGCAAGATCCCTTACTATCTGCATAACCTGTTCCTGATAAACCATACAACCATAAGTGGATTCAAGTATAGGCTTAACTTCTTCACAGTCGTATTCTATAGCAGACGAATCTTTCTTTCCATTTATATAATCATCAATAAAGTCCATAGGTCCCGGTCTGAAGAGTGAAATCCCTGCAATTATATCTTCTATATTATCCGGTCTCAGCTTTTTCATAAAGTTGGTCATTCCCGGACTTTCTAACTGAAATACCCCTTCTGTCTTTCCTTCACTAAGCATCAGATAGACATTTTTATCATCCATATCAATAGTCTTTAAATCAAAGTCGGACTTCCCTTCTTCTCTTCTCTTGATATTTATCCTGCTTATCGCATCATCAATAACGGTAAGATTTCTAAGTCCTAAAAAGTCCATTTTCAGTAGTCCCAGCTGTTCTAAAGTTTTCATAGTAAACTGAGTCGTAATTGCCCCGTCAGTACCCATCGAAAGTGGTACATAATGGTCTGCTTCTCTCTTACTTATAACCACTCCTGCCGCATGGGTCGATGCATGGCGTGGCAGTCCCTCGAGCCTTTTAGACAAATCTATAAGCCTTCTTACTTCTACATCTTCTTCATAAAGCCTTTTAAGATCAGGATTCAGTTCCAATGCCATATCTATTTCTATCTTTTTGCCATTTTTACCTATCGGTATCATTTTTGCTATTTTGTCACAAAAACTATAAGGCAAATCTAAGGCTCTTCCCACATCCCTGATTACCATTTTTGCCGCCATTGTTCCAAAGGTAATTATCTGAACCACCTTTTCCCTGCCATATTTTTCAGTAACATAATCTATTACTTCCTGTCTTCTGCTCTCGCAAAAGTCCATATCTATATCGGGCATGGTAACTCTCTCAGGATTTAAAAAACGCTCAAAGAGAAGGTTATACTTTATAGGATCTATATCTGTAATTTCTAAGCAATAAGCTACTATGCTTCCGGCAGCAGAGCCTCTACCCGGTCCTACAGGTATGTGGCTTTGCTTTGCAAAATTTACATAGTCCCACACTATTAGAAAATAGTCTACAAACCCCATATTGGCTATGGTATCCAACTCATACCTGAGCCTTTCCCTTATTTCTTCTTCCTCAGCTCCTGTAATGCCCTCATATCTTTTCTTAAATCCATCTTCACAAAGTTTCTTTAAATATGAAAGTGAGTCATAGCCATCCGGCACCTCATATTTTGGCAGATGATATTTCCCAAATTCTATATTAACATTGCATCTTTTTGCTATTTTTTCAGTATTTTCTATAGCCTCAGGAATATAATGAAATATCTCCTTCATTTCCTCAGGTGATTTTACATAAAACTGCCCACCCTCGTACTTCATTCTATCGTCATCGGTTACGATTTTCTGAGTCTGAATACAGATAAGTACATCATGTGCCTCTGCATCTTCTTTGTATAGATAATGACAGTCATTTGTAGCAATAAGAGGTATCCCTGTCTCAGAAGAAATTCTCATCAAACCCTGATTTGCAAATTTCTGCTCTGGAAGTCCATGGTCTTGAAGCTCTAAAAAGAAATTATTTTCTCCAAATATATCTCTAAGCTTTTCCGCCTCAGCTCTTGCCCCCTCATAATCTCCCTGTCTTAATTTTGTAGGGACTATTCCGGCTAAGCAGGCTGAAGAGGCTATAATCCCTTCATGGTACTCCTTAAGCAATTCATAATCCACTCTCGGTTTATAATAAAAGCCTTCTGTAAATCCTCTGGATACCATTTTTATCAGGTTTTTATAACCTGTGTCATTCTCAGCAAGCAAAATTAAGTGATTGTAACGCTTCGCTGATTTTTCCATTCCTTTCTCAAACCTCGAACCCGGAGCTACATACACTTCACATCCAAGTATCGGCTTAATGCCCTCAGCCTTACAAGCCTTATAGAATTCTATTACTCCATACATTACACCATGGTCTGTAATCGCACAGGCATCCATCCCCAGCTCTTTCACTCGTTTTACAAGTTCTCTAATTTTACTTGACCCGTCTAAGAGACTATATCCTGTATGTAAATGTAAATGTGTAAAGCCCATATCTCCTTCTTTCTAAACCTAACCTCTATGTTCCTGTGCTATCTGACTGATTTTATTAAGCCTATGGTTTACTCCTGATTTACCAAGAGGTTCTTCTAAAAGTGCACCAAGTTCCTTCAGAGTTGCATCAGGATATTCCATACGGAGCTTCGCTAACTCCCTAAGTCCCTCCTGTAAGGTATCTAATTTATTGATTTTCTGCAGATAATAGATATCATCTAACTGTTTAGCTGCTGCCGATGCTGTCTTTTTTATATTTGCAGTTTCGCAGTTTACCTTACGGTTAACCTTATTTTTTACATCTTTCAAAATCCTTATATTTTCAAATTCCATAAGGGATTTGTGTGCCTCTGTAATTCTAAAAAAATCCGCCAAAGCATCACTGTCCTTAATATAAACAGGATAGTGATTCTTCCTCTGCACTAATTTTGCCTTGATAGCAAGATTGGAGAGAATTTCAATAAGTTCATTACCTGCCATACTGTTCCCTACAACTATTTCTAAATGATAACCTTTTGCAGGGTCGCCCATAGATCCCGCCGCCAAAAAAGCTCCTCTTGCAAAGGCTTTCTTACAACAGCTGTTCTGTACCACGAGATTTGATACGAGGGAATAATCTTCCCTTATCCTTCCGGACTTATCTATAAGCTTAATTCCAAAAAGCACTTCCTTTGCTTCATTATTCTTAATTAAAATTGTATATATGAGGGTTTTCCCGGCAGTGTTTTTTCGTATAGAAACCTCTCCTATTATGCCAAATGCCTTTTTTAAAAGTATGGAATATTTTTTTACCGTATAAATATTCTCCGTATGGATGAAAAGTCTGTAATTTCCTGTTTCAGTAATTCTTACCCTTCCACAAATGGCTATAATTGCAGTTAATTCTGCTATCTGGCAATGCCTTCCGCTTGGCACATACTCCGTAAGTTCTTCTTTTACATCTGATGAAAAGGACATATCAAATCTCCCTGTGTTCTATCCTCGCCTTATATTCAGTCTCCCTAAACCACTCAAGCAGAGCATTTGCCAGTGTTACCGACCTGTGTTTTCCACCTGTGCATCCTATAGCAATAACGAGCTGATTCTTCCCTTCCGCCATATAATTAGGAAGTAAAAAATCTACCATTTCTGTAAGTTTAGACAAAAACTGTCTCGCTGCCTCTGAAGACATAACAAATTCATAAACCTCTTTATCATTGCCCGTCTTTTCCTTTAATTCAGGTATATAAAACGGATTTGGCAAAAACCTCACATCGAACACAAGATCGGCATCTGATGGAATTCCATATTTATAACCAAAAGAAAGTATAGTAGTCACAAAACCATTATACTTTTCATCATTTATAAATATTTTATACAATTCAGCCCTCAGCTCCCTTGTAAGCAGTCTGCTTGTATCGATAAGATAATCTGCACTTTCCTTAAGAAAAGCAAGCCTTTCTCTTTCTCTTACTATGCCGGTTTCAATCCTGCCTGCTCCGGAAAGCGGATGTGTACGCCTTGTTTCCTTATACCTTCTTATAAGACTCTCATCTGAAGCCTCCATAAAAAGAATCTCTGCACCTTCATTTTTTATCTGCGGAAGAATACCTGCCAGTCTGTCAAGCCCCGAACCACTTCTTATATCTATGCCGATAGCCGTACCTATGTGCTCTCCTCTTGTCTTTGTCAAGTTTACAAAATCAGCTAAAAAATCGACCGGCAGATTATCTACACAAAAATACCCCGCATCTTCAAGGCTCTTTATTGCAGTAGTCTTACCCGCTCCTGACATTCCCGTAATTATAACCAATTTTGAAGTATTCATAACATTTTTACCTCCGGAGAGAGTTTCACTCCACTTTTTTCCTCTACCACTTTCCGGACATAAGCTATAAGCTCTTTTACATCATTTGCGGTCGCATTATCAGCATTTATAATAAATCCGCTGTGCTTCTTTGATACTTCCGCACCTCCTATTCTCGTTCCCTTTAACCCGGCTTCCTCTATTAACTGTGAGGCATAGCCTGTCTCAGGTCTTTTAAATGTTGAGCCTGCGCTTGGATATTCAAGAGGCTGCTTTTCTCTTCTTTTTTCTGTCAGCTCATCTATCTTAGACAGGATTTCTTCTTTTTTCCCCGGCATAAGTTTAAAATCAGCAGTAACTACTATTGCATTTTTAAGTTCACTCAATATACTGTGACGGTAAGAAAATTCCATGTCTTCTGCTGAAAAATACTTAAGCATCCCATCTGTAAGAACATAGACACCTTCTACTACATCCTTCATTTCTCCGCCATAAGCCCCTGCATTCATGCATATAGCTCCACCTACTGAGCCGGGTATACCTGATGCAAATTCAAGTCCTGTAAGTTCTTTTTCTGCTGCAAAGAGAGCTAAGGCAGATAGACTGAGTCCTGCCCCTGCTCTTATAATATCCCCGTCCATCCTAGCCCCTGCAAGCTTGCCGGATAGATGTATTATTACTCCCTCTAATCCTTCATCAGCTACTAACAGATTGCTTCCGTTACCCAGTACAAAAAATCTGACTCCTTCTTTTCTGCAAAAATCAGTTACTTTAAGAAGCTCCTCCATTGTTGTAATTTCAAGAAAAACCTCTGCAGGACCTCCAATTTTAAAACTGGTATGTTCACTCATCGGTTCATTTAAAAATATGGCTTCGCCACATAATATGTTTTGAAGCCCTTTCACAAATTCACTATTCATTATCCTATTTTTTCTCCTGCTACCATGGCGGCACAGCCATATATGCCTGCATCATTTCCTAAAGTTGCAAGTCTGAATTCTTTATTTTTTAAAGCATCCATTACAAACTCATTGTAATATTTACCGATAGCCTTAAGAAGCACATCTCCTGCTTTAGATACACCTCCACCTATTACAAAGGCTTCCGGATCTGTTATCTGTGCAATTCCGGAGCAGGCAAATGCCAAGTACCAACCAATCTTATCAAGTACTTCTGTTCCTATTTCATCTTTTTTCTTAGCCGCATCTATTACATCTTTTGCTGAAAAATCATCTATATCTGAAAGGCTTGTTGTCTTCTTACCTTCTGCCATAGCAAGCTTTGCAAGACGGACTATACCCGTTGCTGAAGCATACTGTTCAAGGCAACCTTTTTTACCACAGTTACAAGCCACTTCTTCATGTGGATTTACGCAGATATGTCCAATTTCACCACCGGCTCCATTAGCTCCTGCAATTATCTTACCACCAATAATAACTCCTCCGCCTACACCTGTTCCAAGGGTTACCATTACAAGGCTTGCATAACCCTTGCCTCCACCCTGCCACAATTCTCCAAGTGCAGCTGCATTTGCATCATTGGCAACCTGAGCCTTGAGACCTGTGAGTTTCTCAATTTCCGCCTTAACATCAGTTCTTCCCCAATGCATATTTACACATTGCGATACTATCCCATCTCCTGTCACAGGTCCCGGCACATCTATACCGATTCCTGAACAATCTTTCTTAAGGTATTCATCTGTAAAATGATCCTCTATTGATTTTGCAACATCAACAAGCACTGTTTCCGGAACAGTAGGTATTTCCCATTTTGAAATAAGTTCTCCCTTTATAGAAAACATTCCCAGCTTAACTGATGTTCCACCTATATCTACTCCAAAACAAAATTTGCCCATAATCTTCTCCTTAAATATCCCTGTTTTTCATAAAATTGGACTGTATTCTGTCATAAAACTCTTTGGCTGCATTGTAACCCATCTTCTTCTGACGATTATTAACTGCTGCCGACTCACAAATAATTGCAAGATTTCTGCCCGGACGGATAGGTATACTATGGCTTATAAGATTAATTCCAAGAATCTCAGTATACTGTTCTTCAAGACCGAGCCTGTCGAACTCATAATCCTTATTCCACTCCATAAGTTTTATTATAAGGTCAATGTTTTGGAAATTCTTAACACTTGCCACACCGAAAAGTGTTCTTACATCTATAATTCCAATACCCCTAAGTTCTATAAGATGCTTTGTTATTTCAGGAGCTGTACCTACCAAGGTATCTTCACTTATTTTCTTAATTTCAACTACATCATCAGATACAAGACGATGTCCTCTCTTGATAAGTTCAAGGGCAGCCTCACTCTTACCAATTCCGCTTTCACCCATGATAAGCACACCCTCACCATAAACATCTACAAATACCCCATGTATAGATATCCTTGGAGCAAGCTGATGACGCATATAGCGGATAGCCTCAGCCATAAATGCTGAAGTAGCCTTTTCTGTCCAAAGAATTGGAACTTTTTTCTCATTTGCCCTTTCTAAAAGCTTGTCAGGCACCTCTATTCCTCTACAAAAAATCAGACAAGGAATCTTATAATCCATAAGTTTTGTCAGAACCTTAACTCCCTGCTCTTCATCCATTCTCTCAAGATAAGCCCTCTCAACATGACCTATAACCTGAATTCGCTCTGAATCAAAGTAGTCAAAAAAGCCTGCCAGCTGAAGTGCAGGACGGTTTACATCTATGTGTTTAATCAAAATATTTTCTGTGTCAATATCCGGCGTAAGATTATCAAGCCCCATTTTCTCTATAAGTTCTGATAATGGCACACTATACATACCTTCCATATTTTTGCTCCTTTTCCTTAAAATATTGGTTATTTCAGTATAGCATGAAGTGTGGTGTTATTCAAGAATTCTATTTAGTCGGGATTGGGGTTTTTCATAGGGTGTAGTTTTTCAACTTAAATGCAACATGGTGTTGCACTTACTCTGACAGGTACCTCTGTTGCATTTATATAAATTGCAACCCTAAATGTCAGTATTTTATAAATTTTTTTCTAAGCTATTAT
>NZ_JBQNBU010000031.1:0-24784 GCF_052169795.1 Catonella sp.
TAATTTATGCAAAATTTGTAAAAAGTAACTTCCATACCGTAGCTAAAATAAAAAAATTAAACTTAGGTATGGAAGTTACTTTTGCAATTCACCTCTTTCATACTCTTTCCTATTTATGTTATAATATACTATCACATTTCAATCTTAGCTAATGGAGGTAATATGAACTTTTACGGACTGATAATCGGAGCAGCTACATTTTTGTTAATAGGCTGTTTTCATGTAATTGTAATCAAGGGAGAATATTATTTTTCTAAAAAAATCTGGCCTCTCTTTCTTGTGGTAGGAATAGGCACTCTTTTGCTCTCACTTTTTATAGATAATTCTATTATAAGTGCTCTTGTGGCAGTCTTTGGAATCTCCTGCCTGTGGAGCATAAAAGAACTCATAGAGCAGGAAGAGCGTGTAAAAAAAGGTTGGTTTCCTAAGAATCCAAACCGCAAGGAATAAAGAATAAGGCAAGAACCACTAAGTCATAGCTTATGGTTCTTGCCTTTGTAACAACGGTTTTTATACTTTTAAATCATGTTAAGCCCAAGGATCTTTTGCTTTAGGTATTCTTATCCCCATAAGCACCGATGATTGTTCCCAAAGAAATCATAAGCCACCTCCCTAATCTGACATTAAATTGTTTTTATTTCCTGTAAATGCTGTGTAACCTGAACCGGAGACATAAGTATCCTACCTGTTCCCCTATATACATTTACAAGCCCTTCGCCTGATGCAGCTGAACCTATAAGTGATTTTCCTGATTTTTCAACTGTAAAATTGAGGCTTGCAGACCAAGCTACAGCGAGATTGCCATCAATCTTAATTACATCATTATTCAGCTCTATTTCTACAAGCTCTTCCTCCGGAACTGCAGACTCAAGTACAACAAATCCCGTTCCCATAAGTCCAAGGTTAAAAAGACCCTCTCCTCCTAATGCCGCACTTGAAAGATTATTTCTGGCTATCGCTTTATGCTTAACTTCCGTGTCGCAGGCAAGGAACATTCCGTCCTCTACCACTATCCCTCCATTCCAGTCATCAAGGTCGATAATCAGATAGTGCTTATAGCTTGGCTCCAAAACCAGCATCCCCGTGCCCTTGTATTCCGGTTTTATCGCACTTTCTCCTGTAACTGCCCCTCTTATCATTTTACTTACAAAGTCTCCGGCTCCCTTTATACCTGTAGTTGCATTCACATCTCCTAACATCCACTGCATAGCTCCCGCCTGAATTGTGACGGATGAATTATTCAAATTAGCAACTACCTGCCTTCTCCTTACTCCCATCTGTGCATCAAAATATGCCTGCGCAGCTGTAAACGAATCAACTGAAAGATCTCTTTGGTATTCAACCACCTGAAAAATACCTGCTTCTTTAGTCACTCTTACATCATCATTGTTAGTAAAATTTTTAATACTGTAACTCATAATATACTCCTCCTTTATGTTAATTATATATATTATAACCTTATTGGATAAAACTTTCCATAAGACATTTGTAAATATTTGTACAACAGCTATTGACAGTTATATTATATTAGTGTATTATATGTTTAGTACACTAATATAATAGTTATACAGAAAGGATAGTCATGAAAACAATAAAAAAAATCTTAAAAGTATGTGGAATTACTATTTTAACAATCGCCCTGCTTGCAGGTCTTGCAGATGCTACTTGGGTATTTGTACCGCAATTTTTATCGGCTCATAAAATTGCAGACACCAACGCTTTAGCAAAAAATATTGAAGACTTATCAATCCCTAACAGCACCAAGGTCATCGCTTTCGGCGAAGCTACACATGGCAATAAAGAATTTCAAGAACTGAAACTTGATGTATTAAAACTCTTAGTAAACACCTCCAAGGTAAGGAGTTTTGCCTTAGAAGCTGACTGGGGTGAGGGTATGGCTATCAACAACTACATACATGGCGGAAACGGTAATGTTAATGAACTTGTAAAGAGCCTCTCTTTTTCTATCTATCACACGCAGGAGATAGCTGATTTAATTCAGTGGATGAGGGAATACAATGATAGGGCTTCCGAAAATGAAAAACTTAATTTTTATGGTTTTGATATGCAAGACCCTGACAAAGACTTAGGTTTCATTGTAGATTTTTGCAAGAAAAACGATATACTTCCCGATGTTGATTTGGAACACTCCTTACTGCCTATAACAAAAGAAAACTCCTCTCGCAGCTTGGATACATTGAATAAAATATCAAGTATAATTACTGAAAAATATTCTACAAAGACTGAACAGGCTAAAGCCGCTCCTTATTTACAGGCAGTAAATGTTTTTATTCAAAGTATTGAATACTATGAGGCTATGATTTCAGACCCGATGAAGTCTTTCACCTTAAGGGATGAGTTTATGGCTAAAAATGTACAGTGGATTCAAGAATACGAAGAAAACAGAGGAAATTCTCAAATTCTAATCTCTGCACATAACGGACATATCTCCTTTTCTTTGCCTCTATATGTAAATATGGGACATAAGTTAAAGGAAGAGTATAAGGATGGATATTTTGCCATAGGTTCTGATTTTTACAATACCTCTGTCAATGTGCCTGACCTTAATAACAATCGCACCAGAACCATAGCTGATTTTTGCTCATCGGATATTTTAGCTTATCAGGCTAAATACCATAACAACAAATATCTACTTCAGTTTTCAGACACAGCAGGCAAGGATGATAAAATAAGCAGTCTGATTAACTCTCCTCTTAACATGGGAAGCCTTGGTGAAGAATATTATTTTTATATGAATTTTTTACCTACAACTTACATTATAAGAGAGACTCCAACTAAACTGTATAATGCAATGATTTTTCTATATGAAACTACACCCATAGATATTTTAGAATAATACTTTTTCATTTTTTTTAATAAAAAATCATATATTTTGCAAATTTTCTAGAACTTTGATATATTGCTCATAAAACCTTGAAATAACGGCAATTATTCATTATACTCAGAATTGAAGGAATCAACCACTTCAACAAAAAATTTTATTAAACCTATCACATCAAAAAAGAGCATCTGCAGGACAGTTGCTCTTTTTTATGAATTTTTATGAGTAACAAGTCTCAGTTTCCATCAGTCCATTTTAGAAATATCCATTATTTTACCACCAATTCTTGCTCTTTTGGCCCAATAACCTATCTTATAAATGATTGCCGTGATAATCGCTCCAAGCACCCAGGCTATTACCAAAGAATAATAAATGCTTCTCGGCTCTCCTGTAGGCAGAGTTTCACTTTTCGTGAAATATGCCATCCCATAGGCTATGGGAAGTCTTATAAGTGTTGTTGTTATCAAGGCTATCCACATAGGTGTCATTGTATCTCCCGCACCCCTTATCGTCCCTGAAAGTATCTGATTGATAGCAACGCCTATATAGCCTATAGACAGTATACACATCATTTCATAGCTTACATTTATTACCTCTTCAGTATTAGTAAATAAGCCCATTAAGGTTTTACCGAATGTAAGAATAAGCCCTACCAAAACAACCGAAGTTGTAACTCCAATCTTAAGCCCTTCCTTTGTACCCTGTCTCATCCTGCCTATCTTTAGCGCACCTACATTCTGACCTGCATAGGTGGTCATAGCTGTACCAAAGGTAAAGTTAGGAAGCATAGCAAAGCCGTCCACCCTCATTACAACAGTGGATACTGCTATGAACACAGTCCCAAAGGTGTTTGTTAAGTTTTGAACAAAGATTGCCGCTACCGCAAATAACGCCTGTGTAATACCTACCGGAAGTCCAAGCCTTATAAGCTGCTTTGACAGCTTTCCATCAAGCTTAAATGCATTGATGTCCAAAGTAAGTACATCCTTCATTTTAAGCATTCTAAGATAACATAGGACTGCTGAAATAATCTGAGAGATAATTGTTGCATAAGCTGCACCAGCAACTCCCATTCCAAGAGAGCCTACAAATACGAGGTCGAGGACAATATTAGAGATGGTACATATTATCAGGTAAAAGAGGGGCATAACCGAATCTCCCATCCCTCTTAACAGACCTGAGAGTATATTATAGTAACTTGTTCCCATAATTCCAAGACAGCTAATCATAGTATAGCTGACTGCCATATCAAGTATTGCCTCCGGTGTCTGCAAAAGTTCCAGAAACGGTCTTATAAACAAGACTCCCATCACCATAATAAATGCACTTATTATAAAATTTAATACAATAGCATTACCTATAGTCTTTGAAAGTCTTTCCTTATTTTTTGCACCAAAATACTGCGAAACCAGAATACCGGCTCCCATTGATATTCCTATAAATAAAACCATAAGCAGGAATACTAGGGCTCCACTGGCTCCAATAGCCGCCAACGCCTCATCTCCTACATATTTTCCAACAATAATCGAATCAACCGTACTGTAAAGCTGTTGTGCAAAGTTTCCTATCAGAAGAGGAATTGAAAATTCTATCAGTCTTTTACTTGGACTCCCTTCTGTCATATCTCTTGCACCACCAAGCTTCTTTAATAACTTATCTTTTATTCCCATATTTACCTCCGTTTTTCAACAAAGTGCATTTCCTACACATATTTCTCGGAGAAATTTTACCGGTGAATTAACAAAACAGCCTGTTATCATAACAGGCTGTCATTTATATGCGCGATGTAAAGGAAAAGGGCTTCTCACTGCCTAAATGTCAACTTTTTACTAATTAGCCTACCAATTTAGACGTATTTATTTTGATACCAGGGCCCATTGTAGAAGCAATTGTTACACTTCTTAAATACTGACCCTTAGCTGAAGCCGGCTTTGCCTTTATTATAGCGCTCATAAGTGTTGTGAAATTATCTGCGAGCTGCTCTTTAGTAAAAGATGCCTTTCCAACCGGTACATGTACAATATTTGCCTTATCAAGACGGTACTCAATCTTACCTGCCTTAATATCCTTAACGGCCTGAGCAACATCCATAGTTACTGTTCCTGCTTTAGGGTTTGGCATAAGTCCCTTTGGTCCGAGTACACGACCAAGACGACCAACAACACCCATCATGTCAGGAGTAGCTACTACTACATCAAAATCGAACCAACCTTCATTCTGAATCCTTGGAATGAGTTCCTCACCACCAACAAAATCTGCACCTGCTGCCTGAGCCTCATCAAGCTTTGCACCCTTAGCGAATACAAGCACACGAACAGTCTTACCTGTTCCGTGAGGAAGCACAACAGCACCACGAATCTGCTGATCAGCATGACGACCGTCTACACCAAGTCTGATATGTGCCTCGATGGTTTCATCGAATTTAGCCACAGCTGTCTTCTTTGCAAGATCTACTGCCTCTTCTGTATCGTAAGCCTTAGTCTTTTCAACAAGCTTAGCTGCGTCCTGATATTTTTTTCCTCTTTTCATTATTAAAACCTCCTGTGGTTATCTAACTCTTCGACCTCTTATTATGGGGGTCTCCCACTCATGCTAAATAACTAATAAAAATTAGTCTTCAATAACAATGCCCATGCTTCTAGCGGTGCCGGCTATCATACTCATTGCCGCCTCAATGCTTGCTGCATTAAGATCCGGCATCTTAAGCTCTGCTATCTTCCTTACCTCAGAAGAAGGAATCTTAGCTACCTTATTCTTGTTAGGTACACCTGAAGCAGTCTCAATCTTAGCCGCCTTCTTTAAAAGCACCGGAGCCGGAGGAGTCTTTGTAACAAAACTAAAACTCTTGTCTGCATATACAGTAATTACTACAGGGATAATCATACCCTCATCCTTAGCTGTACGAGCATTAAACTCCTTTGTAAACTGGACAATATTAACACCATGCTGTCCAAGTGCAGGTCCTACAGGAGGGGCTGGAGTAGCCTTCGCTGCAGGAATCTGTAATTTTATATAACCTTCGACCTTCTTAGCCATATCATAACCTCCGTTAAATCTTATTGATATCTGTGAAACTAATTTCTACCGGCATTTCCCGAGTCATGGAATCAATATTTATAGTCACGAGCCTCTCTTCAAGATTGACTTCAATAACTTCACCTTCTTTATCTTCCCAAGAACCCGCAATTATCCTTACCCAATCTCCAACTTCTATATCAGCTTCTACCAAATCATTCGGTTCTTTCAGCATCTGAGCAATCTCTTCTTCTGAAAGAGGTACCGGCTTGGATCCCGGCCCTACAAACCCTGTAACACCTCTTATATTACGAATAATGTACCAAGTGTCATCTGTCATTTCCATGTTTATAAAAACATAGCCCGGGTAGAGTTTTGTTGGCTTAGGTTTAGCTTTTCTGCTTTCCTTCCCCACTTTAACTGTTGTAATATTTTCAACCGGTACAAGAACTTCTTTAATCTTGTCCTCTAAGTCTCTACTCTTTATAGTCGCTTCAATGTCATCTTTGACTGCATTTTCATATCCTGAATAAGTATGCACCACATACCAATTAGTTTCTGCCATATAATCACCTTTTTTCAATATTAAAGAACACCATTGATTACATACTGGATGCCCAAATCAAGAAGGGCTACTGCGCCTCCAAGTACAATAGTAGTTGCTATTACCGCAACCGACTCTTTTGTAAGGGACTCTTTGCTTGGCCAGATTATCTTATTAAACTCCGACTTGACTTCCTGAGAAAAATTAGCCTTAGCGGCATTCTCATTAGCCTGATTCGCCTTGTCTCCCATTCTACATTCCTTTCAACTAAACACAATTACTTTGTTTCTTTGTGTAAAGTATGTCTCTTGCAGAATCTGCAATACTTCTTTGTTTCCATTCTTTCAGGATGAAGCTTCTTCTCCTTCATCGTATTGTAGTTACGCTGTTTACACTCTGTACATGCCAGTGTGATTTTAACTCGCATTAATTTCACCTCCGCTTTAAAATTACCTTGTTTTAGGCATAAAAAAAAGACCTCTTTCATCTCGCTATATCAATATAGCACAGAAAGAGCAAGTAGTCAATATTTTTTATATAATATGAAATTTCTTTGAAATTCCATATTATATAAAAACTCACTGTGTATAAGTACACAATTTTTACTCGCTTCTTTCCTTGCCCCAAAAAAATACCGCAACAGTTCCCGGTCCTGAATGGCTTCCTATAGTAGTTCCTATATTGTTTATAAGCACCTTACCTTTTATCTGACTAAAATTCTCTTCTATAAGCATAGCTACCTGCTGTGCCTCCTCTAAGCAGGCAGACATAGAAAGATAACATTTATCCGAATAGCCGTATCCATCATCAGCCAATTTTTCCATAATCTCTATTATTCTTTCGTAAACTCTTTTCTTTGTCCTTATTTTCTCTCTAAGCTTAAGCTTACCCTCAGCATTCACTGTAAGAAGAGGACAGATGCTTAACATATTTCCAAGAAAACCTTCCGCCTTTGAAATCCTTCCTCCCCTTACATAATAAGTGAGATCTGTTGAAAAAAACCAGTGATTTATTCTAAGCTTATTAGCCTCTGCAAAATCTCTGATTTCATCTATACTCCGACCGGAATCTCTCAAATCTGCAAGCTTATCCATAAGCAGCCCTGTACCTGAAGAAGCTGCCAAACTGTCTACTATATAAATTTTTCTTTCCGGGTATCGGGACACAAGTTCATTTCTTGCTATCATAGCAGAGTTAAAAGTTCCTGTAATCCCCGAAGACAATGTAAGGTGTAAAACATCCTTTCCCTGTCTTAAAAATTCTTCAAAATAATCTTCATATTCCTGCACACTTATCTGTGAAGTACTTGTCACCTTACCTTCAGCCATCTCACCATAAAATTTATCTATAGGCATCCTTCCATCATCCAAATATTCCACTCCATCCAGTGTAAAATGAAAAGGTATTGTTTTTATTTTCCTATTCTCATAATGAGATGCTGATAAATCTGCCGTTGAGCAGCAACTTAGTACAAAATCACCCATACGACCTCCTCCTCAAGCAATTATTTCATTGCTCTGATTTCCTTAACTCTAATCCCCTTTTTTTCAAAAATTTTTCTAAACCCCTCTAACTTCGTTTTCGGCACTTCTACAATAAGCCTGTCAATTCTTGACATTCCCTTAAACATACTTTTATCAATATCTTCAATATCGGCATCTAAAATAATTTTCCTTAATCCCTTTAAATCCGAGAAAGCACTATCGCTTATTGAGTTTACAATGATTTCTGCATCGTTATATTCCGCTTTCTTAGGAATGTATATAAGTGTTGTGTTTTTATTTACAGCTCCTGTAAGTTCGGCATAAGCCTTTCCTTCATCTATATCTGTAACAACGAAGTTAAGACCCCCATCATCAAATTCATCGTCTTCTTCGATATTTTCCTCCCTGTTCTCATCTGTATCTTCGGCATCTTCATCATCAATATTTTCTTCTACCTCAGAATCCGCTTTCTCAGAATCAGTTTTCTCTGCTATCTTTACTGCATTCTCCGCTTCTGCTACTTCTTCCAAATCACTTAATGCAAATAAAAAAGCAAATATAACTATCGCCATAAATTTCATCTTATTTAGCTTATTCATTTCACCACATTACTTCCTTATTGTTATCAAGATGCTAAAATCTCATATCCGTCTTCTGTAACTGCTACGGTAACTTCCCACTGTGCTGAATATGAGCCATCCTCCGTATACACAGTCCATTCATTAGACTCATCTATGAAAATATCTGCTTTTCCTTCATTTATCATAGGCTCAATAGTAAACACCATACCCGGAGCAAGCACGTAGCCTGTATTTTTCTTACTTACATAGCTCACCCAAGGATCTTCATGAAAGTCTATGCCAACTCCATGTCCTCCTATTTCCCTTACTACAGAGTATCCATGCTTCTTTGCAAAGTCATTGATAACTTGCCCCACATCACCAAGACAAGCCCAGGGCTTAACTGCAGAAAGTCCTATGTCTATAGCTTCTCTTGCCACTTTTACAAGCTGTCTGTCCTCAGGGAGCACATCTCCTATCAAAAACATTCTTGAAGCATCCGCATAAAAACCCTTGTATATAGTAGTTACATCTACATTCACTATGTCACCGTCCTCCAATATATCATCCTCTGAAGGGATACCATGGCAGACCTGATCGTTTATAGATGTACACACACTCTTAGGAAAGCCCTCATAATTAAGAGGGGCAGCTATACCTCCAAATCTCGCTGTTGCTTCTACAACGATAGAATTAATTTCTTCCGTACTCATTCCAAGTTTAATCTTTGCTGCAACCTCATCCAATATAGCATTATTTACCTTACCTGCTTCTCTTATGCCATCTATCTGCGCAGCATTCTTTATCATCTTATGAGTTGGAATCTTCCTGCCAAGAGCTTTAAGTCCCGCCATTTTTTCATCGAAACTTTGGTGACAGTGCTTATACTTACTGCCACTTCCACACCAGCAATCATCATTCCTTCCTATCTTATTAAAAAACATTTCTCTACCTTCATTCTTTTCATTAGCCGTTACTAACCGGCCATTTAAAACTATACTTTTTTTAAGTACTAAAGTCAAGCTATTAATATGCTGTTTCATCCGAAAGCTTATATTTTTCTTTATACCCTTCAAACTTAGCAATAAACTCCGGACTGTTGCTGTTTTTTAATTCGTTCAGATAGCCATGTGTTTCAAATGATGAAGTCTTACTCTGAATTATGCAAACCGCAATATTGGAGCAATGGTCTGAAACTCTCTCACAATTTGAAATAATATCCGTTAAAAGTATACCAAGCTCTGCACTGCAAACCCCCATCTGAAGCCTCTTTATATGTCTGTCCTTCATTTCCTTGGTAAGTCCGTCTATTACCTGTTCAAGAGGTTCTATCTCAGCTGCTTTTCCTGCATCATCCTTTGCAAAGCATTCCACTGTCATATCAAGAATTTCTGCAAGAGCCTTATGCATTATCTTAAAATCTTCAAGGGCTGATGCCGAGAACTTAAGTCCCTTATCATTCATCTGCCTTGCTATCTTATTGATGTTGATAGCATGGTCACCTATCCTCTCAAAATCATTGATGGAATGTAACATTTCAAATATAGTATTTCCTTCAACGGTATTCACTTCTTTCGAAGACAGTTTAATAAGAAAAGAACCTATCTCATCTTCCAAATAGTCAAGACTTGCTTCATCCTTCTTAATTTCTTCACTTTTTTTATTGCTGAAGGCTTCAAAATTTTCTAAAGTCCTTACAATATTTACATTTGCAAGGCGGCTCATTTCTTTTACCTTACTCCTTGCCTGAGAAATCGCAAGCCCCGGAGAAAGCAAGAGTCTCTCATCAAAAAGCACTTCTTTCTCCGCCTCTTTTTCTGCTCCCTCATCCTTAACTACCGTATATGCCACCTTAAGTAAAATCTTACTAAACGGAAGCAGAATACAGGTAGTAAACAGGTTAAAGCTTGTATGGAAAATTGCTATCGCAATAATACTTATAGGCTGATCAAATATTGCCAACTTAACAAGGTATCTTAATAAGAAATAAATAACCAGACAGACAGCCGTACCTATAATATTAAAACTTATATGTACTATCGCAACTCTCTTTGCATCCCTCTTAACCCCTATGGAAGAGAGAAGGGAAGTCACACAGGTACCTATGTTTTCACCCATGATTATAGGTATCGCCATACCGAAGGTAATGGAGCCTGTAAGGGAAAGTGCCTGTAACACACCGACTGACGCAGCAGATGACTGGATAATTCCCGTAAACACAGCACCTATCAGCACACCTATTATCGGATTGTTAAATGCAGTAAGCACCCTTGTAAACTCCGGCATCTTTGCAAGTGGAGACATTGAGTCACTCATCATTCCCATTCCATGCATAAGAAGAGCAAACCCTATTAATATTGTACCGACATTCTTCTTTTTCTGTGTCTTACATGCCATCATCATAAATGCACCGATTATAGCCATAATAGGTGCAAAATTGGCAGGTTTTAACAAAGAAATAAAAAAATTTTCAGTTTGTATGCTGTTTAACGACAAAAGCCATGAAGTAGCGGTCTTTCCAACATTTGCTCCGAATATAACAAATATAGTCTGGGAAAGGGTAATTATCCCCGAATTTACAAGACCAACGAGCATCACAGTAAGTGCTGACGAAGACTGTAAGGCCACAGTAATGGACACACCCAAAAAAAGGCTCATATATACATTGGAGGTCAGCTTTCTAAGCATAGTTTCAAGCTTTCCTCCGGCAACTTTTTCAAGACTGGAGGAAAGAACATTCATACCAAATAAAAAAAACGCAAGTCCACCAAGCAACGAAAAAACAGAATAAATAGTCATCTTATTATCTTTCAAGCCTTCCTTTATAATCCATAATACCACCAATATTTACAACTTTTTCATAGCCCAATTTAACAAGTCCTGCTGCCATCCTTTTACTCCTGCCGCCGCTATGACAATATACATATATAGGCAGACTCTTGTCCGTAAACATAGATTCAGCTTTTTCAAACCGGCTAAGAGGAAGATTCTTGCTACCCTTAATATGTCCTCCTGCATATTCATCTGCCTCCCTTGCATCAAGCAATATTGCCCTTTGCTCACTCTGATACTGTTTAAGTCCCTCATTTATATCAGGACTTCCTAAAAAATCAAAAACTCCCATTTTTGCTCCTTTCATAAAATAAATAAGTTTTCTTAAAATTTAACCTACAAGCTATTTATGCTTATACCCTGTGTACATTGCCAAAGCAAAACAGATTGTGGCTGCTACTGCCCAAAATTTATGATGTTTCATATGTTCCCTCCTTTTAATAATAACTCGTCTACCTTCCCATTATAACAAAAATATATGCTTTATACAATTACAGTATGGCAACTCTTTTCATAAATTTTCTAAGAAGATTTACATTACCATTATACTGATATCCATCTATCCCACATTCGTAAGCTCCCCTTACATTTTCCGCAAGATCATCTATAAAGAAACATTCTTCCGCCTTCAGTTTATAAGTGTTAAGAACATAGTCAAAAAATTCTCTGTGAGGCTTTACCTCCTTAATATCTGCTGAAACTATCTTTGCGTCTAAAAGCTTAAAAGCCTCTATACTATCCTCATATTTGTGGAAGGAGTCAGCCGCATTTGAACAAAGAAAAAGCCTGTAACCCTTATTCTTCAATTCTTTTATAAGTTCATACATATCAGAATTTTCAGTCTTATGTTTATACCAGGTATAAATCACCTCTTTCGCAAGGGCATGATACTTTTCATCCAAGTCTTTTATTATTTCTTCATAAATACCTTCTTCTGTAAGCTCTCCCTTATCCGACTTCCCCCAAGCTTTGGTATAGACTATCTTGTATTTTAAAAAATTAATCAACTTAACATCCTTTGTATACATAGACAGAATATAATCTGGCGAAAAATCCATGATTACATTGCCCATATCAAATAAAATATTTTTGTACATAAACACACCTCTTTACCAAAATACTCATTTACCGCATAGATTCATTTTAACATAGATTAAACTATTTTAAATAGATTAATTTTAAAAATAAAATAAAAGCCTGTCAGACTACTATTGTAGTAGTCCGACAGACCGAATCCGAAAATCATATTCTATTACAAATTAAGTTTCTTTTTCATAATCACAATGCTTATAACGGACATAATTGATATGCCAATAACCTCAAGCCCTATTCCCCAACAAGCCATTACATTGAACATATCACCCGGAAGACTGTAATTTTCAAATATTTTCTCTGATACGCCGGATTCAACAAGTGATACAATTCCAATAGCTCCTGTTATTTCCAAGGCGGTTGTTATTAACCAGTAAACAATTATTGTACCTGCAACAGGGTGTGCCTTCCAGTTCTGTCCTATAGATATACAAAGGAAGATAAGTGCAAAGGCTGCAAAAACTGCAAGAGTTCCTCCCAATACCGCAAGAAAATATGTTAATCCTGTTATATGAAACTCTTCCGATACCTTAAACCAGTCATCTAACGAGGTATTGCCTGCCGATAAAATTTCATTTACAATCCTTACAAATGGATAGCCAAGGCTTACTAACGCTGTGATAACTGTACCTATACTTGAAGATATAAGCATCGAAAAATAAATCGCAGTTTTTTTAACTGGTAAGGTATGTGTCAAATACCCTTCAACAGAATAGACTTTTTTGTAATATCTTATTGCAAACACTAAAACCATTATAATGTTCACTGCAAAAATTGATAACATATAAATTCCTGCAAAAACACCGAAGATATTTTCAAATACACTTCCTACAAGCACTCCTGAAGTATAAATCTGTTCAAACACTACCGAAAGCAGGTGCATTCCTAAAACAATTACATTCACCAACAAAAGCAGTTTTCCTATATTTCTAAATTCATTTTTCATTAATTTATAGAACATGCAAACACCTCCCTAAATAATCCGTCTATGGATTTTCCTTCCTTCTCTCTTATGTTTTCTGCACTATCATTTAATACAATATTTCCATCTTTAATAAATACTACATCGTCAAGAATCTTTTCTATTTCAGAAATAAGATGGGTTGCTATAATAACTGTTGCACCCGGATTTATATTGTTTAATATAGTTTTTAATATATATTCCCTTGCCGCAGGGTCAACTCCCGCTATCGGTTCATCAAGTACATATATCTTAGCCGCCCTGCTCATCACCAAGATTAACTGAGCTTTTTCTCTGTTTCCTTTTGAGAGAAATTTGAACTTCATATCAGGGTCTATATCCAGGCTTCTTAACATTTCAAATGCTTTGTCTTTATTAAAATCTGCGTAGAAGTCTGCAAAAAGTTTTGTACATTCAGTAAAGCTCATCTCATCGCCAAGATAGTCCTTATCAGGTAAATATGAAACTACCGACTTTGTTTCTATCCCCGGGAGATTGCCTTCTATCCTAAGTTCTCCTGATGTAGGAGTAAGAAGTCCGTTTAACATCTTAATAAGGGTAGTCTTTCCACTTCCATTAGGTCCTAAGATTCCAACTATCCTACCCTCTGCCAAGCTTAAATTTATAGCATTTAAGGCTGTTTTCCTTCCATATCTTTTTGTAAGTGTCTTACACTCTATTGCATTTCCCATTTTACTGTCCTTTCTCTTTTAATCTCTGTAATTTGCTATTAAATTCTGTATCTCTTCTATACTATAACCAAGTTCCTTCATATAGGTCATGCACCTCGATATTTCCCTTTCAGCCATAGTTTTTTTTGTTCCTTTAATCTTTTCTATATTCTCTGTTACAGTCCTACCTGTACTCCTCATCGTTACCAAAAGCTCCTCTCTTTCAAGTTCGCTAAGTGCTTTCTGCATTGTATTTGCATTTACTTCCGCTTCTGCTGCAAGTTCCCTTACTGAGGGAATCCTTTCTCCTGCCTTATACACCTCAGTAACTATCCTTCGCCTTATTTCGTCCATCAGCTGCGGATAGATAGGCAGCCCTTCATCCAGTGACCACGCCATAATTTCCTCCTTTGTAATATATTATTCCGTCCTATTGTTATGTTGTATTATGCACTTAATACATTATCATACTCATACATCTTTGTCAATAACATTTTTATACTATTTTTATTAAGATTTATAAAAAAAAACAGTAAATCTGCTTTTTGATTTACTGTTTTCTTCTAAATCTATATATTATTTAACTTCGTATATCCATCCCTCAGGAGCAGGAAGTCTTCCCATCTGAATACCTGTAAGGGTATCGTAAAGCTTCTTTGTCACAGGTCCCATTTCCTCTGCACCATACCTAAATGCAATTTCCTTACCATGGTCTACTACTCTCGCAACGGGGCTTATAACTGCCGCAGTTCCACAAAGACCACATTCTACAAAGTCACCTAATTCACTTAAATATACTTCTCTTTCTTCCACCTTCATACCAAGAATCTGCTCTGCCACATAAAGAAGAGAACGCCTTGTAATAGATGGAAGAATAGTATCCGACTTAGGTGTAACTACTGTACCATCCTTTGTAATAAAAAGGAAATTAGCACCTCCTGTTTCCTCTACCTTTGTTCTTGTAGCAGCATCCAGATACATATTTTCTGCATATCCTTCGTTATGTGCTACCACAATAGGGTGTAAACTCATAGCATAATTAAGTCCTGCCTTTATATCTCCTGTGCCTCTCGGTGCAGCTCTGTCAAAATCACTCACCTTTATGGAAATCCCCTTAGTCCCTCCTTTGAAATAATGGCCTACAGGCGTAGCAAACACTCTAAACTGATATTCATCAGCAGGTTTCACTCCTATAACCGGACTTATTCCAAAGGCATAAGGTCTTAGATAAAGTGTAGCACCATATCCAAACGGAGGTACATAGGCTTCATTTGCCTTAACCACCTTTAGCACGGCATCTACAAATCTGTCTTTACTAAATACAGGAATTTCAAGCCTTCTACAAGATTCTTCAAATCTCTCGCCATTTAAGTCAGGTCTGAAAGTAACTATCCTTCCATCTTCAGTAGTATAAGCCTTAAGCCCCTCAAAACAGGTCTGTGCATATTGCAATACTCCTGCACACTCACTCATTATAATCTGATCATCATCTATAAGTCTTCCCTCATCCCAAACTCCATTTTTATAATCCGACACATATCTTTTATCTGTCTTAATATATCCAAAACCGATATTTGCCCAATCTATCTTTGCCTTGTCCATGTTTACCTCCCAAATATAATTGTAGACTTTTCATTCATCTTTTAATCTAACATCCATAGCTCTAGCTGTCAACAAAGCTTAATATTCGTTATAGCTAATATAACCTGATAAAATAGCCAATTTTATACTACTATTTGTAGAATAAAAGTAGAATTAACTTTCCTACAACAAACCTAATTGTCCTGCCACAGCCTTTGGTACATAGGCCTTAACTCTTATACCGTCTCCCTCATATTCTTCATGTAAAAGCTGTCCTTTCTTTCTTATAACTGATATTTTGGAAGTATCTGCATAAGGCAAAACCCTGTCTATAAGTACCTTACCCTCTCTTAAAATCTCTGTAATTTTAGCTAAAACCTCATCTATTCCTTCTCCTGTCTTAGCTGAACCCTTAATTAGAGCATCCGCATTTAAATCTTTAATTATATTTTCATTTTCTATTTTATCCTGTTTATTTAAAAATGTTATAACAGGCTTACCTATAATTTTTAACTCGTCAAGGGTAGAGTATACCACCTTCATCTGCTCTTCTACTTCAGGATTTGAGGCATCAGCCACATGAAGAATTAAATCAGCATACTTCGCCTCTTCAAGGGTACTCTTAAATGCATCTACCAAGTTATGCGGTAGCTTGCTTATAAACCCTACCGTATCAGTAAAGAGTACCTCTTCTCCATCAGCTATTTTAAGGCTTCTTGTTGTGGGGTCAAGTGTTGCAAAAAGTTTATTTTCAGCCAAAATTCCCGCATCAGTAATTTTATTCAAAAATGTTGACTTTCCTGCATTTGTATAACCAACTATCGCAATGACAGGAATTCCATCTGCCACCCTATGCTTCCTTAAGGTATCTCGTAAACTTTCTATTTTTTCTATTTCAATACGAAGTTTACTTAATCTTTCTCTTATAGCCCTTCTGTCCGTTTCTAACTTAGACTCACCCGGTCCCCTTGTTCCTATACCTCCTCCAAGCCTTGAAAGATTCTTTCCAAGACCTGTAAGCCTTGATGAACGATATTTAAGCTGAGCCATCTCTACCTGAAGTTTTCCTTCATTAGTCATGGCATGGGCTGCAAATATATCAAGAATTACCAATGTTCTATCCAGCACCTTTACTTCCAGTTCATCTTTAAGGTTAGACAGCTGTGCCGGAGAAAGTTCATCATCACAGACTATTCCATCTGCTTCAAGTTCCGCAACCAATTCCCTTATTTCTTCTACCTTTCCCTTGCCTACATAGGTTGCCTTGTTGATATTTTCTAAATTCTGTATGATATTTCCTACCGACTCACCTCCCGCCGTCTCAACAAGTTCAGCAAGTTCTCTTAGGCTTTCTTCCATCCTGTCTTTACCTGTTTCTACACCTACTAAGATGAATTTTTCTTTTTTTTCTGATGTTTGTATCATTTACCCTCCTATTTCTCCTTCCTTGTTGAAAGAAAAATAACCTCTCTCTTCATCTTCGCATCCTCAGGATATAGCTTTGTATACTCCATAGCAGCCTCATATGCTTTAGCATAGTCTGTAACCTTTTCATAAAGAACTACTTTTTTTAACATAAGCTGTTTCATTGCGGATATGTCTTCCAAAGCTAAGCCCTTAATAACATAGTTTAGAGCATCTTCATACCTATCTTCCTTTATAAGACAGTCTGCCATTCCATCATACCATCCTGAAATAGTCACCTTACCCATGTCCTGCTCATATTTTTCAAAAAGCAATTTAGCTCCGTTAAAATCATTTTCTGCCATAGCAAGCTTTGCAAGGTAGTATGAACTTTCAAAGATTCCCTTAGTATAGGCTGTATTCAGATACTCTTTTGCCTTGTCCTTATTACCTCTTAAATACTCTAAAATACCTGCTTTATAGCTGCTAATATCATCAGTTATTTTTATACCTGCTGCCTTATTAAGTACTTCTAATGCTTTATCCTTTTCTCCTTTTGCGGATAAAATTTCATACTTACCAAAATAAGCATCAAAGTTATCCGGCTCTTTTTCTATTGCTAAATCAAATTTTTCTGCTGCCTCCACTACCTTCCCCATAGCAAAATAAACTTCAGCAAGTTTACTGTAAAGACTTACATCCGGCTTCTTTATCTTTAACATTTCCTCATAAATACTTGCTGCACTGCCATAATCACCAAGCTTCACCTCTGTAAGTGCAATATATTTCTTAATATCCTCATCTAAGACGGCTATTTCTTTAATTGCAGAAGCACTTGCAAATTGTAAAAGTGCTTCCGAGTATTTTCCCAGTTTAAGATATGCTATTCCCTTTCCTCTAAATAATGACTTATTATTCTCCCTTACTATCTGATTATCCTTAGGCGAATATCCCTTATCAAAATAATTGACAGCCTCCTCGTAATTTTCAAGTCCTATATTTGCAAATCCCGCAGCTATATAAAATTCTGCTCTTTCAGAGTTTTTCTTAATAGCCTCTTCATATGCACCAAGTGCCTCTTCATATTGATTTTTCTCCATATATCCATTGCCGGATTTAAAGTATGAATTGGCGGAAGCACCACTACAGGCTGTTAAAAATATAACAATTATAATTGCAGTCATTCTATACAATTTTTTTATAATCATTTTATACCTCCTCTGAATTACCACATAATAGAGTTACCTTTAATAGGAATTTAAGATAAATCTCCTGTTTAACAAAAATCAGAGGCACATATATGTGCCTCTACTCCAGACTCTATGTAAAATCACATAGCCACTTTACAATCAATTTAAAATTATTCTTGATACTTTAAATAATTATAGCACTGAGAATGGAGTTTTTCCAGTCCTCAGTGCTATTTATTTAACAGGAAATCAAAACCTTTATTATTTAGTTTTTCTTCAATCTTCCAAGCTGTTCCTCAACCTGCTTCATCATTTCTGTATATTTTGCAAGTTTCTCTTTCTCCTCATTTATCTTGGCTTCAGGAGCTTTGGATACGAACTTCTCATTGTTTAACATACCGTTTGAACGGGCAATTTCGCCTTCAAGTCTTTTATGTTCTTTTTCCAAACGTTCGATTTCCTTATCTATGTCTACAAGGTCACTAAAAGGCATATAAATAACAGCCTGTGAAATTACCGCTGATACAGCATTTTCATCTATTCCTGCCTTATCAGCCTGTACCGCTACTTCCCCTGCATAAGAAAGACTTGCAAAGAATTTCTCACCCTCCGTAAATACCTTTCTTACTTCTTCTTTATCGGCAACCACTATAACCTTTGCCTTTCTTGAAGGTGGTACGTTCATATCGGTGCGGACTGCTCTTATACTCTTTACAGCCTCTTTGATAAGAGCCACTTCCGCCTCTTCTTTTGCAAAATCCCACTCTGCCTTAAATTCAGGCCAGGCAGAAATCATTATGCTCTCTTCCATAGCCATCTTAACCGCTTCGTTCGGCTCATTTTCACGAAGTGCCTGATATATTTCTTCCGTAACAAAAGGCATAAATGGATGCAAGAGTTTAAGCATATTAATTAAAACAGTTTTAAGTGTAAATAAGGCTGCCGCCTTTGTCTCATCAGTATCGCTGTAAAGACGAGGCTTAACCATCTCTATATACCAGTCGCAGAACTCTTCCCAAATAAAGTCATATACCTTCTGCACTGCTATACCAAGCTCAAAAGCATCCATATTTTCTGTCATTTCTGCTGAAAGCCTGTTAGCCCTGCTAAGTATCCACTTATCTGCAGGAGTAAGTGCTGAAAGCTCAATGTTTGCAGGAACTTCGGCTGCATCAAGGTTCATCATTATAAATCTTGAAGCATTCCATACCTTGTTTGCAAAGTTTCTGCTTGCCTCTACTCTTTCATTGTAGAAACGCATATCATTTCCCGGTGCATTACCTGTAATAAGGGTAAATCTAAGTGCATCTGCACCGTATTTATCTATGATTTCAAGCGGATCTATACCATTTCCGAGCGACTTACTCATCTTACGTCCAAGTGAATCTCTTACAAGTCCATGGAACATAACGGTATTAAACGGTGCTTTTCCTGTATGCTCAAATGCTGAAAATACCATTCTGATTACCCAGAAGAATATGATGTCATAGCCTGTTACAAGTACATCTGTAGGGTAAAAATACTTGTATTCAGGTGTTTCATTAGGCCAACCAAGGGTTGAAAATGGCCAAAGTGCTGAAGAAAACCAAGTGTCAAGGGTATCTTCATCCTGTCTTAAATGAGCCTTGCCGCACTTAGGGCAAACCTTAGGCTCTTCTTTTGCAACTATAACTTCACTACAATCTCCACAGTACCAGGCAGGTATCCTATGTCCCCACCAGAGCTGTCTTGAGATACACCAATCTCTTATATTGTCTGTCCAGTTAAAGTAGGTCTTATCCATTCTCTCAGGAATGAGTTTGAGTTCGCCTTTCTTTACAGCTTCACTTGCAGGCTTAATCATTTCATCCATTTTTACGAACCACTGCTCTTTAATAAGTGGTTCAACTACGCTGTGACAGCGGTAGCAGGTACCTACATTGTGGCTGTGGTCTTCAATTTTTCCAAGAAGTCCGAGGCTGTCTAACTCTTCAACTATTTTCTTTCTTGCCTCATATCTGTCAAGCCCTGCATATTTTCCACCATTTTCATTTATCGTAGCATCATCATTCATAATGTTGATTTCAGGCAGGTTATGGCGTTTACCTACTTCAAAGTCGTTAGGATCGTGGGCAGGAGTAATCTTAACAACACCTGTACCAAATTCCATATCTACATAGCCATCCTCTATAACAGGGATTTCACGCTCCGCTATAGGAAGCCATACTGTCTTTCCTTTAAGATAGGTATATCTTTCATCCTCAGGATTTACCGCTACCGCAGTATCTCCGAGCATTGTTTCAGGACGGGTGGTCGCAAATTCAAGGAAATTGATCTTACTTGGCTTTCCGTCTTCCATTATAGGATATTTAATATGCCAGAAATGTCCGGCTTTTTCCTCATGTTCAACTTCTGCATCTGAAATGGATGTATTACATACAGGACACCAGTTTACAAGTCTTGAGCCTTTATAAATAAGTTTTTTATCATAAAGTTTTACAAATACCTCTTTAACAGCTTCAGAACAGCCCTCATCCATAGTAAAGCGTTCTCTCTCCCAATCACAGGACGAGCCAAGCTTCTTAAGCTGAGATATAATTCTTCCGCCGTATTCTTCCTTCCATTCCCAAGCACGCTTTAAAAAGCCTTCTCTTCCCAGTTCTTCCTTTGATGTGCCTTCTTCTTTAAGTTTTTCTACTATCTTAGCCTCTGTAGCTATTGAAGCATGGTCTGTTCCTGCCTGCCACAATGCCTCAAAGCCCTGCATCCTCTTAAAGCGGATAAGAATATCCTGCATGGTATTATCTAAGGCATGTCCCATGTGAAGCTGTCCGGTAATATTAGGCGGCGGCATAACTATGGTAAATGGCTTCTTATTAGGATTTACTTCTGCATGGAAATATCCTTTTTCAGTCCAGTTATGATAGATTTTATCTTCGATTTGTTTCGGATCGTAGGTCTTTTCAAGTTCTTTTTTCATGAATTTCTCCTTTTGGTTTTGTATAATAGATAGTGTGCGTAAGCACACTTCGCGCGCGAGCGATGCCGCAAGGCAAACTTCGCTATCGCGAGCTGTGCATCCCTCGGAGAGTTTTAAATTTAACAGGGAATTTCAAAGAAATTTCCTGTTAAATTTAAAAACTCCCACCCCAAGCCTTAGCTAAGGGCGAGAGTATATCCCGCTGTACCACCTTATTTTATGATAAAATTTTAACATTACGCTTAAAATCATCACCTTTACTTCCATAACGGGGAAGCCGTCATCTCCTAATCTGCATACCGCACTTTCTCAGAGATGCTGTTTGAAAGCTACCTTCATCCCTTCTTCCTAAGATTTTGCACCGACCAATCTCTCTCTGATAAGAATACAGAATTACTCCTCTTTCGCACTACATTTAGAATCATGATAACGAATTGAGGCAGATTTGTCAAGCCTGTTTTATGAAACAAAACCTTACTTTTTCCCCCATCTATTAATGATGGAAGAGTCTCATCCCTGTAAAACTGAGTACCATGTTATACTTATTACATACTTCTATTACATTGTCATCTCTTATAGAGCCTCCCGGCTCAGCAATATATTTTACTCCACTCTTATAAGCTCTCTCAATGTTATCTCCAAATGGGAAGAATGCATCAGAAGCAAGGGCTACATTTTCATTTTTCTTAAGCCATTCCTTTTTTTCCTCTCTTGTAAATACAGGAGGTTTAACTTCAAAAAACTTCTCCCATACACCATCTTTGAGCAGATCTTCACTTTCATCTCCCACATAGAGGTCTATTGCATTGTCTCTGTCTGCCCTTCCTACATTTTCAAGGAATTTGAGATTAAGTGTCTGTGGAGCCTGTCTAAGCCACCATACATCTGCCTTGCTGCCTGCAAGCCTTGTACAATGAATACGGCTCTGCTGCCCTGCCCCTATTCCAATAGCCTGTCCGTCTTTTGCATAGCATACTGAGTTTGACTGGGTGTATTTAAGAGTAATCATGGCAACAATAAGATCATTAAGCGCTTCCTTAGGAAGATTTTTATTTTCACTGACAATATTCTTAAAAAGTTCCTCATCTATCTTAAATTCATTTCTGCCCTGCTCAAATGTAATACCAAAAACCTGTTTTTTCTCAACCGGCTCCGGTTTATAATTTTCATCTATCTGAATAATATTATAATTGCCTCTTTTCTTACCCTTAAGAATTTCAAGTGCTTCTTCAGTATATCCCGGTGCTATGATTCCGTCTGAAACTTCCTTTTTTATTACCATAGCCGTATCTAAGTCACATACATCCGAAAGTGCTATAAAATCGCCAAAGGAAGACATCCTGTCCGCTCCCCTTGCTCTTGCATAAGCACAGGCTAAAAGGCTCATTTCACCCATATCCTCTACTCTGTAAACCTTCTTCAAATCTTCTGTAAGTGGCTTACCTATAGCAGCTCCGGCAGGAGATACATGTTTAAAACTTGTTGCTGCAGGCAGTCCTGTAGCCTTCTTAAGCTCCATAACAAGCTGAATACCATTGAAGGCATCTAAAAAATTAATATATCCCGGTTTTCCACACAGTACCTTTACAGGCAACTCAGCTCCATTTTCCATAAATATCCTACTTGGTTTCTGATTAGGATTACAGCCGTATTTAAGTTCCATTTCATTCATTTTAACTCTCCTTCAGGCAATTACTTATTTTTATTTATTATCCTTGTTTCATATTTTCCTGTCTTTATATCTATAAATCTTGTAAATAATGACACCTTATTGGCTTCATTCAGGCTATTCCAGATATTTTCTGTAAATTCATCTATATTGCCGGAAAGTTCTACTCTCACAGGCTCACCCTCAAAACTTGGAAGCGGTTCAATATCTTCCTTATAAGTATGGATGAATCTTCCTTCACCCTCCGGCATGTTATCATAATCATAAAAATATCTGTTACAACAATCCGGATTGCCATCATTACTTTTAAGTATGCTCATTCTAAAATGAAGTTTTTCTTTTTCAACATCCACTATGGCTGAGATTCTAGGGGTATAATTTGGTGCGTCCGGCTCAAATTCTCTGCTCATAAGAGCTTTATTAAAGCATTTTCCGTTAGTCATAAAATCATAGATGGTATCAGTCTGGTCTCCGTTTGTAATTATGGTTTTCTTGTCTATTACCTTAACCGGTGAATATATAATAAGGCTTGGATCTGAAAGTTTAGTTTCATCAAAAGCCTCTGTTCTTATTCCTTCACCATCTTCTACAAAGATTCTGTTTCTACTGTTTTCACTTCTTCCCATAATAAAATAGGCTGTAACAGCATATTTCCCATCTTTACTCTTACCCACAACTATCCCTCTGCCGGGATAAGTTTTAGCAGCCAGTACTTCACCGATTGAAATCATAATACCCTCCTAAAGATTTGCTTCAAACACTTTTCAGTATATATTTCAAAATTATAATAAGCTTTACTTAAGAATAACACAGTTTTTATTAGTTTTCAATATGAATTGTTCTTTATATTTCCTTATGGGTTTTATTCCACTAATTTTTGTATTATAATTATACAGTCATTAAAAGCATAGATGAATGGAGCGTTTTATGGAAAATAACAGACAAAAAATAAATTTCACAAAAATGCATGGCTGTAAAAACGATTATCTTTACATAGACTGTACTAAACATGAGCTAATTAACCCTGCAGAAATATCTGTTAAACTGTCTGACAGGCATACAGGAATCGGAAGTGATGGCATCATCCTCATCTGCTCTTCTCAAGTAGCTGATTTTAGAATGAGAATTTTCAATGCAGACGGTTCAGAAGCTGAAATGTGTGGAAATGGTATCCGCTGTGTAGGAAAGTTTGTCTATGATTTCGGGCTTACTGATAAAGAAGAAGTCAGTATAGAAACCGGAGTTCGCAGTGCTGAAGAAGAAACAAAGGGAATCATCCCTGAAAACCGTATAAAAGTATTACAGCTTAAGGTCGAAAATAAAGAAGTAACGGCTGCTACCGTCGATATGGGAAGACCTATCCTAACTCCAAATGAAATCCCTGTTGTATCAGCCAAGGATGAATTCATAAATGAGCCTGTAAATATAGAAGGAAAAGACTGGTATTTTACCTGTGTTTCAATGGGTAATCCACACGCAGTAACCTTTGTAGATGACACAAAGAGCCTTGACCTGCCTGCTATCGGTCCAAAATTTGAATTTAATGAGATTTTCCCAAATCGTACCAATACTGAGTTTATAAAGGTAATAAGCCGAACCGAGCTTGAGATGCGTGTATGGGAACGTGGTTCCGGTGAAACCCTTGCCTGCGGTACGGGAGCCTGTGCCTCAGCTTATGCCGCCATATTAAATAATCTTGCGGAAGATGAAGTAACCGTACATCTTTTAGGCGGAGATTTAATTATAAAATATGACCGCCCTTCAGAACATATTTTTATGACCGGACCTTGTGAAACTGTATTTAGTGGTAGCGTTGTAGTCTAAAATGATGTGGGGGTCAAAAGTATTTGACACCCAATGAAACATATATAAATCCCAATATACCTTTTGGCTAAGTTTGATAAATGTTTTAATTTTGTCTATTTTGTACATTAAACTTTCCAAACTTTGTGCACTTTGTCATTGTCTGAAAATTCAAAA
>NZ_JBQNBU010000032.1:0-24198 GCF_052169795.1 Catonella sp.
CAAATAAGATATAGATGAATCCAAATGAACCACCTGTTTTAGGAAGTGTAGTTCCTAATGGTGTATCATCAGCATTTATATCAAGAGATTTTTCTTCCTTAGCAACTACTTTTTTCTTAGTTTTTACAGGAACCGGAACATCTTCAGTTTCGTCTACATCGTTATCAATAACCGGAGCACCAAGAGCAGTATCATCATCTTCAATATCAATATCTTCGTTGTTATCTTCAGTCTCCGTAGTTGGAGTTGTAGAAACTTCTGCCGGTGCAGGAGATAAAGGAGTTGTATCATCCGGTATTGTTATGTTGTTTTCAGGTACTGTAGAATCTGTAACACCAGGATTAGTAGGAGCTGTAGGTGTTGTAATATTGTTGTTATTGTTATTGCCAGATTTCTTTAACTGACAGTAATAAGTTTTTTTCTTTGTCATTACAAAACAGCTTAACATCTCCATCTTTAATAGTTGTTAAAAGTTTTGAAAGCCAGTTTCCACCACCATCTTCTTTTTGATAACCAATTTTTGCTGTTAAAATATATGTTTCTCCTTTAATAAGATTAAGGGTAGTAGTTGCATTTTCAGAAAATGGTAAGTTTTTTCCTGTAACTCTAAGCAAATCTAATCCTACATTAGCACCTAAGTTTATTTTATCTGTCTCTACCGTAGCCTTAATAGGTGTCATATTAAAGAAGACAGATGTAAATGCTAAGACAAGCAGCTCTTTTCACTATCCTTTTAAGTAAATTTTATAATAAGTGTACTCCTTAAAGGTTACAAATTAGTTACAAAAAGGTAATAAATGTACTATGAATTTTTGGGACATACAATTCCCATAAGATTTTCAATCATGCAGTGTAAGAGTCTACTTCTTTCGTTATCAGCAGCCTTATAAAACATTTCTTTGCCGTTTCTTCGACCGGTGATAAGACCACCGGCTTTTAACTGTTTTAAGTGATGGGATACGGCAGGGCTTGACATATTTACCATAGCAGAAATATTGAGTACACAGTCTTCACAGTGGCAGAGCAGCCAAAAAATACGAAGTCTGCTTCCGTCTCCCAGCAGTTTAAATACATCTGCAACAAGATTAAAGTCATCAATAACGGCAAGTTTTGCGAGGGCGTATTCATGATGCTTGTCATGATTATGCTCATGTGGTAAATGAAATTCTGACATATATACTCCTTAAATTAAGCTTATCTGTATTGCCGAGTGCCAAATATTTTTGACACATATAGGATAATATACAGAAGTATAGCATATTATAAAAAAATCTACAAATAATTAAATTCGGTGAAAAATTTGTGAAACATTTGATTATTTTACTAATTATATATTATAATAGCAGTAAGACTAAAGTAAGGAGATTAAAGTACAATGAAGTTATTTACATTTGCCAAGCAATCAAGAAAGATGGCAATAATATTTTTAATGTCATTTTTAATAGGTACTGTAGGACATACATATACTTCTTATGCTTCAGAGACTGTGTCAAATGATGATATGCAGACTATGTATATGTTAAGAGCCCAACCGTTTTTAGATGCTATAAATAGTGATTATTATAAGCCTGTTAACACTTCCGCAATGTTTGAAGAAGCTATAAAAGAGGTTAAGCAGGATACATCATTTGACCAATTTATGAAGATTTTGGTATCAAAACTCAATGACAAATATTCTGAATATTTTACAGAAGATGAAATAAAGAATTTTTCAGCGGCAATGAGCGGGAAGTTTTTTGGCATAGGCGTTGAAGTTAGCAAAGATAATAATACAGGCGGTATTATTGTAAAACGGGTTTTTGAAAAGAGCCCTGCTGAAGCTGCCGGCTTAAGAATTGATGATATTATAATCAAAGTAAATGGAAGAGATATATCTACATTGGGTCTTACAGATGCTACTGCACTTATGAAGGGTGAAAAAGGAACCGAGGTAGAAATTACTGTTTTAAGAAATTATAATGAAATAAAATATACAGTTGTAAGAGATGAAATTGCCTTAGACTCTGTTAAATCAGATTTTAATGAAAAAACTAAAATAGGTTATCTGAGTGTTAACAGTTTCTTGGATAATACTGATGAAGCTTTTGATGAAAAACTTTCAGAGCTTGAAAAAAAGGGAATGAAAGGACTTATCATAGATTTAAGAAATAATGGTGGAGGCTTAGTTGATTCTTCTTTCAATATGGCAAACAGAATCCTTAAAGCAGGCAAAAAGGTTTTTGGCTATGAATATAAAAGTGGAACCAGAACAGATTTTATAGCTGAAGATAAGTCCGGTGAACCGGATAAGATTGTAAATCTTCCTATTTATGTTCTGATAAACAGATACTCTGCAAGTGCTTCTGAACTTTTTACAGGTGCCCTTGTAGATAATAAGGCAGCTAAGACAGTGGGAGAAAAAAGTTTTGGAAAGGGCGTTGCACAATCTATATTTACCGCTTCTGATATTTTTGGTAATATAACCGGTGCTCTTAAAATAACCACTTTTTACTACTATCTTCCTAATGGAGAGAGTATAAATGAAATAGGTATAACACCTCAATATAAAGTGAAAAATTCTTTAACTGAGGATGGAACGTTAAAAGAGGATAAGCAGTTGAAAAAGGCTGAGAAGCTTTTACTCAAAGATATTAAAAATAATTCAAAGAAGAAAAAGAAAAAATAAGTGTAGAATAGGGGCAGATAAATTATAGCTGCCCCTATTTTTTATATTGCTTTTGAAGCCTGTTGGTATTCCTCTCCCAAAAAACTCCATCGGCATATCCTTGAATGGTATTATCTTCGTCTGCCATCTGAAGTCTTTTCTCAGCCCATACGCAATATTGTTCGTTCTGTTCTATTCCTATGTAATGCCTGCCAAGTTTTTTTGCTGTAACGGAGGTAGAACCTGAGCCTAAAAACGGATCCAGTATTACATCGCCTTTATTTGAACTTGCAAGAATTAACTTTGCCAAAAGTTTCTCAGGTTTCTGAGTAGGATGAGCGGTATTCTCAGGCATAGACCAGTAAGGAATAGAAATATCATCCCAAAAATTGGACGGATAGGTATTGCGAAATTTTCCATCTTCTGTATCCTCCCAGTCTTTTGGTTTTCCATCTTCTTTGTAAGGTGCAATTACACTTCTTCTGATTTTTACATCTTCTACATTGAAAGTATACTCTTTAGAATTGCTTACAAACCAAATATCTTCCATTCCGTTTTTCCAATTGCTAAGTGCTCCCCGTCCCTTTTCTCTCTGCCAGGTAATGCGGTTCAGCACATTAAAATATTGCTTAAGTACCATAAATATGGAAGAACTTGAAAGCCAGTCACAACAAACATATACAGTAGCATTTTTTTTAAGAAGAGGCTTTACAAGCTCTACCCAGGTTTTGGTATATTCACCATAAATTTCATCACTTGTTTTTTTAAATTTATTTCCATGGAAATTTTTATCAAGGTTATATGGCGGATCAACTATGAGCAAGTCCACACTATTTGAGGGCAAGAGTTTCAATACTTCAAGGGTATTTCCGATTATAGTCTTGTCCAAAACTTCGGAAAGTTCCACTTTTTTTTCTAAAGTTATACATCTTTTAAAATATTCTTTTCCATCTTCCACGGATATATCAATTGTTTTATTTCTGCCGGCTTTCATTTTATTATCCTTTATAAATGTTATTATTTTTTTATAACATGATTATGACATATAAATTCATTAAAAACAATTGTAAAGGAAGATTTCTTTATAAGAATTGTCAGGCTGTCTCCTGTTAGAAATACGGTGAATATGAATCTATACATTGATTTAATAAGTTTTCAATACTATAATTAATAAGATAGTAAGAATAGGTGTAAACGAAGAATCTGTACAGCAGATTTAAAAGCCCCGATATTAAAGATAGTAAGGAGTCTACATGGGAAAAATATTTATTGCTGATGATGAAAAAAATATAAGAGATTTGCTGGGGAGGTTTTTAGAAGATGCAGGACATAAAGTAAGGCTTTTTAGCAATGCAAATGATTTACTTTCTGTGCTTGAGAATGAAATTCCTGATATAGTAGTGCTTGATGTAATGATGCCGGGGATGGATGGTTTCACTGCCTGCAGTAAGATACGAAAAAATCATGCAGATATTAATATTATTTTACTGACTGCAAGAGATACTGATGCAGATTTTATGACAGGTTTTAATGCCGGCTGTGATGATTATCTTACAAAGCCGTTTTCACCATTAAAACTTACCCTGAAAGTAAATGCAATTCTTAATAAACTTGAAAAAAATGAAATAAAGGCTGTGGAAGAGGAAAAAATATTTGGAGATTTAACCCTTAATGATGACTCGTTTTCATGTAAATCGGGAACAACAGATTTGAAACTTACAAAGACGGAATTTCAGGTACTTTCTCTATTGCTTGAAGCACCTGAAAAAGCTGTATCAAGGGATAAACTGCTTGCAGATATTTGGGGTTATAGTGAGGTTGAAACAAGGGTTACGGATGATACAATGAAGAGGCTTAGAAAAAAATTAAAAGAAGCGGAAAGTAATGTTGTGATAGAAACAATTTGGGGCTTTGGCTTTAAGTTAGTATTGGCGGGGGATGTATGAAAAAGAAAAAATTATTGAACAGGATTTTCATGATTCCGTCATTTATAGTTATTATATCCATGCTTGCAGTATTTTTATTCTTTCAGATTATTTCAGACCGGTATATTAAGGCATTGACATATGATGCTCTTAAAAATGAAATGGATAATTTGGGCAATGTGGCTTATGAAGAGAATGATTCAAAAGAAGAGGATGACCTTGCAGATACTTCTTTGATAGCACCGGTTCTACATCTTGTTATGGATACTGATGGAAAACTGATATTTCCGGCTGCGCCCTGGTACTATGATTATGAGGTGAAAATTGCAAAAGCTATATCAGATGCAACTACGGAGGAGCCTGAGGCATACAAAGACTCTCCACGCAAGCTGAATATAGGAGGAAATTTTTATTTGGTTCAGGCAAAGAATTGTAGCGGAATTATAGAAAATGGGACTTTTTTTCCGGATGATTCGGATAAAAATAAAAAAGATTATCATTTAATATTTTATATCAATATTACTCCTATACAAAATTTTATAGATAATGTAAATTTGGTGCTTATGGCAGCCCTTGCACTTTCGGGAGCAGGCTCTGTACTGTTTCTGTTTTTAACAACCAGAAAGGCAAATAGAGATTTTGATAATCTTAAGTCATATCTTATTTCAATAGGAAAACACAGACTTAAGGTGGGAGGTGGCTGTCCAAACTCTCATTATTCTGAGATAGAAGCTGTAATTACTACTGTTAATGAAATGTCTGAAATGATTTTAGAAAGTGAAAATATTCAAAAAAGATTTTTTCAGAATGTATCGCATGAACTTAGAACTCCGTTAATGTCAATTCAGGGTTATGCAGAGGGCATAAAGTACAATGTAATACCTGAAAAGGAAGCTTCGGAAGTTATTCTTAAAGAAAGTGAAAAAATGGCTTCGCTTGTAAATGAAATCCTCTTTCTTTCTAAAATGGAAACAACGGAGCCTGAGTTTGAAGAGGTAAATATAGCGGAACTGATGGCAGAAATTATAGATAATTTTAAGATTATGTCCAAAGAAAATAATATAGATATTTTATCTGAAATTAAGGCAGAGCCTATAATTTCCGGTGATGTTAAGTTACTTGAAAGACTTCTTGGAAATTTGGTATCTAATGGAATAAGATATGCAAAGTCAGAAATGAAACTTTCTTGTGAAATTATTAACAATAATGTTGTTATTAAAGTTACTGATGATGGAAGTGGCATAGCAAAAGAGGATTTGCCACATATTTTTGAGAGATTTTATAAGGGAAAGGGAGGAAAGTTTGGCATAGGGCTTTCTATGGCGAATGATATAGCGAAACTGCATAATGGCTCCTTGGAAGCGGCTTCGGATGAAAATGGAACGGTATTTACATTTACTTTGCCACAAATTTCCCACACTTTTTCCTAGGATTCCTTACATTTTGAGGGAGATTTTGCCTAAGTTTAAAGGCTATACTATACACAGATAAAACAACAAGACATTGTTTATCAAAAATAAAAATTAAACATAAACCTTATAATGAAAGGAAGGTATTTAGTATGAACAAATTAGCAGTTTTATTTATGGTAGGAAGTTTAGTAGTTTCAGGAGCTACAATGGGCTTAAACACAGTTAAGGCGGAGGACAAAAAGCCGGCAGAAACAAAAATCATTGATAAGGATAAGGATTTAAAAGAAACAGACAAAGATTTCTTTGCTTATCCGGGAAATACTGATTTTAGAGAATTGGATAAAAATTTCTTTGCCACTCCGGATAAAATTCTTCCAAAGACAGGCGGAGATAAATTACTATCTCAAATTCTCAAAAAAGATAAAAAACTTACAAAGGCAGAGAAGAAAACAGTTAAAGATAAGTATAAAAAGATTGTAAAAGCCCGTAAGGAGATTGAGGCTACGGCAAATAAGATAGAAAAGATAACAAATAAAATCACAGATAATTGGGCGATAGAAGGTGAACTTAATAAGATTAATGGTGAAAATCAGTCGATTTGGGATAAGCTTTATGAGAAAGCAACTGATAAGGATCTGGAAATAAAGGATATGGTAAAATTTATTCAGTCTTCAACTGCTCTTACAGATGATGAGAAGGCAACTCTTATAAAGCAACAGGAAGAGCTTGATAAACTTGGTGAGGAATATAAAAAGCAGTATGAGAAAGTTGAAGAAGCTACCAAAGATTTGAAAGCTAAGTTGGATGGACTTTATAAGGATATTGAGAATCTAATGGATGAAATGAAGCCGTTAGCAAATAAGTTGGGCAAAAAATTTAAGGAGAATTTTGGATTTGCGGATATGCTGGCATACTAAAATACGGTTCATCTGTAAGTAAAAAATATATATTAGATGGGGCTGTCGGATAAAACGGCAGCTCCAATCTTGTGTATAATCATGCTTTTTAAATAAACAATAATGCAATTACCGACTTTCTATGGTAGAATGATAAACCGTAGGAAGTTTTTTTATATGAAGAAGATAAGTAAGGCTTGGATGATGGAATAGAGGAGATAAGTAATGTCTGAAAAACAGAAAATATTAGTAGTGGATGATGATGAGGATATATCTGAACTTATATCTTTGTATCTGATAAAAGAATGTTTTGATACTAAGAGGGCAGAAGATGGTGATGCGGCACTTAAATTGTTTAATGAATATAAGCCGGATTTAATTCTGTTAGACATAATGCTGCCGGGAAAAGATGGATATGATGTCTGTAGAGAAATAAGGAAGACTTCAAAAGTTCCTATAATTATGCTTTCTGCAAAGGGAGAGATTTTTGACAAGGTACTGGGACTGGAACTTGGAGCAGATGATTATATGATTAAGCCGTTTGATTCTAAGGAGCTTGTGGCGAGGGTAAAGGCGGTACTTAGAAGGTTTGCTCCGGCTGAAAACAGCATCAGTAATACGGAAAATGTCGTAAATGCAGATGAAGGAGTAAATATAAACAGAGTTCGATATTCTGATTTGGAAATAAACCTTACCAACTATTCGGTTACTTATTATAATGAAAGGGTGGAAATGCCTCCAAAAGAGTTGGAATTATTTTACTTTTTAGCATCACATCCTAATCAAGTATTTACAAGGGAGCAGCTCCTTGATAGAATTTGGGGGTATGAATACATAGGTGATACAAGGACGGTAGATGTACATGTAAAACGCCTTAGAAAGAAGATAAATGACCATGCAGAGTGGAGGCTTTCTACGGTATGGGGAGTAGGATATAAATTTGAAACATTGACAAGGAGTTAACAAATGAAAAATTTGATTGTAGCACAGTCCGGAGGTCCGACCGCAGCTATAAATGCTACTCTTTCAGGGGTTATAAAAGAGTGGTTAAGCAAGAAGAAGAACAATGGAGCTAAGGTCTATGGTGCAAAATTTGGTGTAGAAGGCATACTTAAGGAAAATATTATTGATTTAGGAGAGCTTTCAGAGGATGATTTGGATAAGCTTATGCGTACTCCGTCCTCTGCCCTCGGCTCTTGTAGGTATAGGCTGGCAGACCCTAAAAAAGATGAAACTGATTTTAAGAGGGTTTTAGAGGTATTTAGGAAATATGATATAGGTCATTTTGTGTATATAGGCGGTAATGATTCTATGGACACAGTATATCGCCTTTCGGAATATTTTAATGAGCAAGGCATAACCGACATTACAGTAAATGGTGCTCCAAAAACAATTGACAATGATTTAAATGGAATAGATCACTGTCCGGGGTTCGGCTCTACTGCAAAATATATAGCTACGGTGTGTAGTGAACTTGCGAGAGAAGTAAGGGTTTATGACAAGGAAAATATACTTATTGTGGAAATTATGGGAAGGAATGCAGGCTGGCTTACAGCGGCGGCAGCCCTTGCAGCAGAGAAAGACGAAGAAGTTCCTTATCTTATTTATTTAAGTGAGGTTAAACTTTCGGTAGATAAATTTGTAGCAGATTTAAGAGAGGTTATGAAAAAGTCTAAGAATGTAATAGTTGCCCTAAGTGAGGGAACGGTAATTGAAACAGCGGGTAGAGCGGATTCTAACAGTGAGGTTGATGCGTTTGGTCACAAACAGCTTGGTGGAAACGGAAGGATTCTTGAAAAGGTACTTAAAGATGAACTTAAGTATAAGGCTAGATATATAGAGTTAAGTCTTATTCAGAGATGTGCTTCACATTGTATGAGTGAGACGGATATAATGGAGTCAGTGGAGCTTGGAAGAGTAGCTGTAAGGCTTGGACTTGAAGGAAAATCGGGCAGAATGGCAAGGCTTACAAGAATTTCTGATGAACCTTACAAGATAGAGTATTCTTCAGTGGACATTAAAGAGGTAGCAAATCTTGAAAAGAAGGTTCCGTTAGAGTGGATAAATGAAGGTGAGAATGGTGTTACTGAGGAAATGCTCAGGTATTTAAGACCGCTGGTTAAGGGTGAGATGAGCTGTAGATATAAGGATGGAGTACCGGAGTTTTTTGTGATTTAAGTTGAAAAATATAAAAAATCCATAGTAAATAAAATACATGATAAACTGGGAAAACATGCCGCAACCCTGAAAAGGGATTGTGGCATGTTTTCCCAGTTTAGTTTATTGAGTTATTTAGGGAAATTATAAATCAGTTTTTATTTCTTTAGTTTCGATATTATCTTTAGCAACAGGAGCCTCAACCTTTACATCAATAGAAGAACCGATAGCCTTACCGGTAAGAGTTGCTTTTACTAACTCTCTTATATCTATGCCCAGTCCATTAGTAACCTTATCTAATGAAGTCATAATATCACCGACCATTTTTCCACTGTTGCCATCACCATACATTGTAATAGAATCAACATTATTAAGAGGTTCTGCAACTGCCTTTGCAATATCAGGAAGAACCTTGACAAGCATTTCAATAACTGCGGCATCTTTCATTTTAAGCATAGCCTCAGCTTTCTTATCTAAACCTTCTGCCTCTGCATTAAGCTTCAGTCTAATAGCCTCAGCTTCAGCCTTACCCTTTGCTTCAATAGCCAAAGCCTCTTGTTCGGCGGCATATTTTTTGGCTTCTGCGGTAGCCTTCATAGCTTCTGCTTCCTGTACTTTCTCATATTTCTCAGCTTCAGCCTTATTCATTTTTTCTATTTTTTCAGCTTCAGCCTGTTGCTGCCTCTTATATTTCTCAGCTTCAGCCTGTTTCTTGACTTCGGCATTAAGCATCTGTTCCTTAACACGAACTTCTCTTTCCTTAACCTCGGCTTCTTTCTCCTGCTTAACAATATTAGCCTCAGCACTCATTCTTTCGATTTCTTTTCTCTGAGTTTCTTTTTCAATAGCATAAGCAGCATCAGCCTTTGCCCGTTTAAGTTCAGCTTCAACCTTAAGCTCTGACTGTCTTATTTCAAGTTCATTATTTTTCTGAGCAATTTCAAGGTCGGCTGCAACTCTGGCATCATTAGCCGCCTTATCTGAACGTGCCTGTTGTTCAGCTATTTCCTGTGTTGCTATAGCTTTAGCTTTGGCAGCATCTTTTCTGATTTTTTCTGTATTGTCAATTCCGAGATTTGTGATAACACCATTCTCATCAACAACGGACTGAATGTTAAAGGCTACAATCTCAAGTCCCATTTCTTCAAGGTCTTTAGTAGCATTTTCCTGAACTTTTTCGGAGAACATGGCTCTTTCCTGAACTATAGCCTTAAGTTCCATCTGTCCGATAATAGCCCTAAGATGTCCTTCAAGGGTATCTCTTGTTTCATCAGCAATCTGCTCAGTCTTTTTGTATAAAAAGTTTCTTATGGCTGCGAGAAATACTTCTTGTTTACTTGTACATATACGTACTTTAACAGCGGCATCTACTTTAACATTAATAAAGTCATAAGTAGGCACATAGTCACTGGTTTTAGTATCTATGGCAACCATTTCAGCAGTCATTACATCAACTCGTTCAAATACAGGAACTTTCCAGCCGGTACGTCCATGAATTATTCGTTGTCCTCTAGGTCCTGAAACAACCTTAATTTCACTTGGACTGGCAGATACAAAACCTGCAAAGAATAAGCCTACAATACCTATAAGAACAAGTATTAAAATGATAATAGTTACAGTAAATTCAGGCATATTTTAATCTCCTTTGGTTTATTTCTACATATATTTTCTCAAAAAATTATCAAAAAATCAATATATTTTGGTAAAAAGAATAAAATATGCCACAAATCTGTAAATATAAGGATTGTGGCACATGATTATTTGGTTGAATAACAAGTTATATGAAAGCTTGTTGAATCATAATGTGACTTAATTGAGAAATTTTACTATATCAAAATAATAATTTACAATCCGACCTGTCAATTTCCTTCATAATTCCTTCTCCAAACTCACCATTAGATACTATGACATCAAAGTCTGCAAAATCAGCAAGCTTAAAATATCCCTCTTTAAACTCTTTACTATTGTCAAGTAGAAGTACAGATTTGTAAGAGTTTTTTATCATTTCCTTCTTGCAGAGAGCCTGAGAATCATCACCTTCAAAAATGCCCTGCTTTGTTATTGCCTTGCTGGAAAGGAAGGCTATATCAGCACGAAAATTGCTTATAAAGGCTGATGCATATTCTCCTATTATAGAGAGGCTGCGATTTTTAAGTACACCGGGGCAGATGTAACATTTAATATTAGGATAGTTATTTAGCTGGCTTGCGATATTTATTCCGTTTGTTATAACAGTGAGATTGCTATATGGCTTTAAATAAGGGATAAACAAGCTGACAGTTGATGAGGAATCAAGGAAAATTACCATATTATCCTGCAACAGTGTGCGCGCACGTTTAACAAGAGCCATTTTTTTGTCTGTATTTTCCATCTTTCTTATGTTGATTGAATTTTCAGAGGAACTTGGAGAAATAAGGCTGATTCCGCCATGATGTCTTTTAACCATTCCTTCTTCTTCAAGTGTAATCAAATCTCTACGCAATGTAGACCTTGACACATAAAGTTTCTTGCACATATTGGTGATATCACCGACACCATTTCCATTTGTAAGATAAGCTAAAATTTGTTTCTTTCGTTCAATATATTTCATAACCTGTCTCCGTATTGTTATTTGATGTTTTAAAATTACTATCCACTTTTTAACAGTATATCACCTTTTTATAATAAAGCAAAGAAAAAATAAATAAAAATGAACAATTAAGAACTAAAATGAACAATAAAATGGTATTTTAAAAAACTAATTCAAATATTTTTTCAAGTATAGCTAAAATGTTCATAATATGCTATTATCTACTTTAGACAACAGTTGGTAAAAAGCCACAAATTAACTTGCTGTTATAGAGTATATTTAATAAAAGTATCAATAAAACTGAAAAATGAATTTATATTTATTGAAGGAGCAGATATGAAGAAAGCACTGGCAATAGATATGGGAGCTACCTCAATACGTGGAATAATCGGATATATAGAGGATAATGAGGTAAAACTTGAAGAAGTAATGCGGTTTTCACATGAAATAAAAAGTTCAAATGGACGATTACGTTGGGATTTTGATGAACTTTTGGAGAAAATTGTTAGTACTATAAAAGAAAATGCAAATGAAATTTCATCGATAGGTATAGATACCTGGGGTGTTGATTTCGGCATTATAGATAAAGAGGGTAAGCTTATCGAGCATCCTGTCTGTTATAGAGATCCAAAGCATCAAGAAGGGTATGAAGAAGCCTTAAAAACTCTTGGTGAAAAGGAAATTTTTGCTGAAACAGGAACTCAGATTATGAGTATAAACACTTTATTTCAGCTATTGACTTTAAGAAAGGTTAGTCTGGAGACTTATGAGAAAGCTGAAAAATTACTGATGATGCCTGATTTAATACAGTATCTTTTGACAGGTAATATGGTGGGTGAGGAAACAATTCTTTCTACTACTCAGATACTTAATCTTAAGACAGGTGATTATAGTGAAAAGTTGTTAAAGGAACTGAACCTAGACAGGAATAAACTTCCTAAGATAGCAAAGGCAGGAAGTATTACGGGGAATGTTAAAACAGGACTTATAGAAGAACTTAAAGATTTAGATGTAGATGTGGTTTCCGTATGTGGACATGACACAGCGAGTGCAGTTTTACTTACAAAGGTAATGACTGATAGTGATACAATGTTCTTAAGCTGTGGAACCTGGTCACTTTTTGGAATAAGAGCAGAAAGTCCAGATTTATCTGAAAAAGCTTATGACAAAGGGCTTACCAATGAATTGGGATTTGATTCCACACCGCTTTTATTTAAGAATCTTACAGGACTTTATCTTCTTGAAAAATATAAGACAGGGCTTGAGAAAAAGTTAGGAAGAAAGCTTGGCTTCGACGAGATTACAGCTTATGTGGAAGAATCGCTTAAGAAAGAAGAAACTATCAGTAATCTGATAGATATGGAAGATTCAAGATTTGGAAGTGAAGAGGCTGATGCTAAAGAAGTTATAGATGAATATCTTAAAGAAAATGGACTGAAACTTCCTGAAAATGAAATGGATTATTTCAGAGTTATCTATGAAAGTATGGTAAAGAAATACTTGGAAGTAAAGAAAGCACTTGAGGAAATATCAGGTAAGAAATATGGAAAAGTCCATATGATAGGTGGAGGAGCAAAATCATCACTGCTTTGCAAACTGATAGCTAAAAGGCTTGAAGTAAGTATAACCGCAGGACCTTATGAGGCTTCCGCACTTGGCAATATCTTAGTACAGCTAAAAGCACTCGGAGAAATAAAAACTATCGAAGAAGGGCTTGAAGCCGCTTATAAATCACAGGAAATAAAAAAATATTAACATATCAATATTTTCGAATTACTTATGAATATAGATTTAATTGAAACATTTTCAAAGATTTATAATTTGGATTTATGATAATTCGGGAATACACATTAAGGAGGAAAAGAATATGAGTTATCCAAAAATCGGTATCAGACCAACTATTGACGGACGCTGGGGCGGTGTTAGAGAGTCTCTTGAGGATCAGACAATGGGAATGGCTAAGAGGGCTAAAGATCTTATTGAGAGTGAGCTTAGATATCCTGATGGAACACCTGTACAGTGTGTAATTTCACCATGTACAATAGGCGGCGGCGGTGAGGCTGCTAAATGTGAAGAATTTTTCTCCACTCAGAATGTAGTCGGTACTCTTACCGTAACACCTTGCTGGTGCTACGGTACAGAGACTATGGATTTAAACCCTAACACAATCAAGGCTGTATGGGGATTTAACGGAACTGAAAGACCGGGTGCAGTTTACCTTGCAGCAGTTATGGCAGCTTATGCACAGAGAGGGCTTCCAGCATTCTCAATTTATGGACACGAAGTTCAGGATAAAGACGATACAACAATTACAGAAGATGTTAAGAAGAAAATTCTTGATTTTGCAAGAGGAGCGGTTGCAGTAGGTCTTATGAAGAATAAGTCTTATGTAAACCTTGGTTCAGTATCTATGGGTATTGCAGGATCTGTTGTAAATGTAGACTTCCTTCAGAAATATCTTGGAATGAGAACTGAATGGGTGGATATGACAGAGATTTTAAGAAGAATCGAGCTTGAAATCTATGATCACGAAGAATATGAGAAGGCTCTTAAATGGGTTCGCGAGAATTGCAAAGAGGGTTATGATACAAATGCAGGCAAAGACTTCCCAGAAGTAATAAAGAAGTCCAGATGGATACCTGATGATAAGCAGTGGGAGTTCTGTGTTAAGCATGCACTTATTGTTAGAGATATACTTAAGGGCAATCCAAAGCTTGCAGAAATTGGCTGGCACGAAGAGTCACTTGGAAGAAATGCCATAGCAGGCGGTTTCCAGGGACAGAGAATGTGGACAGACTGGCTTCCAAATGCGGACTTTACAGAGGCTATTACAGCTTCAGGTTTTGACTGGAATGGAAAGAGAGAGCCTATTCCATTTGCAACAGAGAATGATACACTTAACGGCGTATCTATGATGCTTGGATGGCTTGTAACAAATAAGGCTGCAATATTTAGTGATGTAAGAACATATTGGTCACCTGATGCAGTTAAGAGAGTAACAGGAAAAGAACTTACAGGTAGGGCAGCAAACGGTATTATGCATCTTATTAACTCAGGTGCAAGCTGCTTGGACGGCTCCGCAGCAGCTAAGAACGAAAAGGGCGAAGGCTGCATGAAGGAATGGTGGAACCTTACAGATGAGGATATTAAGGCTCTTACAGAGGCTACTGACTGGTGCAGAGCAAACTATGAGTACTTCAGAGGAGGCGGTTTCTCATCACACTTTAAGACAGCAGCAGAAATGCCTGTAACTATGATTAGAACCAATATTGTTGAGGGTGTAGGCCCTACTTTACAGGTAATTGAAGGTTATACCTGCGTACTTGATGATGATGTACATAAGGTACTTGATGAAAGAACAGATAGAAGCTGGCCAACTACCTGGTTTGCTCCAAACCTTACTACAAAGTCAGCAGACAGTGTTTATAATGTAATGGCTAAATGGGGCGCTAACCACGGAGCAACAGTTTACGGACATGTTGGTGACAGACTTATAACTCTTGCATCTATGCTTAGAATACCTGTTGCTTTCCACAATGTAACAGAGGATAGAATCTATAGACCACATTCATTTAACGGATTTGGAACTACAGATTTAGAGAGCCAGGATTTCAGAGCTTGTGCTTACTACGGACCACTTTATAAGTAAAAATAGAATTTGCGAGATAAAGCAAATTGTTTTCTAAGTTACGCCGGAGCTGATAAATGTCCAGACTCGCTCCGGTTTTTCTGAAAGATACTATTGTAAGCCTTATGGTGTTCACGAAAAACCTAATGCGCTCGCTTAGGCATTATCAGCTCCGGCTGTTTAATTGAAGACCTAGTGAGTTGGTATAGTTTTACTAATTTGAATTTCAGACATCAGCTACGAATGATAAATTCTAAGCGAGCGCATTAGGCGTAGCGAAGCGGATGCCGGAGCGAGTCTGAAATGTTATCATTCGTAGCGTCAACTTAGATAATGAATTGAAAATATAAATTTATGTGGTTGGTGGTTGTAGGATAAGAACGGCAGCACAAGTCTTAAATTTATATGAGAGAAGATAGAAAAAGAAAATAGAAGCGTCTTAAAAAGACAGCGGAGGATGAAATTATGTTAATGGAAAAAGCAAGAGAGGAGCTTGTTAAATATGGTAAGAAGCTTGTAACAGCAGGGCTTACCAAGGGAACAGGCGGAAACTTAAGCGTATTTGACAGAGAGAATAAGATGGTAGCTATTACACCTTCAGGAATTGATTTCTTTGAAATTCAGCCTGAGGATATAGTAATAATCGACCTTGACGGAAAGACCATAGAGGGAACCCGTACTCCTTCATCAGAGTGGGAAATGCACCTTATGCCGTACAGAACAAGGGATGATATAGATGCAGTTATCCATGCACATGTTATGTATACAACCGTACTAGCCTGCCTGCGTGAAGAGCTTCCTGCAACCCACTATATGATAGCAGTGGCTGGACCTACAGTAAGATGCGCTGAGTATGCAACTTATGGTTCACACGAACTTGCAGTAAATGCAGCTAAGGCAATGGAGGATAGAAAGGCTGTTATCTTAGCAAATCATGGTGTGCTTGCCGGAGCAAATGACCTTCTTAATGCATTTAATATAGTTGAAGAGATAGAGTATTGTTCTGAAGTTTATGTGAAGGCCAGAAGTATTGGTGAACCGGTAGTTCTTCCTGCAGAGGAAATGACACTTATGGCTGAAAAATTTAAGACTTATGGACAGAAGAAGAGTATAAGGGAATAGCTTTTGCTAAGGAGTAAATATGGGTGATTTAATACTTTCAATGAAGGGAATTACCAAATCCTTTTCAGGTGTTGCTGCACTTAAAAATGCAGCACTTGACCTGAAAGCAGGTGAGGTTGTAGCTCTGATGGGAGAAAATGGAGCCGGCAAATCTACTCTTATGAAGATTTTGACCGGTATATATTCAAAAGATTCCGGCGAAATCAAATATATGGGACAGGAGGTCTGTTATAAAGGACCTGCTGAGTCTGAGGAGGCAGGAATTTCCATTGTTCATCAGGAGCTGAACATGATGAATGATTTAACCGTAGCTCAGAACCTTTTTATCGGACGCGAAGAAATGAACGGATTTCTGATTGACGATAAAAAGATGAATGAGAAGGCTAGTGAATTGTTCAAGGTTTTGAAAATAGATATCAATCCGGCTGAAAAAATTGGAAATCTTACAGTAGGAAAACAGCAAATGGTAGAGATTGCAAAAGCTATTTCTTCAAATGCCAAAGTTATTATCTTTGATGAGCCTACTGCAGCACTTACCGACTCTGAAATAGAGGAGCTTTTTAAGGTAATCAGAGACCTTAAGGAAAAAGGAACCGGAATGGTTTACATCTCCCACAGAATGGATGAGATTAATGTTATTTCAGACAGAGTTATAGTAATGAGAGACGGAGAATACGTAGGAACTCTTATTACTAAAGAATGCAGTAAAGATGATATTATCAAGCTGATGGTTGGAAGAACCATTCTTGGCGAGCCTAAGACAGTTTCCAATGTAGCTAAAGATGCTCCTGTAGTACTTAGATGTGAAAATCTTAACAGAGGTAAGGCTGTTAAAAAAGTAAGTTTTGAACTGAAAAAGGGAGAGATTCTTGGTTTCTCAGGACTTATGGGAGCAGGGCGTACAGAGGTAGCCAGACTTATCTTTGGTGCAGATAAGAAAGATTCAGGAAAAATATTTATAAATGGTAAAGAAGTTACTATAAATACTCCTGAGGATGCAGTAGCACATGGTATAGGCTATCTTTCTGAGGATAGAAAACGTTATGGTCTTATAGTGGATAAGTCAATAGAGGAAAATACAGTTATTGCCTCATTAAATGACTTTGTAAAAGGAATATTTATAGATAAGACAAAGAGCAAGGAAGTTTCGCAGAAATATGTAGAGAGCCTTAAAACAAAGACTCCTAGCGTATCGCAGCTTGTTAAGAAGCTTTCCGGCGGAAATCAGCAGAAGGTAGTTATAGCCAAATGGTTAGTAAGAAATTCAGATATCCTTATCTTTGATGAACCTACAAGAGGTATAGATGTAGGTGCTAAGAGTGAGATTTATGCACTTATGGAAAGTCTTGCAAAAGAAGGGAAATCTATAATAATGATATCATCAGAGTTGCCTGAGGTACTTCGTATGAGTGACAGAATAATAGTCATGTGCGAAGGAAGAATTACAGGAACTCTGGATATTGCAGAGGCTAACCAGGAAGTTATTATGGAATCTGCTACAAAGCGTTAAGGGGAGATTAACAATGGATATTAAGAAAATATTTTCAAATCAGCGTGCAATAGTTATTGCAGCATTAATCTTAATTTGTCTTGCTTTTTCGGTTATTACGCCGGATAAATTTCTTCAAATAACTACATTTACCAATATTGCCAAGTCAGCATATTATGTAGCATTTATGGCAATAGGTGTCACCTTTGTTATTTGTACGGGCGGTATTGATCTTTCTATCGGTACTATTGCAATATGTACGGCTTTAATAGGCGGAACTCTTATGGAAAAGGGGCTTCCGATGGGGCTTGTACTCCTTGTAATACTTTTAAGCGGATGTATTTTCGGGCTGATAAACGGGCTTATGGTAGCCAAGCTTGGACTTCCTGCTTTTATAGCAACACTGGGTACGATGATGATGTCAAGAGGTCTTGGCTCTATTGTATCGGGAACCAAGACAATATCTTTCCCACAGGGTGATTCAGTTGGAGCTTGGTTTAGAGAGTTTTTTATGATTACAAAGGACGGGGGGATTTTACCTAAGAACTTTCCTACAGGTTTTGTGATTCTTGCAGTAATTGCAGTAATTATGGCTCTTATATTAAATAAGACAAGGACAGGACGTTATATTCTTTCAATAGGCTCTAACAAGGAAGCTACAAGGCTTTCAGGTATAAATGTAGTTAAGTATGAGACTTTAGCTTATGTATTTTCAGGATTTTTTGCAGCCCTTGCAGGTATTGCTTATGTAGCAGTATTTACAACTGCACAGCCAAATACAGGTAACGGTTTCGAGCTTGATGCCATTGCCGGTGTGGTTATCGGTGGTACTTCTCTTGCAGGTGGTGTAGGTACTATACTTGGTACTATAGTTGGTGTATTTATTATGACAGTATTAAAGATTGGTTTCCCTTATATCGGGGTACAGTCACATTATCAGCTTTTTATTACCGGCATTATTCTTATCTTCGCAGTATATATGGATGTACTTAACAGGAAGAGAGGAAAATAACAGATATTTTAACGAAGAACCCATTAATTCCAAAAGGCACTCAAATATTAAGGGGTGCAAGTAAATTTGGATTAATATATTTAAGGAGGAAAAACAAATGAAAACAAGGAAACTTATGGCAGCACTTCTCAGTACAGTAATAGTGGTATCAGCGCTTACAGCCTGTGGAGGTGGCGGAGCAAAGACAAGCTCAACAAAGTCTGCTGCAAGCACAAAGTCAAGTGCTACAAGCACAGCAAAGTCAAGTGCAGCTACCAGTACACCTGCAACAACAGATGGTGGCACAAAGCATATCGATGTTATAGCTAAGGGCTTCCAGCATCAGTTCTGGAAAGCAGTAGAACTTGGTACAAAGAAGGCTGCTGAAGAGTTTGGAGTTGAAGTTACTTTCCAGGGACCTGATAATGAGTCAGCTATTGCACAGCAGGTTGAGTATTTAAATACAGCTATAGCTAAACAGCCTACAGCTATCTGTCTTGCAGCTCTTGATACTCAGGCCAGTATCCCTTCAATCCAGCAGGCTATGGAAGCAAATATTCCTATTATAGGATTTGACTCAGGTGTTCCAAATGCTCCGGAAGGCGCAATTAAGGCTAATGCTTCTACAAACAATGCAGTAGCAGGTGCTTTAGCAGCAGAAGAGCTTTATAAGTTGATTGAGTCAAAGGTTAAAGATGCAAAAGAGCCTGTAAGAATCGGTGTTGTAGCTCAGGAGTCAAACTCACAGTCTATCGTTGACAGAACAAAGGGATTTGTAGACAAGATGACAGAGCTTTGCGGAGCAGACAATGTATCTGTAGAAGGACATGACAGCTTAAAGAACGAGAAATCAGGTGCTAAGGTTGTGCTTGATGTAGGTATCCCTGCTGAAGTTAAAGACGTAGATGCAGCAGCAGTTGCTTCTGCTATACTTGAGAAGAATGATCTTATAGCTATCTATGGTTCTAATGAGTTTGCGGCTAATGCTATAATTACAGCTAACGAAGGTCTTGATAAGATTGGTGAAGGCAAAGTAGTTGCAGTTGGTTTTGATGCCGGTAAGAAGCTTCTTGATGCAGTTAGAAGTAAACTTTTTGCAGGTGCTGTAACTCAGGATCCTGTACAGATTGGTTATCAGGCAGTTAAGCTTGCTGTAGAAGCAGCAGATGGAAAGAGCGTAGCTGACGTTGATACAGGTGCTAAATGGTACAATGCTGACAATATGGATGCAGACGACATTAAGCCTTGCTTATATGAATAATCTGTAGGTTATAGGGGTGCCTAAAATAACGGCACCCCATTATGTAGAATTAATGTGTTAAAACATTCACAAATAAGAAAGAGGAAGCTTATGTTAAAGAATATTCCTAAGATATTATCACCAGAACTTTTAGCAGCCCTTTGTGAGATGGGACATTCAGACAGACTTGTAATTTCAGATGGAAATTTTCCAGCTCATACTATAGGGAAAAATGCAAAAGTAATAAGGCTTGACGGACATGGAGTGCCTGATGTGCTTGAGGCTGTATTAAAATTATTTCCACTTGATACTTATACTGAAAAATCAGTTTCTCTGATGGAAAAGGTTCCTGGAGATACTGTGGAAACTCCAATCTGGAAAGAGTTCGAGGACATAGTGGCAAAATATGATGAGCGTGGTACTAAGACCATTGGCTTCATCGAAAGATTTAAGTTTTATGAGGAGGCAAAGACCTCTTATCTCATAATAGCAACTTCTGAAAAGGCTCTGTATGCAAATATTATGTTGCAGAAGGGTGTAGTTACAGACTGAGAGTCTGAGAAAATGGAGGAAAAAAAGATGGCTAACAAAATTGTATTAAATGAGACTTCTTATCATGGAGCAGGAGCAATTAAGGAAATTACTGTAGAGGCTAAGAACAGAGGCTTTAAGAAGGCTTTTGTATGTTCAGATCCTGATCTTATTAAGTTCAATGTTACAAGCAAGGTAACAGATTTACTTAAGGCTGAAAATATGGACTTTGAAATCTATTCTGAAATCCAGCCAAACCCAACAATCGAAAATGTACAGAGTGGTGTAGCTGCATTTAAAAAAGCTGCGGCTGACTATATTATTGCTATAGGTGGCGGTTCTTCTATGGATACAGCTAAGGCTATCGGTATCATCATTACAAACCCTGAGTTTGAAGATGTAAGAAGTCTTGAGGGACTTTCAGCTACAAAGAAGCCTTGTATACCTATTTTTGCAGTTCCTACAACAGCAGGTACAGCAGCAGAGGTAACAATTAATTATGTTATTACTGATGTAGAGAAGAAGCGTAAATTTGTATGTGTAGATCCGCACGATATCCCTGTAGTGGCATTTGTAGATCCTGAGATGATGAGCTCAATGCCTAAGGGACTTACAGCTTCAACAGGTATGGATGCACTTACGCACGCTATCGAGGGTTATACAACTCTCGGTGCAAATACAATTACGGATATGTTCAACTTAAAGGCTATCGAGCTTATTGCAAAGAGCCTTAGAGGAGCTGTTGAGAATACAAAAGAAGGCAGAGAGGGTATGGCTCTCGGCCAGTACCTTACAGGTATGGGCTTCTCTAACTGCGGTCTTGGTATAGTTCATTCTATGGCACATTCTTTGGGTGCTGTATATGATACACCTCATGGTGTGGCTAATGCTATCCTCCTTCCAACAGTAATGGAGTACAACGCAGAAGCAACAGGCGAGAAGTTAAGAGATGTTGCTATAGCTATGGGTGTTGAAGGTGTAGAGAAGATGAGTCAGGAAGAGTATAGAAAGGCAGCAGTTGACGCCGTGAAGAAGCTTTCACAGGATGTAGGTATTCCTGCCGACCTTAAGGCTATAGTTAAGCCTGAGGATCTTGACTTCCTTACACAGTCTGCTATGGATGATGCCTGCAGACCTGGTAATCCAAAGGAGCCTACTTTTGAGGATATTAAGAACCTTTACCTTAAGCTTATGTAATGCATAAATAGCTTTATTTGTCCATATCAGAACCAGACAGAAAAAAGTCAGGTTTTGGTATGGACTTTTTATTTTTAAAATCTTATTTCTTCAGACAAAATATGTCCAGTCTGCTTTATATAATACTAATATAACAGCTGTTAGTAATTAAGTTAATTGGCAGAAAAGGAGAGATTGATTATGAATAAGATTAAAAAAATTTTAGCTGTTCTGGTAATTATAGCTGTTTTTATAGGTGTGACAGACACAGTTAAGGCATACTCACCACCTGAGCCGGATTTCTTTCATACTATTTATATTAAACCACCCATCACAAATAGTATAATCTACAAATCAGAAACTTACTTAAAAACAAAATTTGGAAGAATAAATTTAAATGAAGAGGCCTATAAAAACTTTAGATCGAAAGATAAGATAAATAAAAAAGCTATTTTCTATTATGTATCGAAACATTTCAAAGAAATTAAGTATTCTCTTATACTAAAAAAATATGATGGAAAAGAAGTAAATATAAAAAGGGTAGTCGCAGGTATATCAAATGAAACTGTAAAAAAGGCTATTGCAGACAATATTTATCAGGCAGTACAAGGTAAGAAAAAAGGTAATCTCATAAAATTAGACTTAAATAAAATTCTAAATGAAACATATATTGAAGTTGATCTTAAAAATCAAATTATTTCACAGGTTGTAAAAGGTAAAAGAGTGATAACTGCGAATGTAGTTACTGGAGATACAAAGAAAAAAGCACAGACTTCTAAAGGTTTATTTACAGTAATCTATATGCAGAAAAATAGAGTATTACATTATAGAGATTTTGATAATTCGTTTAAATCAGACTTTGTTGAAAGATGGATGAGATTTGATGATGCTAATTCAATAGGAATACATGATGCTCCATGGAGAAAAAATAGCTCAGACTGGTCAAAATCGGCTTATAAAAACAGACATGGCTCACATGGTTGTGTAAATACACCGACAGAAGCAGTTAAGACAATTTATGACAATGCGTACAACGGTATGCCTGTAGTAGTTTATTAAAAATATTTTCAAATACGAGGAGGAAGTAAAAATGCTTAGAATGATTGATTTTAGTAAGGCTGTAAAGTATTACAAACCGTCTTATGATAATGTAGTTGTTGCATTGGGGAATAATAAATATGAAATCTTTTATGAAAATAATGATTTTGGTTTCATTGATTTTATCCTGTTTCCTTATGTTTGTCCTGATTGTGAAGAATATGAGCAGATAAAGGAAATAACAAAAGAAGAATATATGCTTGAATTGGCTAAGTTTGTATCTGAGAATTCACACAAAAATCAGATTGATAAAGCTGGTATTGATTACTTTGCAGGACATATACAGGCTGTAGTAAATGGTGTGACTACAAATAAAGAAAAAATAGTTGCCTATCTTCATGATACGGTTGAAGATACTCCACTTACAATAGAGAGAATAAAAGAATTGTTTGGGGAGGAGATAGGCGAAGCAGTATTTGCTATTACAAAGTCTAAGGATGGGAGCCTGTCTTATGATGATTATATAGAGAGGGTGAAAGCAAATCCTTTAGCAAGAGCAGTTAAAATATCAGATTTAAAGCATAATATGGATTTGTCAAGACTTGAAAAAGTTGGAATTACAGAGAAGGATATTAAAAGGGCAAAAAAGTATCAGAAGGCACTTAAAAAATTACAGGAATAAGTTTTTAGGACAAAATGTGTCCAGCTAAATTGCTATACTTTAAATATAATAATAGAAGAGGAGATAACGATATGACATTATTGGAATTATTTGGGAAGTATTATACTGGATAAGTCACAGACAAAGCAAAAATTAAAGAAATTTATAAAAATGAAGATTTTGATGATAAACTTGAAAGTTTTTTGAACATTATTTTTATAAAAAAGGAGAAGAACATGAAACACGAAGGAAACTTATTTTACAGAGAGTATGACAAAGACTTGAACAGCTACGAGGCTAACAGGGATTATGAAGTAGTATTTGGCAAGAATCTGGATCTTCTTATGATTCCAGAAGAGCCAGCAGAAGAAATATATTATAAAGCAGGAGGGCTTTACCAGATTAGAGCAAAAGAGATGTCAGGCTATGCAGATGAGACTGGCAAAATAGTCATTCCTTGTATTTATGAGCATGGATATGCATTTTCAGAATCAGGGCTTGCTTTTGTAGTTACAAGAGATGGAAAGAAAGGCTATATCAACAAAGGAAATGAGATGGTAATATCTTTGCCAGAAGATATAGAGCAGGGAGGAGTTTTTGAACAGGGACTGGCTTATATAACAGATGGCAAGACCTATATGTTTATAAATGAAGATGGAAATAGAGTATTTGGCGAAGATTTCCTCTTTACAGAAGGATTTGCAGAGAATGGAATTGCT
>NZ_JBQNBU010000033.1:0-22756 GCF_052169795.1 Catonella sp.
GTATGTATGTATGTATGTATGTATGTATGTATGTATGTATGTATGTATGTATGTAAAGTATCTGCTACATTCATAATGCTGTCAAGTCCTTTCTTAAAATCCCAGCTTTAATATAAGTATATTTCAATAATAAACATCAGCTATGTATATCTCGTTTATAAGTCTAATTATATGTCACACTCAACTTTTTGTCAATATGGCTAATTTTAACAGATTATTTATTCTTTACTGACCGCTTTGCAACTTACTGCAACTTAAATTATGCCCAAAACGGAATATACTTCATATATCTCGGTGCTGTATTTTCATCTACAGCTTTTATAAGTTTAGACTCTAACGTATCTTTAATAATTCTTGAAGCTTTATATTTGTCTTTTTCGCCGATATCAAATTATTTATATAGTTTTTATCTTTTATTGCCATTTGAGTCTCCTTTTATATAAAACACACTCTTTATACAAGAAAATACTACTTCTCAATATGCACCACCCTATGCGGATAGCTGAACTCAATTCCACTTTCAGCATAAGCTTCCCTTATATTCTCAAGCAAATCAAAGTACACATCCCAGTAAACTCCATTTTCACACCAAACCTTGACAACATACGAAATATCATCTGCATTGAACTTTGCAAGTCTTACTGTAGGCATATAACCTTCCTCTTTTACTATCCTATCATCTTTATCTATTACACCATGTATGGCAGACAGTACCTCTTTAGTAGGAGATTTATAATCAGCAGAAACTGTTATATCCACCCTTCTTCTTGTCTCTCCTGAATAATTGGATATTCTCTGCGAAGCTACATCAGAATTAGGGATAAGCTCTACCTTATTATCTGCCGTACGCATTCTGGTACGCATAAGACTTATTCCTGTTACTGTTCCACTTATTCCCGAAACTTCTATATAATCACCTGTTACAAAAGGCTTGGTTATAAGTAGCATTATTCCCGAAAATACGTTAGTAAGAATATTCTGCAAGGACAGAGAGAAGGCAAGTGAAACCACACCTAAGAGGGTTACAAGCGAAGATGTGTTGATTCCGAGCGACTGCGCCGCCATAATAATGCCTATTACATAAATAGATATTCTAACCAACTGCTTAAAAAATCCCTGAATACCTTTATCCAGCTTAGACTTTTCAAAAATTTTATTTAAAATTTTAAGTACAATAGTAACAACTATTTTACATATTATCAAAATTACAATAGGCTTTGCTACAAAGAGCATAGCCTTTTCAAATGACATATCAAATATTTTCTCAAATTTATCCATTTACTTATCCTTATTTTCCTTATTCACATTTCTCTTCTCTGCAATATTAATAAGTCTTTCAAACCATACCTTAACCAGCGCACCCGTCGGTACTGCAACTATCATTCCTACAAGACCACCTATACTGGCTCCTACCGTAAGGGAGATAATTACTATCATTGGATGAATGTTTACACTGCTGCTTAATAGCTTCGGGTAAATGAGATTGCCATCTATTGCCTGTATTATCAGTAATGATATAGCTGCAATTACCATACTTTTATAATCACTTGTAGCAATTCCCACTATTACAATTGAACTATATCCCACAACCGGCCCCATATAAGGAACTAAGTTTCCAAGTCCTATTAACAGTCCTATTACAATAGCATACTGTATTCCTATTATTGAAAATATTATGCTTACCGCAACTCCGACCATAAATGCATCTATAGCCTGTCCTCTTATATAGCCCGAAAATACTTTATCTGCATCTGTAACAATAGTATCGAGCACTGATTTTACCCTTTTAGGAAAAATAACTTTAAACACTTTTCCCCAGTATTTTTTTAACTTTGGCATATCCAGCAGGAAGTAAATGCTGAAAATAAGGGCAAAAAATGCTGTTGCAACACCATCTTTCAGGTTATTTGCAATATTACCAAGTCCACTGGATAAATTTAACAAATACTTTCCAATATTGTTCATAAATGTATCTACACTGGATTTAATCTCAGCGGAATTAATATTTAACTGATCAAGCCTTTCCATCAAGTCCCAATACAGATTATTTACAGAGTTTGCATAAGTTTTAAGTCCTTCAATTATATCCTCTGAATTGGCTGCTCGTGCCTGTTTGGTTATAACCGAGACTAACAGTGATACTATTAAAAACAAACCTACTAAGATTATTATCCCCTGCAAAGCCACTGCTAAGCCTCTTACACTATTCTTTTTCTTTAAAGGCTTTAATTTTCTAAGTAAAGCTTCCAGTTTTTCAAGCATCGGAAATAAGAGATATGCTATAATAAAGCCTATAATTACAGGTTTTATTATAGTCAAAATCCATTTTGTTACTGAGCCTACAGTACCTGCTATTAAAGGAAGCTGGTCTGTAAGTCTACTTAAAAGAAAGATAACTATGCAGGTAAAAATTACATACATTGAAATTTCAAAATATTTTTTATTAATCTTATCCCTAAAAAAATTCATATATATACCTTTCTCTAACAAATTGCAGCATTTTATATTATTTCCAGCGTTTTTCTAAATATTCTCCTACTACATTTATAACATTTTCAGCCTTTTCTAACTGTACTAGAGCTGTATCTTTTGATACTATAAAAAAATCATCATAATCTGCTTTTTCTCTAAGTCTGAATGATGTATCCAATATTTTAGATAAAGATTTATCAAAAATACCCGTCTTTACATACTCCTTATTTATATATGCAATTATTCCAGAATGTTTACTTGAATCAAATCCATCAAGTGCAGTAATTGCTCTTAATGCATGAAAAATAGCATAATATGAGCGATTAACTGATGATGAAAAGCTTTTATCACTAATCAATAATTTTGCATCTTTTATAATTTCTTTTGATCTCTGAAATCTGTATTTTGAAAGCTCTATCAAGCTGCTCTCCATAAAACAATTCCCTCCCTATCAACATTTTGATAAAACGGCAGTGCAGCAACCCATTTATCAAATTTATGAACATTTACATCAATCACGGAAAACACCTTATCATATTTTAAATTCATATCGACGATAAAATCCGATAGCTTATCTTCTGCAAAGCTGTCCAGCTCATTTTTTAGAATAATCATTATGTCTATATCAGATTCTTCATCATCTGTGCCTCTTGCAACCGAACCATATAATATCACTTTTACAATATCACTTTTTATTATTTCAACCATTCCTTGCACTAATTCCTGTAAGATTGCTTTATCCATGACCATATCTCCTTTATTTTGTTAAAAAATAAACTCAAATTTTGATAGACTCTAGTACAAATTCTTCACCTTATAATCTCTTTCAGCCTCTCTTCTCTGATCCTTTTTCTGGATATCCTGACGCTTGTCATAATTCTTCTTACCTCTTGCAAGACCTATTTCCACTTTTACAAGACTTCCCTTTAGATAAACTTTAAGCGGAACAAGGGTATAGCCAGCCGTCTTTACCTTACCTACCAGTTTATTTATCTCAGCCCTGTGCATAAGCAGCTTTCTGGTTCTAAGCGGATCTTTATTGAAAATATTTCCTTTCTCATAAGGGCTTATGTGCATACCTACGATGATTACCTCACCGTTTTTATCTATCTGCACATAGGACTCCTTTATACTCACCTTGCCCATCCTTACAGACTTTACCTCTGTACCCACGAGGGTAATTCCTGTTTCATAGCGTTCTTCTATAAAATAATCAAAGGTGGCTTTTTTATTCTGTGCCACTAATTTATAATTATCCTTAGACATCCTTCTCTCCTTCTACTATCCTGAAATCTATAGTTTTCATCTGCTTGCTTGCTTCTATAACCTTAACCCTTACCTGCTGCCCCAGGCTAAACTTCTTCTTAGTATGCTCTCCGACTATTTCCATTCTTTCAGCATTAAACTCATAATAATCTCCCCTTATACTGCTGATTTTCACCATCCCTTCAACGGTATTCGGAAGTTCCACATAAATCCCCCAGCTTGTAACCCCTGAGATAACTCCGTCAAACTCTTCACCGATTTTATGTGACATAAATTCAGCCGACTTCATCTTATCCGCTTCTCTTTCAGCCTCATCCGCCCTTCTTTCTAAAACACTTGAACGAAGTGCTATCTCACTTAAAATTCCCTTATAATGAGCTATCCTCTTATCAGTTAGCTTACCGTTTAAGTTCTCTTTTAATATCCTGTGTATCTGTAAATCAGGATACCTTCTTATAGGAGATGTAAAATGACAATAATACTTGGCTGCCAAGCCAAAATGTCCCTCACTGGAAATTGTGTACTTAGCCCTCTTAAGGCTTCTTAATGTCATTCGGTTTATAAGCATTTCCTCAGGTGTACCTGCGATTTTATTTAAAAGCTTCTGCACATCCTTTGGATGAATTTCGGTCTTGCCTTTCTTTTTACTGTTCTTGGTTATATTGTAACCGAAATTATTGATAAAAATACTAAGTTCCCTGATTTTTTCCTCATCCGGATTTTCATGGGTTCTGTATACAAACGGTAACTCCTGCCAATAGCTGTCCTCTGCCACAGTTTCATTTGCAATCAGCATAAAGTCCTCAATAAGCCTTGTAGCCTCATTTCTGTCATAGGCTTTGATATCCGCAACCCTTCCCTTATCGTCTATCTCAATCTTGGTTTCAGGAAAATCAAAATCTATAGAGCCTCTCTTATGCCTGCTCTTTCTAAGAATACCCGCCAGTTCCTCCGCTGTCACAAGCATTTCATATACATCTTCGTATCTTTCTTTTAATTCGTTAAAATTCTCGCCTTCGCCTGTAATAAGCACATTTACATCAGAATAATTCATTCGGTGAGCTGTTTTTATAGCTGTTTCCGCTATTCTGTGGGATACTACCTCTCCGGCTTCATTTATATCCATAAGACAGGAAAGTGTCAGTCTTAAGGTGTTTTCATTAAGCGAGCAGATACCGTTTGAAAGCTCCTTAGGAAGCATAGGTATTACCTTGTTAACCAGATAAGCACTTGTACCGCGCTTTATTGCCTCCTTATCAAGTGCAGAGCCTTCCTTTACATAATGGGTTACATCCGCTATATGTACTCCCAGATGATAGATTACCTCTCCGTCACTTTTTACTTCCTTTGACACACTTATCGCATCATCAAGGTCTTTGGCATCCTCACCATCTATGGTCACTATCTTAAGTTCTGTCAAATCAAGCCTGTTTTTTATAGAAGTCTTTATTACCTTAGATGGAACTTTTTTAACTTCTTCAAGTACCGCCTTAGGAAATTCTCCTTCTATTCCATAAGCCTTTGCAATAGAAAGGATATCAACCCCCTTTTCATTTTCAGAGCCGAGAATTTCTATAATCTTACCCTCCGGGCTATGCTTAGCGTCACCGTAACTTGTAATTTCCGCAACCACCTTATAACCCTTAGGTACATCCTTACAGCCATTTTTAGGTATATAGATATCTGAGTTAAGCTTGGTATTATCAGGAACTACAAAACCAAAATTTTTACTTCTTTCAAATGTACCTACAACTGTAGTCACAGCCCTTTCTACTATTTTTACTACCTTACCCTCCCTGCTTTTCCCCCTGCTTTTTGCAAGGAGTTTAACTGTAACAGTATCTCCGTCAAATGCATTGCTTACTTCTGAAGCAGGAATGAAGATATCCTCCTCACCCTCTCCTGTTCTTAAAAATGCAAAACCTTTTCCTGTAGACATAAATATCCCTGTAACAAGGTCAGCATCAGGCTTTGCATACCTTCCTTCTCCATTTTCTATAAGTTTTCCTTCTTTTATAATATCATTTAATATAAGCTGTAAATCTCCTCTTTCAGCCTTTGGTACCTGAAATAAAGAGGCTATGTCCTTAAACTTCATAGGAATATAGTCCTTCCTTGCAAAAAACTCCTCAAGTACCTCTCTTCTTTCCTTCATCTTTTTTGTATATTCTTTAATAATCTTTGCCACTTATCTCACCTTTTATCCCTATAGCTACGAAAATTTAACCTTAAAATCTACACAAACACCACAGACCTTATACTGCTATACACAATAATGCACTTTATCAGCTTCCCTAGTTTCATTCTATACTCTACATTTTTTAGCATACCATATAGCCATACTAAGAAGTTTTCCTTCTCCTTATCCGGTCAGCCCCGTTTGTAAGTGTGCGGGAAAGCGAATGCTTCCCTTTAGCTCTGAGCTTTCCCGCACCTTACAAAGGTAGGGGCGTAACTAGCATGGCTTGGTATGTCACGGGCAGACACGGCGAAGCCGGCATAAAAAAAGAAAAACTGCTACAAAGTGTGTACGCAGGATAAGACCTGAAACAACATACTATGCAACAGTTAAAATTTTCTTCTTCTACTTATTACCACTTCATATTAAGTACAAATGAAAGCACTATAAAACCAAGGGCAACAATTGTAGTCGCCTTGTTAAGATTACCTTCCATAGAACGACTTTTATTTTTGCCCCAGTAGGTATCAGCCATACCGCTGATAGTACCAAGCCCCTGCTGCTTACCTTCCTGTAAAAGTACTATAGCCGCAAGTGCAACACATATAATGCAATAAATAACTGTAACAACAATTCTTAATGTAGACATAACTATCTCTTCCTTTCAAAACATATCTTTTTGGATTCTAACATGTTTTAGATAACAATTCAAGTATATTTTAAATTTTACTATTTAGTAACTATTCCCAGGATATTTTTAATTCTCTTTTTTCTTTTACACAATCTGATAAATACAAATTAATAAGAGTTTGGTATGGAATCTCCATCTTGGCTGACTGTTTTTTAAAATAATCTATGACAGAAGAGGAAACCTGAATAGTCTCTTGTTTTTTTAACTCTTTTGCATATGGATTTGGTCTTGGATTTAATTTATCAATATCATATTCCTCTAGCATATCTGTCTACCTCCTTTTTCGTCGCCCTTCTGGCCGATATAATACGTATTACTGTATCAGACTCTCTATAGCAATGACATACCAGGCAAATATTAGCATTATTGCTTACTCCTAATAACAAAAACCTGTCCTCATACTCAGAATGTATAGGATCATCAAACAAGATAGCTCTTTCATCATAAAATACAGAGCTTGCTTCATCAAATCCTATTCCATGCTTTTTTATATTAATCTGATTTTTATTTTCGTTCCAATCAAATATATACATTACTGCCACTTCCTTAATATTATGGGACAATTATATCATATATTTTTCATATTTTCCACTTTAATCACAGTTATTTAGCTATTCATTCCCCATTTTAAATAAGTAGCTAATCTTATGATAAATAAGCACTGTTATTATAGAAACTATACCAAACTTAATTATATTAAAAGGTGCTACCAGTACGAGGCAAAACACAAGCACACTATCCACCATAGGATTTACAGCAGTTCCGGCTGCTATAATCTTATCTATTCCACCAAAAGCAGCAGCATAAAACGGAAGTAATATAAAGGCATTTACAAGACAGCCTATTGTTGTAGTTGTAATTACACCTGTTATAAGTCCGGCTATCGCCCTTTTCTTAGTTTTCTTTGCATAATACATAATGGAAGCTGGAATTATAAAGCCTGCACCTACTACAAAGTTTCCAAATTCACCTACAAAGGCAGAGCTTGTTCCCTTAATAAATAAGTGAAGAAGTATCTTTATAAACTCTATAACCACACCTGCAACAGGTCCCATAGCAAATGCACCCACTATAACAGGCACTTCACTCAAATCAATCTTATAAAATCCCGGTGCAATAAACGGTATTGGAAATTCAAAAAACATAAGTACTGCGGAAATTGCCGAAAGCATAGCTACAAGCGCAATATATCTGATTTTAAATGACCTGTCATCTTCATCCTTCTTTAAAATTTTCTGAGCTACAAAAGCTAACACGATTAATGCAGCCACCACCGCAAGGGTTATGAGTACCATTCCCATATTTTCCATTGCCGTTTCTTTCAAACCACCTAATAAAACCATATTTTCCTCTTTCCGCATTCTTATAGGTATCTATAGAAACGGTGTAATCTTCCCCGAAAATTTTCTTTAAAAGAAAAAATCCCGACCTTTTGGTCAGGGCTGATTACACTATAAAATATAAGATAAGTCTTATATTCTATAATTTCTTCTTTCATCCAGACTTTACTGTCGGTATCGGAATTGCCTGAGGCTCACCGATTCTTGCAAAATGCTCGCGGACTTTACCGCCGGTCGGGAATTTCACCCTGCCCTGAAGAATGCTGTTAAATTTTAATATCTATATGTTAGACTAAACTACTCTGTCTGTCAAGAAGGAATTTTAGCGGAAGTATTGACACCACTGCTTATTGATGATATCATTAATCTTACATAAATGCGTGACTTCTCATGCAGATATCAGACCAAATTTGTATTTGCCTTACGGACAGGCGGTCACTTGCCGTAGTGGTTATTCCACATTATTGATAGGGTTTGAAGCCCAAATTTTATAAGTTGATTACTCTACAATCATTATCATCTTGTGAAACATCAATAAGAGCAGCAACCTGATATTTGCTGAACTACTCTGAATGAAGTTAACGCACTTTTTTATTTTAAAATTTCGTGCAGCTCAAGGTGATTGAGCTGCATTTTTATATTAATCTGCCGAATTTTTTGAAATTTTCAGCAAGCAAATTTCTCTTTTTGAGATATTTAATTTCTCTACAGTGCAGTATATTTTAAATATATGAGGAAAAATAAATGGATATTAGCAGACAGCAGAGTGCTCCCATTTGCGAGGCTCTTGAAACATTTAAGAAGAAAAGAGTAGTACCTTTTGATGTGCCCGGTCATAAAAGAGGCCGTGGCAATCCTGAATTAGTAAAACTGCTCGGTGCTCAATGTGTAGGACTTGATGTAAACAGCATGAAGCCTCTTGACAATCTCTCCAATCCGGTTTCTGTTATTGCTGAGGCTGAGGATCTGATGGCAGAGGCCTTTGGTGCTGCACATGCCTTTCTTATGGTTGGAGGTACTACCGCTTCCGTACAGGCTATGGTACTTTCTGTCTGCAAAGCCGGTGATAAGATAATTCTTCCTCGAAATGTGCATAAAAGTGTAATTAATGCCCTCATTCTCTGTGGAGCAGTTCCTGTATATGTGAAGCCTGAGATACATCCTGTAATAGGCGTAGCTCTCGGAATGGAAACAGAAGCTGTTAAAAATACAATAGATGCCAATCCTGATGCTGTAGCTGTACTTGTAAATAATCCAACCTACTACGGCATCTGCTCAGACCTTAAAAGTATAACTGATTATGCTCACGAAAAAGGGCTTAAAGTTCTCGTAGATGAAGCACATGGAACACAGCTTTATTTTGGAGCCAATCTTCCAATGGCAGGAATGAGAGCCGGAGCTGATATGGCAGCCATATCTATGCACAAATCAGGTGGAAGCCTTACACAAAGTTCTATCCTGCTTACAGGGGAAAATATGAATGTAGGTCATGTAAGACAGATGATTGGACTCACCCAAACTACATCAGCAAATTACTTATTATTATCAAGCCTTGATTTGTCCAGACGAAACCTTGCACTTAGAGGCAGGGAGAGTTTTGCTAAAGTTGTTACCATGTCCGAGTATGCAAGAGCCGAAATAAACAGCATAGGTGGTTATTATGCTTACGGCAAAGAACTTATTGACGGTAAAAATGTTTTTGATTTTGACGTAACCAAACTTTGTGTTTATACCAAAGACATAGGACTTACAGGAATAGAGATTTATGATTTGCTCCGCGATGAATATGACATACAGATTGAATTTGGAGATATCGGTAATATTATGGCTTATATCTCCATCGGCGACAGACTGCAGGATATAGAAAGGCTTGTCGGGGCTCTTGAGGATATAAAGAGGCTTTATGCAAGAGAAAAAAGCGGACTCGCCTTTGTGGATGCGGTAATTCCGAAGGTAGTCTCAAGTCCTCAGTATTCATTTTATGCTGAAAAAGAATCAGTTCCTATCAAAGAGTCTTATGGCAGAGTTGCAGGTGAATCTGTTATGGCATATCCTCCGGGCATTCCAATTCTTGCTCCCGGAGAGCTTATTACAAAAGATATAGTTGACCATATACTCTATGCAAAGGAAAAAGGGTGTAGCTTGCAGGGTACTGCCGATCCTGAGGTTAAAATGCTGGAAGTACTTATAGATTAGTTTCTTTACAGACCTTAGTAAACAAGGAGAAACATTATGAAAAAATATATTAAAGTAACATTAACTATAATCTGTATATTTATTTTAACTGCTTGTGCAAAGGATAAAAAAATAGTCCTTCCTGATCCTGAGGATATAATGGCTATTGAAATAAGAGAAAATACTTCTGAAAATGTTAAAAAAATAACAGATAAAGAAAAAATTTCAAAACTGATTAATGAAATAGCAAATAATTCAAAGTTTACCAATTATGACAGTCTCAGTGAGTGTCCTGCCAACATTGACAACTATATTATAATCGAATTTGAATTTCATAGACAAAGTAATACCAAATACTTCAGTACAACATATCTATACGAAAAAAGGGGTAATACATACATAGAACTGCCTTACGAAGGAATTTGGAAGTTAAACAATGAAGTATTTAACACCATCAGTAATTACCTTTCAGAATAATGTAAACTAAAATATCCAATACGATTTTGAAATTTTGGAGGAATATTATGAATAATATTAAAAATAATATCGGCAAGTATATTGGAATAATTCTTAGTGCCATTTTACCGATAGTAACTTTGATATATCTTAATAATATTTATCCATCTGCTTATTCCATTTTACTACTTTTGGTATTAATCTCTCTCAATCATAGAAAGGATGAACAATGTCTGATTATACAAATATTCATGTATTTGAAGAATTCACTGAAAATGTAAGCATGGACATCGGTGTTGAGAAACAGCTTTATAGTGCAGAAAGTGAATTTCAGAAAATAGAAGTTTTTCAGTCGCATGAATTTGGCAGATTCCTTATGCTTGACGGAGATATTATCTTCTCCGAGGCAGACGAATTTGTTTACAATGAAATGGTAGCTCATGTTCCGATGTCAGTACATCCAAATGTTAAAAAGGTTCTTATAATTGGTGGTGGTGACGGTGGAGTAGCCAGAGAGCTTATCGCCTATCCTGAAATAGAACAAATTGAAGTTGTAGAACCTGATGAACAGATGGTCGAGGTATGTAGAGAATTTTTTCCTGATGCTGTTAAGGGCTTTGACGATAAACGAGTCCATATTACTCATCAGGACGGACTTCGTTTTTTAAGAGGCAGGAGAGCCGAATATGACCTTATTATCAATGATTCTACCGATCCGTTCGGACATACTGAAGGGCTTTTCACCAAAGAGTTTTACGGTAGCTGTTACAAGGCTCTTAAAGATGACGGAATTATGGTTTATCAGCATGGAAGTCCATTCTTTGACGAAGATGAAGAGGCATTTAGGGCAATGCACCGAAAGGTATACACCAGTTTTCCTATAAGTCGTGTGTATCAGGCACATATCCCTACCTGCCCATCAGGCTACTGGATGTTTGGCTTTGCCAGTAAAAAATATCATCCTATCAAAGACTTTAAACCGGACTCTTGGAAAAAAAGAAAGCTCAAAACTGAATATTATACAAGCAACCTCCATGTAGGAGCATTTATGTTACCTAAATATGTTGAAGATATATTAGAAGAAGAAGAAAATAAAGGAGAAAAATAATGTCAAGATTACTTATTATCGGTTGTGGGGGAGTCGCACAGGTTGCAATCCACAAATGCTGTCAGAACAGTGATGTATTTACTGAAATTTGTATCGCAAGCAAGACCAAATCAAAATGCGATGCTATTAAGACTGAGCTTGAAGGCAAGACTAAAACTGTTATTACTACTGCTGAAATAGATGCTATGGATGTAGAAAAGACCGTAGAACTTATCAATAGCTATAAACCTGATGCAGTCCTTAATGTGGCTCTCCCTTATCAGGATCTCGCTATAATGGATGCCTGCCTTAAGGCAAATGTTCACTATATCGACACTGCTAACTACGAGCCTGAGGATACTGAAGAGCCTGAGTGGAAGGCTGCTTATGAGAAGCGTTGTAAGGAAAAAGGATTTTCAGCACTTTTTGATTATTCTTATCAGTGGGCTTATGCAGATAAATTTGAGAAAGCAGGACTTACCGCCCTTCTCGGCACAGGATTTGATCCGGGTGTAACCAGTGTATTTGCAGCCTATGCAAAGAAGCATTATTTTGACAGAATAGATACCATAGATATACTTGACTGCAACGGCGGTGACCATGGCTATCCTTTTGCCACTAATTTTAACCCTGAGATTAACCTTCGTGAAGTATCCGCTCCGGGAAGCTACCTTGAAAACGGAAAATGGGTTGAAATCCCTGCTATGAGCATTAAGCGTGAGTATAACTTCAAAGAAGTCGGAGATAAGGATATGTACCTTCTTCACCACGAGGAGCTTGAGGCACTTGGCAGAAATATGCCTGAGGTTAAGCGTATCCGTTTCTTTATGACCTTTGGTCAGAGCTACCTCACCCATATGAACTGCCTTGAAAATGTAGGTATGCTCTCTACAACCCCTATCAACTATGAAGGAAAAGAGATAGTACCTATTCAGTTCCTTAAGGCACTTCTTCCTGATCCTGCTTCTCTTGGTCCTCGTACCAAGGGTAAGACAAATATCGGCTGTATCTTCACCGGTGTTAAAGACGGCAAGGAAAAGAGCATTTATATCTACAATATCTGCGACCACGAGGAATGCTACAAAGAGGTTGGAAGTCAGGCTGTAAGCTATACAACAGGTGTTCCTGCTATGATAGGCTCTATGCTTGTATTAAACGGTCTTTGGAAGAAGCCCGGTGTATATACCACAGATGAGTTTGATCCTGATCCATATATGGAGGCTCTTAATAAATGGGGACTTCCTTGGCAGTTAGAGGAAAATCCTGTACTTGTGCCATAAGAAAGGGAATATAAAGGAGTTTATTTTGATTTCAAATAATTACCCTGAATTAAAGAAAGCGTTTGAAGGACTTAAAACCCCCTGCTATGTTATAGATGAAGCAAAAATAGAGGAAAACTGTAAAATTCTAAAAGCGGTAATGGATGAAACCGGTGCTAAAATTTTACTTGCGCAGAAAGCATTTTCAGGCTTTTACTTCTATCCCCTCATAGGACAATACCTCTCAGGGGCTACTGCAAGCGGACTTTTTGAAGCAAAGCTCGGTGCTGAGGAAATGAAGAAGGAAAATCACATCTTCTCTCCTGCTTATAAAGATGAGGATATGGAGGAAATAACTAACATTTGTGACCATATAATATTTAACTCTGTAAACCAGCTTAAAAAGTATAAAAAATACTGTATGGATAAAGGTCTGAGCATAGGCATAAGGATAAACCCTGAATTCTCGACTCAGGAAGGGCACGAAATCTATGATCCTTGTGCAAGCGGCAGCAGGCTTGGAATCACCCTTCACACACTTGAAAATGCTATTATAGAGGAAAGTTCACTGTTAGACGGTGTTGACGGGCTTCATTTTCACACACTCTGCGAACAGGGAGCCGAGCCTTTAAGAGATACTTTAGAGGTTGTATATAAGAACTTTGGTAAGTATCTTAAAAATATGAAATGGCTGAACTTTGGCGGCGGCCATCACATTACCAGAGAAGACTACAACAGAGAGCTTCTTATTAAATGCATAAAGGAAGCCAAGGCTTTGTTTGATGTAGAAGTGTATCTTGAGCCCGGCGAGGCTGTGGCTCTAAATGCCGGCTACTCTGTAACCACCATCCTTGATAAAACTACCTCAGGCGATACTACAAATCTGATTTTAGATATAAGTGCGGCCTGTCACATGCCTGATGTAATAGAAATGCCTTACAGACCGCCACTTTTTACCTCGGGAGAAGCAAATGAAAAAAAATACACCTGCAGGCTTGGAAGCTGTACCTGTCTCGCCGGAGACATAATAGGTGATTTTTCCTTTGATGAAGAAAAGAATATTGGAGATATGCTTATTTTCTGTGATATGGCTATTTATTCATTTGTAAAAAACAATACATTTAATGGCATGCCTTTGCCTGATTTGGCTGTGCTTAAGAAGGATGGAAAGGTTGAAAATATTAAAAGCTTCGGGTATGGGGATTTTAAGGAGAGGCTTTCCTAAAAGTTATTCTGTCTTACTTTCTGATTTATTATCAGTGTATATTTCAAATATTGAAATAATAAAGCAATTTATCAAAAACCATAAACTTGAGAATAAAAATTAACCTCTTGTTTATGGTTTTTGATTACGAAAATTATAAGCTTCTCTCCCAACTTTTCATTAAGTGGAATCAGACTTTCCCCAACTTTTTTCCTAATGTCCTGCAAGTCCTGACTCGATATCATCCTGCTTTACCATTTCTTTTATTACCATGAATATTTATTTTAAACTAAATCTACAGATAAAACCACTTTTTTTATTTTTAGCAAATTCAACCCTCCACCCGTGAAAACCGGCTACCTGCTTAACTATCTTAAGTCCCAAACCATGTGTGCCATTAACAATCTTATACTCATAATCTTTGCTATTTAATTCTTTTAGAAACTCTTCAGCCACTCCTTTTCCATTATCACTTATTTCTAATATAAGCACATTTTTAATATTTTTATAAAGCTTTACTTCTATTTTACAACATTCAGGATTATGGCGCATAGCATTTATTATGAGATTAATTACCGCCCTTTCAAACAAATTCTCATTTGCTTTCACCTGTATGTCCTGCAAGCTGTCATCTATTTCCAGTTCAAACTCATACCTCTCATCCTCAGTCTGATTCATAAGCTCCGTAATAATTTTTCTAAGAAATCTGCTTAACTTTATTTCTTTCTTTTCAAATTTACCAAGACCAAAATCAAGCTTGCTGGAAAGATTCAGGTTCTCTACAAGAGTTCTAAGCCTTATTCCCTGTTTTTCAATCAAATCTGCCTTCTTTTTTATTTCTTCGTCTTCCGTCAGATTGCTGATTGTTTCCGCATTTCCCATAATTATAGCAAGCGGGGTGCGGATATCGTGTGATACTCCTGCTATCCATTCTGTCCTTTCTTCTTCTTTTTGTCTCTGCCTCCTCTTTTGTAATGTAACCGGTACTGTGATGAGCACTACAGCATTAATCACAAAAAGAAGCGGTGTAATAAGTATGGCTGTCCTCATTCTTTCTGAGCCGTATTCCAAGGTATATTTCCATACCTTATCTGTCTTTTCACCAATTACCAGCAGTCCTTCATCAGCCACATAAGTTCTTACAGGATAGTCTTCAAGATAATATCGTGTAAATCCCGCCACATCTTTCAGTGTATAAGTTTTATAAAACTTATCAGGCAGACTTTCGCTCCATACTATATTCCCGCCATCATCTATTAACATGGCAAAATAGTTCTTTTTCCTAATCTTCTCTGTTTCTTGCTTCTTTAACTTATATGTACCATTCTCAAAAGTAAGATTAGCCAGTATTTCCCTTGAAGAGGGATAGTCAACTAAGCTTACATTAAACATTATAATTAAATATATTAAAATATCCGCAAAAAAAAGTATGAATCCTGTAATTAATACTACAATAACTGTTGCAAATTTCATTTCTTTTCTTCTTCTCATTGTTATTTCTCCAATTTGTAGCCTAATCCTCTTACTGTCTTAAGAAATCCCGGTTTTGAAGGTTCTTCTTCTATCTTTTCTCTTAAATGCCTCATATGTACAATCAATGAACTTTCAAGTCCGTAGCTTCCATCAGGCCAGAGTGCATCGCAAAGAGTATCTGTCGTTACAATCTTTCCCCTGTTTTTTGCAAGTATAACAAAAAGAGCCAGTTCTTTGGCAGTAAGCGGACTCTCTTCTCCTTTATATCTTACTGTACCAGCCTCTATAGATACGGTTCTCTCACCCAGACGTACCATATTTACATTTTTTTCCAAGTGATAAGTCCTTCTAAGCACTGCCCCTATTCTAAGCAACAATTCCTGTGGAAGAAATGGCTTTGTAATATAATCATCTGCTCCGAGTCCAAGTCCATGGAGTCTGTCTACATCTTCATCCCTTGCAGAAAGAAAAATTACCGGCACTTCATACAGATACCCTTCTTTCTTCATATTTTCATATAGTTCAAACCCCTTCCCATCAGGCAACATTACATCCAAGAGAATCAAATGATAAGTATTTTCTCTTATCTTTTTCTCCGCTTCTTTTAAATTTGCTGCACTGTCAATCCTGCCATAGCCTTCTCTTTTAAGTATATCAGTTACTATATAAGTAAGCTCCTTCTCATCATCAACTGTAAGAATCTTGCATTCCGCTTTATTCATAACTTTTACCTCACAACATTTTCTTACTTTATTATACTTTATTCTACCACAATAGAGTATAGTGTCCAACATTTCTTAATGTAGCCTTAATGTAAATGCAATGTTTACATAATGTTGGTGCTTTATCCTATATGCATAATCAAATGACGGAGGTAAATATTATGAAGTATATACTTGAAACTGTTAATATAAGCAAAAAAGGCGGAACTGGCTATCGTGTTAAAGATTTATCAATTAAAGTTCCCGAAAACTGTGTGTATGGCTTTCTTGGTCCAAATGGTGCAGGTAAGAGTACTACACTTAAAATGATACTTGGGCTTATTCAGCCTGATAGTGGAAATATTTCGGTATTTGGTAAGACAATGACTTCTGCAAATAAGCTTGCAATTTTACATAAAACCGGAAGTCTGATTGAAAATCCCGGCGGTTACGGACACCTTACAGGTCTTGAAAATATGCAGATAATCGCAAAGCTTAAATGCGTAAAGGAAACAGAAATAGAATCTGCCCTTAAAACTGTACGCTTATATGATGAGCGTGACAAAAAACTTTCCAATTACTCTTTAGGAATGAAGCAAAGACTCGGCATTGCTATGGCTCTGCTTGGAAATCCTAAGCTCTTAATCCTTGATGAACCTACCAATGGGCTTGATCCTGCAGGTATTCAGGAAATGAGACAGCTCATCATATCACTTCCTAAAGAAAGAGGAATAACTGTAGTAATCTCAAGCCATTTGCTAAGCGAAATTGAACAGATGGCGGATCAAGTTGGCATCATTCATCATGGTAAAATGCTCTATCAGGGAGGTCTTGCAGAGCTTGAAAATCAGGGTGAAAATCTCGAAGAAGTTTTTCTTGAAATGACAGGAGGAAAGGAGTCTCTATGATTACAGCTGTTTCAACACTGACATCTGCTGAATTTAAGAAGGCAAAGCATAAACACACTCTTTTGCTTATTCTGTCAGCAGTTATATTAAATTATTTTTACTTATTTAATGCAATGCCCTCTACAGGTAAAGAATGGACAAATATACTTTTTGGTATTCCTATGATTAACACTTTGCTTCTGTCTGTGTTAATGACAGTACTTGCAAGCAGAACTGTGGATATCGAAAACAAAGGTTCTATGTGGAATTTACTGCCTACTCTCAACAACAGGACTCATATTTACCTTGGAAAACTTTGTTATGGTTTTATCAATCTTACATTATTTTGTATAATTCAAATGTGTATGGTAGTTTTTATTGGAATACACTCAGGTTTTTCAGGGGTTGTACCTCTTAGTGCAATTTTACGTACATTTTTTGCGGAAATTATAAGCGGTATGATAATATTCCAGCTGCAGAGCCTGCTTTCTCTCATATTTTATAACCAGTTTGCCGCCCTTTCCATAGGCTTTGGTGGTATACTCACAGGTTTATTTATGGCTTATATCAGCAGTAAACCTTGGACTCCATGGTCAGTATTGCTCTCCCTTAGCACAGTTGATATGAATTTTGATTCAGCTGCAAGAATTATGTCACTAAGCTTTAACCATATATCTATTATGGGAATCTTTATAGCTTTCCTGTATTTACTTGGAACATTTTTACTTGGACTTTATTTTTTTACCAAATCTGAACAGGATACTTCCATATTAGGCTTTAAGAGGCATAAAGTCTCCACATCGCTTCACAGCAGCCTTCCTGCTGAGTTAATTAAGCTTAAACATAATCCAATCTGGCTCTCATTTATACTGATTCCCGTAATCTCAGCAGTAATCGGCACAATTAACTTTAAGGCAAACCGTGAGGTACTTAAGTTTACCTGGGAAGCTCTTTGGACACAGCAGTCTCTGTTCTTGGGTTTATTCTTCCTTTCTCCTCTTATAGGTATACTCTCAAGTCTTCTTTGGAGAATGGAGCACTCCGGCAGCAACTGGAATCTGATTCTTACCGTAACTTCTCCCGTAAAGCTCATAAAAGACAAGTGGATTACAGCAGGTATCATGTCTTCGCTAAGTATAATATGGATTGTAATTATCTATATATTTTCCGGAAAAATGCTTGGACTCCCCGGAAATATACCTGCACAATTTTTATATAGAATTCTTTGCAGCATACTTTGCGTAGCAACAATAGCTGCAGTACAATGCACATTATCAATGATAATACACTCCTTTGCCATCCCTGTCGCACTTGCCTTTGTCGGAAGCCTTGCAGGGGTAGCCCTTACAGTTAAAGGATTTTACTATGCTACTCCATTTTCTGCTTTGATATATGGTATGGGAAGTACTTCAATTACAGGTGTTCTTAATGTACCTGCTCTTATAGGTTCTTGCGTATTTTATCTTGTTTTGGTATTTATTATCAGCAATATTTATCTAAGAAAAACTGATGTCCGAACTCAAGTGTAAAAATGTAATAAAAATCCCCTTGCAGCAAGTAAAACTGCAGGGGGATGAAAAATTATATTTAAGCGTTCTCTTTAACTTCTTTATCTTTTAGTCCTCTAAGCTCCTTAAAATTCTTCATCAGCATAAATATTACAACCACAGACAAGAAAACATCTATGAATTTGAGTAATCATTTCTTTTTCATTATTCATAATCTTAATCCTTCCTGTTAATGTTCCAAATATGCCTTAAACATTATTCTAAGCATTTCCTTAAGTTTGTTCCTGTCAATATTTTCAAACAAATACATGCCAATGTATAAAGAATTCATCAAAAAGGTAAATTCATTATTGCTTATAGATATATATTCTACCAGACCTTCCTTTTCACAGAATTTTGTAAAGTCTTCGACTCCTCTGCTATAAATCTTTTCAAATAATTTTTTAAAATTTTCATTACTCTGCATTTCTATGAGAAATACCGTGTATAACTTTTTATATGGATTTACATCCAGAATTTTATCTAATAAGCTATCAATGAGTTTTTCATCGCGACTTTTAGGATTTTCTCTCATATATTCCAGCACAAGATTTTTCCTATATTCGCTGCCATCTTCTAAAAGTTCTATAAAAATTTCCTCTTTATTGGAAAAATGATGGTACATCCCACCTTTAGATATACCGACTGCCTGTACTATTTCTTCCATTGTAGTCTTTGCATAACCCTTGTTTATAAAAAGTTCAAGTGCAATATCTTTAATCTGTCTCCTCCTGTCTTCCTTATTTAAGCGTTTATTTTCCATAGCTTCCTCCTTACCGACTATATCGTCGGTAACAAAATAATACTACTATTATTTTGTTATGTCAAGTATTTGAGTATAAAAAAGGCGAGTGATACAACACCCACCTTTTATCTTTATTATTTATTTTCTTTACTAAGTTATTGAATTTTTGTATCCATCTGCTTAAAAGCATCATAAACCGCTTTGTACACTTTATTGTTTTTCAAAGGTTACCGCTGCTTTTCCGCCTTTAGCCTTAATTACATCATAGGCTGCCATAATCTTGTTATAAAAAAGGGATATTTTGCCTTTTCGCTGAAGATTATATAAATCCTATGAAGGGTATACGGATAGAACATTGAAATTAATAAAAGATATATATCATAATTGGACGTTCAAAAATTCTACAATCTCCTCTTCGTTCCCTCTGACATTGATTTTTCTGTGCCCATTCTTTGACATAAGGTAAGCAGTATTGCAGGTTTTAAATAACAATTCCAAATCATGTGTAATAAGAATAACCGGAGTTGTCTTTGTCCTTTCCTCTATAATCGAAGAAACCTGTGACATCCTTTTATAATCAAGTCCTGCAGTCGGTTCATCCAAGATTATAAGTTTTGATTCTTTCAACATGGAGATGAGGAGTGCCAGCCTCTGCTTTTCTCCGCCTGACAGGTCATGCGGATTCATTGTTCTTTTGTCCCATAATTCAAGATGAATTAAGTATTTTTTTACCTTATCCAAATATTCTCTATCGGCTTCTTTTTCCCTCGGTATCAGTTCCTTTTCAACTGTTTCATAAAAGAACATATTTCTGCAGTTTTGTAAGCTTGCAGCCGTATATCTGAGTCTTTCCCTGTCTGATATCGCGTAAGATACTTCACCTCTTTTAATAGGCAAAAGCCCCATCAGCTCTTTGGCCAAAGTGGTTTTACCTATTCCATTCTCACCTATTACCGCCATACACTCTCCTCTGTTTAAGGAGAATTCTGCTAAATCATTAAGTTTGTAGCTTTTATTCTTAACCGACAGGTCATTTATCCTTACAAGCACTTCTTCACCTGCTTCGTCTGCTTCACTTGTAAGCTCCGAATAGTCAAAGCACCTGAGCATATTATCTCTGCGAATACTCTCATTCAAATTTTCCGGTAAAAATATATTTTCAAGATGTCCTGCTTTAAGAAGAATAAGCCTGTCAATTATATCTTTCAGGTAGAATAGCCTATGTTCTGCTATAATAATGGTTTTACCCTGTTCTTTAAGTTTCTTCAATACTCTTCTCATATCTTCGATTGAAGTAAAATCTAAATTTGCAGTCGGCTCATCAAGTATGATTATATCGCTGTCATACACCAAAGTTGAAGCAATCGCCACCTTTTGTTTTTGTCCTCCGGAAAGCTCTCTTAATTTTCTCCCTTTAAGCGATACTATATCAAGCTGTTCCATGGCAGAATTCACCCGTTCAAGCAAAATAGAACGCTCTAATCCCGTATTTTCACCAACCAACGCTATTTCGTTTTCAACTTCATTTGAGAAAAACTGGTCATCAGGATTTTGAAATACATTACCGATATATTTTGCAAGTTCTCCCGCCTTATATTCAACTATAGATTTGCCTAAGATTTTTATTTCTCCTGTCAGCTTCCCTTCGTAAACTTGCGGAATCAGACCATTAAGCAGTCTGATTAATGTAGTTTTTCCCGAACCTGAAAGACCTGCTATAACTACTGCCTCTCCCTTTTCAACAGTAAAATTCACATTCTCCAAAATAATTTTATCAGCATAAGAGAATTTATTTATACTTATTTCTACAACTTTTCCCATACCGTTATCCCTATAAACCCCATTCCTGCTATAATAACTGCATAATCACGCCATGTTAACGATAAGTCAACATACGAAGTTTTCTCACAATCAAATTCAATTCCTTTTGTTATCAGCGAACAGGTTAAAATATTAGCTGTATCAAATGCTTTGTAAATCAGAGGTACCAGATACATTTCAAAGCTTTGCAACGGCTTGAATATATTGAAAGAAATATTTCTAACCTTTAACCCTTCCTTGATTTCCTTTAGGTAATTTCTGTATTCAGGTATGAAGCGAATAAATATTGACACTCCCACACAGAGATTGTTCGGAAGTTTAAGTTTTCTCAGTGAGGCTATGATTTCCGAAGTATTAAATTCCATTATAATACCCACTAAAATCCACAGAGGAAACAGTTTAACCACAATGAGAGCCATTGTATAAACAGAACCTATCCAACCACTCAAGGTCAAAAAATTCATTATCCTGATTAAAGCAAACACTAGAATATATACAGTAATAAAAGAAAACGTTTTCTTTCTGTTTACAAAAAAAAGCAATATAAAGCTGAATAAAGTCATAACCCAATATACAAGCATCTCACTAAAAAATAAGATGCTTGTATATATAATCATAAGAACTCCTATTGTTATTGGTTTTAAGAACAGGCGATTTCCAAAATTCATTATGATAAAATGCTCCTTTTATCACCGGTTTTATCAAAAAATTTTTTATAAATATATTTTCCGAATAATGTTCCCAATACGGCTGCAATAATTTCTATACTTAATATCACCGCCATATTCATAGGATTAAAAAAGGTATCTCTTACGCTCTGAGCTGCCTCAAGTGTGAATAGATTAGGAAAAGTTTTTACCAACCCTTCTACACCCAAAAACAGGATGAAAAAAAATCCATGCAGCGAATATATCAGCTGGGATATAACATAAGAAAGACTCAGTCTTCCCATATTTTTGTAGTTATCCGCCTTACCTACAAGGAGCTCTCCTACAATTCCCGACACAGCCATTATAGGAAGCATTGGAACAAACCCCATAATGGAATAAATTATTCCTGATAGAAAATAGTATATAAATATTGCACCTCTTTTAGGAATCTTATTGCACATAACAAAATAAACAGGAGCGCATAAGAAACTTCCTATAGAAACATGAACGAAAACTCCATAAGCACCAAATAACTGTGTAGCCATTCCCGAAACCATACTAATAACAAAACCAACTACCCCAAGCAGACTGACAATAATAAAATCTTTAAGTTTTAACTTCATTTGTTTTTCCTCTCTTTCATTTATTAATAAAATTATGTTAGCTCTGTCTAACTAAAAAGTCAAGTGAATTTTCTCTTGACTTTTCAGGCATTTTTTTATAAAGTTAAACCAATTATAAAGCTAGTATTGTCTAACCTAACACTTCCCTTACCCTCCTCTGTAATTCCGGAACTACCTCTT
>NZ_JBQNBU010000034.1:0-22162 GCF_052169795.1 Catonella sp.
TGTGGACTTATGGGAGCATTAGGCATCATACTTAAGATGTTTGCTACCATTCCGTTTGGACCGTTTACTATTACTTATGCGTGGATACCGAACCGTATAGTTGACTTTTTATTTGGGCCTGCTGTGGGAGGTATATATGGTGGAGTTATGGATATAATTAAATTCATAATGAAACCTACAGGTTCATTCAGTATAGGTTACACAGCTCAGGCGGTACTCGCAGGTATTATATTCGGTGCTGTATTGTACAAGAAGCCTGTAAGCCTTATGAGGATAGTTTTTGTTCAAAGTATAGTTAAAATATTTATTAATGCAGGAATGGGAACTTATCTTATGGCATTTGAAAGAGGAGAGGGATTTATGGCTCTCTTACCGGCAAGATTTATCAAAAATTTAATAATGATACCTTTAGACAGTATACTGCTTTTTGTTGTGCTTACTGCACTTGCAAATGTTTTACCAAGACTTAAGAAGAGTATATAGGATGAAAGATTTATGTGGAGGGGATTATGGAAAACGATAAAAAATTAGTTGTTGTAGCCCTTGGAAGAAATGCATTTGGAAAGACCATACCTAAGCAAAAGGAAAATGTTAAAGCAGCTGCTGAAAAAATAGCAGATATAGTTATGGCAGGGTACAGGGTGGTAGTAACCCATAGTAATGGAGAACAGATAGGAATGCTCCATACTGCAATGACGGAATACTCAAGGCTTGAGCCGGAATTTTCAGTTGCCCCTATGTCTGTATGCGGGGCTTTAAGCCAGGGCTACATAGGTTATGATTTGCAGAACGGTATAAGGGAGGCTCTGCTTAACAGAGGTATATACAAAACTGTATGTACTATTATAACTCAGGTAAGAGTTGATCCTTTTGACAAGGCATTTACCAATCCGAGCAAGGTCATTGGAAGGTACATGAATCAGGATGAAGCAGATGCTGAGGTTAATAAGGGCAATTTTGTTGTTAAGGAAGAAAAAGGATTTAGAAGAGTTATTCCGTCACCTCGTCCTATTGATATCTATGAAATAGATGCGATAAGAACACTTGCTGAGGCAGATCAGGTTGTAATTGCCTGTGGTGGCGGCGGTATTCCGGTTATGCAGCAGGGTACAGCCCTAAAGGGAGCAAGTGCCATTATAGAAAAAGATTTTACTGCTGCAAGATTAGGGCAGATGCTTGGAGCAGATGAAATAATTTTTGTTACAAATAAAGATAACTTGATTGTGCATAAAGGTACTGCAGAGGAGATGCCGCTTTCTCATATAACTGTAAAAGAAGCAAGAGAGTATATGGAAGAGGGAAATTTTGAAAAGGGGCTTGATCTTGCAAAGATAGAGGCGGCGGTAGAGTTTGTAACTACCGGTTCAGGAAAGAGAGCTATAATTACTTCTTTAGATAAGGTCTTGTCAGGTATAAAAGGCAGGGCAGGGACAATAATTAGTGTTGATTAAGTAAGTTATAAGAAGGTGGCAGTGCAGCAAAGAAGATGCACTGTCACTTTTGTGTTGTAGTCTAATGATTTAACAAACTGTCAGACATAGATTCGGCTATTTTGTTTGCTTCCAAATTACATTCCGTAAGAGCCTTTCTTATGTCATTACCCTTTGCAATTGATTGTAAAGTTTTCCACCAAAGAGAGCGAACCTCAGTCCAACCGGGGGTTACTTGATAATAATCACCCATAGAAAGCATGAAATGTTCTGAAAATAAAGCCATGGTATTATTAAATTTAGAATCAGAATAAACATCGGTTAATTCTTTATGTACAGGGAAAAAATGTGAGGCTTTTACAGCCTTCCTTACTCCTTTTGGATTGTTTGCCATGTAGTCTATGAAGAGCTTAGCTGCCTTTATTTTATTTTCGTTGCCGCTATTAAAAATTCCGAATCCCCAAATTCCACTTACCAGTTTAGATGATCCGGTGGGAGAAGGAAATTTCATAGGTATAATTTCATCTAGCTCGGTAGTTCTACCCGGAGCACTCATAGAATTGTCATTTTGTGCTGAAGAATTCCAGCATATAGACATAGCAAGTTTTCCGGTACGGAATTTTTTGATTTCATCACTGCTGTTTAGCTTAGGATTGATAGAGATTCCGTTTCTGGAAATAAGAGCAGTTAAGGCAGCCACATTTTTTGTGGAATCTATAGTATATGACTGGTGGAATTTATCTGTGAAAGAGCCGTCATACAGATTATTTATCAGTGCTCTGCTGCCCTGGTCTCCACTCTGACCGTCACAATAGATATTTAGTACATCGGTATATCCGGATTGGTAAATAGCATCTACGGCTTTGAAAAAGTTTTCTGTAGTCCAAGTATGGTTTACAGCATTTATGTATTTTAAGGCATTTGCTTTTTCGAAAATTTTTTTATTTATAGCCATACAGTGAGTAGCCATACATAGTGGATATTCATAATATTTGTCATCGTTTGAGCGGCAGGTAAGTACTACATTTTCGTAGATATCCTTTGATGCATCCGTGTACAAATCTGAAAGATCTACCATAAGTCCACGCTTGCCCCAGTTGGCTACAAGTCTTTCAGGACCTTCCAATACTATGTCGGGTGCCTGATCGGTCTTGAGAGCGGCAGCTATTTCTTTATCGCCGTATCTATAGTCTAAAAAATTTACCTTAACAGAAATTTCAGGATGAAGTTCCGTAAAATCATTAATCAGTTCAGCTACTGTATCTTTATTTCCCCAATCGCCTACAGGATAAGTCCAAAGACTTATTTCGGTATCATCTATTACTGGTCTGGCAATATTACCTGTACATGCAGTCATATTAAGACAGACACAACAAATGAGAAAGGCGATAAACAGGTTTTTGAATTTCATATAAGCACCCCGCATTTTATTAATGAAGTAAATTTCAAGTTGTCTAATTCTATTTATAAGTATATCAATTCTTTAAATATTTTCAAGAGAGCAGATAAAATTTTCATAGACAGTTAAATTAAAAATAGTTATAATAATTTGGGTTAAGTTTTTAACAAGCCTTGAATGACAAAAAGAGTTTTGTTAAGATGATGATAGAATAACTTTTGAAAGGAAATTGATATGGATAGATATTTAGAAAGCTCCAAAAGGCTTATTAATTTTTTAGATGCCAATCCAAGTCCTTTTCATGTGATAGCTGCCCTTGGTAAAATGTATGAAAAGGCAGGGTTTAAAAGGCTGTCGGAGAAGGAAAGGTTTGAAGTAAAAAGGGGTGAAAATTACTTTGTGACCAGAAATAATTCTTCTATTATAGCATTTAGAGTACCGGAGGGGGATTTTAAGGGCTTTAACATTACTTCGGCACACAGTGACTCTCCTACATTTAAGATTAAGGTGAATGCTGAGATTAAGGTGGAAAATAATTTTGTTAAATTAAATGTAGAAAAATATGGCGGAATGCTGATGGCACCTTGGTTTGACAGACCCCTTGGTATAGCAGGCAGGGTTATGATAAAGAATGGGGGAAAGATAGAGGAAAGGCTGCTTCATATAGACAGGGACATAATTATGATGCCGAGCCTTGCAATACATATGAATCGAGAGGCTAATGAGGGTTATAAGTATAATGCTCAAACGGATACCCAGCCTGTATTTGCCGAGCTTTCTTCTAAAATAAGTCTGCTTGACATACTCGCAAGAGAGCTTGGAGTTGATAAAGAGGCAATTTTAGATACAGATCTTTTCTTAACTAATAGAGTGAAAGGAACTGTTTGGGGAGCGGACAATGAGTTTATAGCAGCCGGCAGGTTAGATGATCTTCAATGCGTATTTGCCGGTGCGGAGAGCATAATTGAGGCAAAAAATAAAACTGCTATTGCAGTACACTGTGTTTTTGATAACGAAGAAGTAGGATCCGGTACGAAGCAGGGAGCTGCCTCTACTTTTTTGAAGGATGTACTGCTTCGTATAAATAAGGCTCTTGGAGGGGATGAGGAGAGTTATTTTCAGGCAGTTGCAAGGAGTTTTATGGTATCGGCTGATAATGCACATTCCATACATCCGAATTATACGGAAAAAGCTGACCCTTGTAACAGACCTATGGTAAATAAGGGGGTTGTCGTTAAGTATAATGCAAATCAGAAATATACTACGGATGCGGTTTCGGGAGCGGTGTTCAGAGATATTTGTGCTGAGGCAAATGTGCCGGTTCAGACTTTTACAAACCGCTCGGATGTTGCCGGAGGCTCTACTCTCGGCAATATTTCCAACACTCAGGTATCCCTAAATGCAGTTGATATAGGTATGGCACAGTGGGCTATGCATTCTCCTTATGAGAGTGGAGGAGTTAAGGATACATACTATCTTAAAACAGCACTGAAGCAGTTTTTTGAAACAGATATAAGCACTAAGTTAGATTAAGAATATTTTATTTAAGAATGGGACTATCCGGACGGGTGTGTAAAATATAGGGTTGAAGAGGAGAAGGGAATGGAGTTAAAAAATAAAAAAATTTTACTAGGTGTGACAGGCGGTATTGCGGCATATAAAGCCCCTGAAATTTGTAGTTTACTGTGTAAACAGGGGGCAAATGTTAAAGTGATTATGACAGAAACTGCAAAACAATTTGTAAGTAAACTGACTTTTCAGACAATGTCACGTAATTTAGTTTATACAGATATGTTTGAAGAATATCCACAGAATGCTGAAATTAGCCATATAAGTCTGGCAAAATGGGCAGATATTTTTGTGATTGCACCCGCCAGTGCCAATTCGATTGCTAAATTTGCCAATGGAATCAGTGATAATCTCTTGTCTGCCACTTTTTTAGCCGCCCGTTCTCCTGTTATGATAGTACCGGCAATGAATACCTTTATGTTAAATAATCCGGCAACCGAAGCAAATATGAATACATTGAAAGAGAGAGGAATTGCAATTTTAGCAACTCAGTCTGATTTACTTGCTTGTAATGATGTGGGAAGCGGCAAGATGTTAGAGCCTGCCGAGATTGTAGAGGAAATTGACAACAGGCTCAGAAAAAAGGATTTATTGGGGAAGAATGTATTAGTGACTGCCGGACCAACAATAGAAGCTATTGATCCGGTTCGTTATTTAACTAATTATTCTAGTGGAAAAATGGGGTATGCGTTGGCAGAAGAGGCTGAAAAAAGAGGAGCAAATGTGACCTTAATTTCCGGTCCTACTGCTATTAAGAAACCAAAAGTAAGTAAATTTATTTCGGTGGTATCTTCTCTTGATATGTATCAGGCGGTTTTGGAGAATTTTGTGAATGCTGATATTGTAATAAAGGCGGCAGCACCGGCAGATTACCGCCCCAAAGTTTATCATTCACAAAAAATTAAAAAGGAAACAGGTGGTGAGTTTAAAATTGAATTTGAAAGAAATCCGGATATTTTAAAGTCAGTAGCTGCAAAAAAGAGACATCAGTTTATGGTAGGCTTTGCCGCAGAATCAGAAAATGAATTAGCTAATGCGATGACAAAGCTGACTGCTAAAAATTTGGATATGATTATTGTGAATAATATAAAGGCTGAAAATGCGGGGTTTCAATCAGATACCAATGTAGTGACGATTATTGATAAGCATAAAAATATAGAAAATATTGAGGAAATGACAAAAATTGAACTTGCTAAGTTAATTTTGGATAAGATAAAAAAAGCAGCTGCCTTTTAATGTTTTAATTGGCAGCTGCTCTGTTTAATTTGTTTATAAAAGCGTTATTTATATTTTTTTCTTAAGGTATTGACGATTGCTGTAACCAGTATGACAGCTATGATTACTTCAGGAATACCGTTGATTATACCGATAGTAAGAATTGTCCGTCCTACTGTTGAAACATCTTTGCCAAGTGCTGATACAAACTGTTCTCCATAAAGAAAATAAATTAAACTTAGTACTAATAAAGTATTAATCAATGTTCCGGCAACAGCAGAAATAACTATGTCAATAGAGGCTTCTTTTAGTTTTTTCAGACTGAAAAACATAGTAAGCAATACTATTGATAAAAGGACTGTATTTATTATGATTGAGGCAGTTTTAGCTTGTTGTATGGCTGAAAAGATACCATAGCCCAAGTATAGAGAAATTCCGACCCAAATGATGGCAATTAAGAGTTTGGTTTGTTTCTTGCTTATTGCTTTAACAAAAGAATAAATATAAGCAGTTCCAAGCCCGATGATAATTCTAGGGAGTACGGAAACCAGTGGATTTAAAAAAGCAAAAGATACTATTGTGGGTTTCATAATTGCATTAAAAAGGCTTGAAAGTCCGAATATCAGTCCGACAAATCCACCTACAACAGGACCGCCCATAATTGCCCCGATAATTACGGGAATGTGCATAATAGTAGCAGCGGTAGGGCCTATTGGAATAAAACCCATAGGAGTAAGACCTAAAAAGATGGTAAGCCCACCTAATACTCCAATTAAAGCAATATTTTTTGTGTTGTTCGAATAAGTGTTGTTCATGATTTTCCTCCGATCCGGTTCTTTTTGATACCAGTCGATTTATAGTTACAGTTTGGTCTTGTCCTACTCGTAATGATGCAGGCAGATAGACCGATAATATTATATATCAAGACATGGATAATGTCTAGTATTATTATTTTGCTGCTTTAGTTTAAACATTGAAAAATACTGTTTTTAGTGATAACATGGTACAAGAAGATGTTATTTACTATAAAATTATTTATTAAAGGACATCTGTGGAGATGAAAAGAAACAGGTGTCCTTTAAAAAGATAAAACTGCCATAATGTTTTGTCGGATATATATAATCTGTTAAAGCTATGGCAGTTTTTAAGGTGGATATATATTGTGGCAATACAGGTTTAGGAAGAAATGAAAATTGGTTAACAAAAACAGGAGAAAAATAACTATGGAAAAGCATTTTTTAGATCCTAATACTTTACTTGGTAGGATTGTAACAAGTAAGGAAAAATATGAGGTGGTACATCTTTCTTTGAAGGCAGGAAATGAAGTACCTGAGTATACGAATGAATCGGAGATTTTAATCTTTGTGATAGAGGGTGAAATTTTGCTTAAGACGGAGGAAGATATTGTTTTAAAAAGTCTTGAACTGGCAGAAGTTCCAAGCAGAGTAGAGCATAAGATGATAGCTGTTAAAGACAGTCAGGTAATGGCTGTTAAGATTAAATAAGATGGCAGAGAAGGCAGAATCATGGAAAATAAATTGATTGAATTATTAAAAAAAGAAATTGCAGATAAAAAGGTGCTTATACTGGGATTTGGCAGAGAAGGAAGACTGAACCTTGAAACGGTACGGAGAGCAGGTTTGGCTAAAGAAGTTGTTGTCGCAGACCAAAACGAGGTTGATGTACAGGATATACGCACTATAACGGGAGCTTCCTATTTGGACTGCATAGATGAGTTTGACCTTGTATTTAAAAGTCCCGGAGTGGTTCTGCCTAAGCCGTTTGATGAATACAAAGCAGTTATAACTTCGCAGGCGGAGTATTTTCTTAAGGTGTATGGAAATAAGACTATTGGAATTACAGGAACTAAGGGGAAAAGTACAACTACAACCCTTATCTGTCATGAACTGAAAGAAAATGGCTTTGATGCCCTCCTGCTTGGCAATATAGGGATTCCTGCCTTTGCACTCTTAGATGAGATAAATGAAGATACTAAGATAGTCTTTGAACTTTCCTGTCATCAGCTTGAATATGGCAAATACTCGCCACATATTGGAGTGTACCTGAATGTTTTTCCGGAGCATCTTGACCATTATGGCAGTTTTGAAAAGTACAGGACTGCTAAGGAAAATATTTACAAGAATCAAAAGAGAGGTGACAGGCTTTACTGTGGAAGTGGGGTTATTCCGAGAGAGGGAGAGGCAGAATCTACTGTTACTGTAATCTATGATTTTAACCGTGATGATAAGGCACTTGAAATGGACGAGCACATTACTACTTTTGTAGAAAAAAATTTCATTTCGTACAACAATCATACCTTGGGGATAGATGAAGATAGTATAGCTCTCAAAGGCTTTCATAATTTTTTTGACATAGCAGTGGCATTCGCAGTGTGCAGTGACTTGGGAGTGTCGGAAGAAGGTTTTGTTAAAGCTTTAACAAAATATAAAACTCTGCCGCACCGTCTTGAGTTCGTGGGGAATATTGATGGCATTAAGTATTATGATGATTCGATTTCTACAATTCCTGCAACGGCGATAGAGGCTATAAATACTATAAAAGACACTGATACTATAATTATAGGAGGAATGGATAGGGGAATAGACTACGAGCCTTTAATTAAGTATCTTGAAACCTCGTCTGTGCCGAATATTATCCTTATGGAAACAACGGGAGCGAGAATAAGAGAAGAAATAAAGATGGGTTACATGGAACTAAATAATTCTGACAGACTACATCTTGTTGATAATCTTAGCGAGGCTGTAAAACTTGCTAAGGCTGTTACAACAAAGGGTAAATCTTGTATAATGAGTCCGGCAGCAGCTAGTTATGGTATTTTCAAAAATTTTGAAGAAAGAGGCGAAGTTTTTAAAAAGCTGGTAAAAGAGAGATGAAAGAAAAGAAGAATCTGACACTTAATTATGTATCAGTACAAATAGGACTTTGGACGATGTATGCCCCTCTTATGGGGTATACATCGGTATTTTTGCTGGCAAAAGGCTTTTCTAATACCGAAGTTGGATTGATTTCGGCAATGGGCTGTATAATTTCCGCAATCTTACAGGCAATAGTATCCGGCTATGCAGATAGGGAAAAGAGCAGATCCGTAAAAAGTATTTTAATAATTATAGCTGTAGTTCAGTTTGCGTTGGCAGTAATGCTTCTTGTATTAAACAATAATTTTGTAATTGCTATTGGAGTTATTTTTGGAGCTCTAATAGCATTGTTGCAGCTTATGGTTCCGCTCGCCAATTCACTTGCAATGGAAATGATGAATCAGGGTAAGAAGATTAATTATGGGGCGTCAAGGGGCACTGCATCTTTGTTTTATGCTATTTTCGTAAGTGTTATGGGACTCTTTGCCAAGGGAGATGATTTAAGAGTTGTGCCTTTAGCTACTATACTTTCTGTGTCTATTTTAGTTATTGGCACCCTGCTTTTTCCTTTTAGAAAGGCAGTGAGGATTATGCCTGTAGAAGTTGAGCATAAGGTAGAAAGTAAGGCATTTCTTATTAAATATCCTAAGGTGGCTCTGTTTTTGATTGGAGCAATCTGTGCCTATGTAGGGCATAATCTTATAAACACCTTTTTATATCAGATAGTGGTATTAAAAGGAGGAGGCAGTGTAAATATGGGAGTCTGCCTTTCTTTGGCTGCTATGTTTGAAATACCTGTGATGTTTGGCTTTGTGTACTTGCTTGCAAGGCGTGACAGCAGTGTCTGGGTAAGGGTTGGAAGTGTCGGCATCATGCTTAAGATAATACTCACTCTTATAGCTCCGGATATGATGTCTTTATATGTAGTTCAAGTCTGCCAAATGTTTGGATTTGCTGTTTTTGTGGTTGCGACAGTTTATTATGCAAATCAGGCGGTTGAGGAATGTGACAGGGTTAAGGGACAGGCATATATGACAATGGCAAATACCTTGGGTATAGTATTTGCTTCTGTTCTTGGCGGTGTACTCATAGACTTATATGGAACTAACGGCATGATGATAGTGGGTTCTGTAATTACAATAGCAGGCTGTGCTATGATATTTGCATCTACTGTAAGAAGGAAATAATTGATTTTATGTTTCGGTTGACAAAGGAAACAATATATAATACCATATAGATATTGTATACAAGTATACTATTTAACCGGAGGTTTTATGAAAAAGATACCGTTTGTAAACTTAGATGAAGTGAAAGAGATAGTAAAGACCTATCCGACACCTTTTCATATCTATGATGAAAAAGGCATTCGTGAAAATGCAAGGAATTTAAAAAAGGCATTTTCTTGGAATAAAGGATTTAAAGAATACTTTGCAGTTAAAGCAACGCCTAATCCATATATTTTAAATATTCTTAAGGAAGAGGGATGCGGTACGGATTGTTCATCCCTTACTGAACTTATGCTTTCAGAAGCCTGCGGCATAACAGGTGAGGAAATAATGTTTTCTTCAAATGTGACTCCTGCCGAAGAATATGTGAAAGCAAGAGAGCTTGGAGCAATAATCAACCTTGATGATATTACACATATAGATTTTCTTAAGGAATGTGCAGGTATTCCGGAGAAGATAAGCTGCCGTTACAATCCGGGCGGAGTATTTAAGGTAAGTAATGATATTATGGATAATCCGAATGATGCTAAATATGGTATGACAAAGCCGCAGATGTTTGAAGCCTTTACAAGGCTTAAAGAACTTGGAGTAAAAGAATTTGGTATCCATTCATTCTTGGTAAGCAACACTGTGACAAATGATTACTACCCTATGCTTGCTGCAGAGCTTTTTAAGCTTGCCGTGGAACTGAAAGAAAAATGTGGAGTGCATATAGGCTTTGTGAATCTTTCCGGAGGAGTAGGAGTTCCTTACAGACCTGAACAGCAGGCAAATGACATCTTTGTTATAGGAGAAGGTGTTAAAAAAGTCTTTGATGAAATTCTTGTGCCAAATGGCATGGGAGATGTAGCTATATTTAGTGAACTTGGAAGATTTATGCTTGCACCTTTTGGACACCTTGTAACCAAGGCGGTACATGAGAAGCATATTTACAAAGAGTATATAGGAGTGGATGCCTGTGCTGCAAATCTTATGCGTCCTGCTATGTATGGAGCATATCATCATATAACGGTACTTGGAAAAGAAGATGAGGCAGAAGAGTTTAAGTATGATGTTACAGGTTCACTTTGTGAAAATAATGACAAATTCGCAGTAGACAGGATGCTCCCGCATATTGATAAGGGGGATTATCTGGTAATCCATGATACCGGAGCACATGGTTTTTGTATGGGATATAACTATAACGGGAGGCTTAGATCAGCTGAACTTTTAAAAACTGAAGCCGGAGAAATTAAGCTCATAAGAAGGGCGGAAACACCTGATGATTATTTTGCAACCTTGGATTTTGCCGGATTGAAAAAATAAAAAATTTTGTTTTTGTGATTTTTACTCCTTATTACTAAAGTATTTGTAAAGTTTGCCGATAAATAAATCAGAGATACTAATTACATTGGTAGGAAGATTTGTTCATTGGCAAACTTTTTTTATTATAGGATTTTTAGTAAATAAAAGCTATATCCGAGGATATATGACCAATGTGTTAAGGTATGTGAATACATACCTTATTCAAACCGATAACGAATGGAAGGTGACTGTTATGAGAGTAGATAATTACGGGCAGGTTGCAAATGCTTATAAGGTGAGCAAGGCAAGAAAGGCTGAAGCTGTATTTAAGGCAAACAAAGTTAATGATACTGTAGAGATTTCAAATGCAGCTAAAACATTTCAGGTAACAAGAACAGCTGTGGCCGCTGCTCCGGATATTCGTGAAGAAAAGGTTGCAAAGCTTAAAGCTGCAATTGAAGAAGGTACATATACCGTATCAGGTAGAGAGATAGCTGATAAACTCGTTGAGGGTTATTTTGCAGTATAATAATACGGATTGAGCGGAGGAACCATGGCAAGCTTAATAGAAGAGTTAATCAGGGTACTGGATGATGAGGAGAAAATCTACAGTGAGATTATTCCCATTGCTGAGAAGAAAACCCGGACAATTGTAAATAATGACCTCCAGTCTTTAACTGGCATTACTGAAGAAGAGCAAGAGTTAGTAGGCAAAATCAGTAAGCTGGAAAAGAAAAGACAGGAGGTCATTCGTAATATAGGGATAGTAATGAATAAAAAGGAAAGCGAGTTAAATTTCACTACTATCATAGACTTGCTTAAGGGGCAGGAAAAAGAACAGGAAGAATTGCGAAAGCTTCATGATAGGCTAAAGCGTACTATAGAAACTTTAGACTTGGTGAATGAGAGGAATCAGATGCTTATAAAACAGTCGATTGAGATGATTGATTTTGATATTAATCTGATACAGAGCCTTAGAAGTGCACCGGGATTAGGACAATACAACACTGCTTCAGAAGTAGAGTTACAGGGACCGGGCAGGGGAATGTTTGATGCTAAGAGTTAAAATGTTCTTTTGATTGAGTTAGTCTTAAATAACTTAAGAAAAGAATTTTAATTATGGTCGGGAGATAAGATATGGGATTAATGACAAGTTTTGGTGTGGGGGTTTCGGGACTTAATACAGCCCAGCATTCCTTAAATACAACAGCACATAATATTACTAATGTAGATACAAAGGGATATGTCCGTCAGCAGGTGGTTACGGTTGATAAAGAGTATGAAAAGGCTGCCACCGTGAAGAGGCTTGACCAGACAGGACATGGATCTATTATTGCAAAAGTAAGACAGCTAAGAGATAGGTTCTTAGATGGAGCATATAGAAGAGAGAGTGGCAGGCAGGGATTTTATCAGGCTCAGACTGAAGTAGTGGCTGAGGTGGAAAATCTATTCGGCGAGCTTCATGGAACTACCTTTCAGAGTGCAATGCAGGGGCTTTGGAAATCTGTACAGGAACTCCAGAAAGAGCCTGAAAGTGTGGTTGCAAGGACTTCTTTAGTAGAAACTGCTAATACATTTATTGAACGCTGTCAAAATATCGTGACTCAGCTTAAGAGCTTCAGGCAGAATGTAAATCTTAAGATAAAAAATACAGTAAACAGAGTAAATGAAATAGGAAAAAGGATAGATCAGCTTAATATGCTCATCCGTAAGGAAGAGGCAGGAGGATATTCTGCAAATGATTACAGGGATGAGCGAAATAAGCTACTTGATGAACTGGGCGGTTATGTCAAGATGGATTACAAGGAAGTAAAAGATGGAACTGTCCTTGTAACAATAGAAGGTACTCAGTTTGTCACTGAATTCGGAATAAATGAGATAGGTCTTAAGAGTACCGAGGACAGCCTTAATCTTTATACGCCTGTATGGAATTTTGATACGAATGAAAAGGGAGAACCCAGGGAAGTGTTTAATTTCTCCACCCCTCCTACAGCGGCTGCGGATACGGACATAGGTTCGCTTAAGGGACTTCTTCTTTCAAGAGGTACACAGGGAAGATATACAGATATTCCGGTACAGCCAAAGCCGGAAGATTATGAAAATGGTGAAGAAGATGAGTACTATATCGAGGCTATGAAGGCTTTTGAAGAGGCTAAGTTAAATTATAACAATAAGATAGCACCGTCTCTCCTTACTAATACAGAGGCACAGTTTGACCAGCTAATTCATGGACTGACTACCATGATTAATAATGTGCTTGCACCTAATCTTACTGCTACATGGACAGATGGTGGTGAGCCTGTATGGAGAAATTCAGAGGGCAAGATATTAGAGGGAGATGAAATCCCTGATATGGATGTGAGTGATTTGGATGAATACAAGGTAGAAGAAAGGGATGCACTCGGCCGTCCTACAGGTAGATACAAGGTATCTATCTTAGATAAAAAGAAGGCTCCGGTAAGTTCGGATAGCTCTAAAACTCCGGGGCATGCTCTCTTTGAAAGAAAGGGAATGCCTCGCTACAAGGAAGTAGAAATTAACGGCAATAAGGTGATGGTGTATAACGAAGAAAACTATGATCCGAAGGACGAGGGCTCAAAGTATTCTATGTATACAATGGGAGAGCTTGAGGTAAATAAGAAAATTAGAGAGAATGTTTCCCTTATTCCTTTAAGTTATAATACCAATACCGGCGATTATAGTATGGATATAGCTGCAAAGCTAAACAAGGTATGGGATAATAAATTTTCTACTCTCAACCCTAATACACTTACAAAGAACACATTAATGGATTATTATACTACATTTACCTCGGAGATTGCTAATACAGGTAATACAAAGAGAGTGCTGGCAAAGAGTCAGGACATTACTAAAGAAAGTGTGGAAAATCAGAGGCAGCAGGTAATAGGTGCTTCCTCCGATGAAGAACTTACCCATATGATTAAATATCAGCAGGCTTTCAATGCAGCTTCGAGATATGTAACTGCAATAGATGAACTTCTTGAACATTTGATACTTAAGCTTGGAAGCTGATGTAAAACAGCAGAATAGGAGAAGGATATGCCATCAACATTTTTTGGATTAGATATAGGAACTTCAGGGCTTCATACTTATCAGGCAGCCCTTAATACTACCTTCCACAATATTACAAATGCAAAGACTGAGGGGTACAGCAGGCAGCAGTTAAACCGTCAGGCTAAAGACCCAATAGCTATAGCACAACGCTATGGCATGGTAGGTACGGGTGTAATAGGAAATAAGATTACACAGATAAGGGATGAGTATTATGATTTAAAATATCGTACAGCAAATACTATCAATGGAGAATATGACTCAAGGACATATTACTTAAAAGCCATGCAAAATTATCTGAATGAGATAAAAGAAGGGGGATTCAATACTAATTTTAAAAACCTCTTTAACGGTATGTCGGAAGTGGAAAAAAATCCTACGAGCAAGTCCGCAAGAGCACAGATGGTAAATCAGGCATATGCACTTACAGAATATTTCAATAACCTTTCTGAAAATTTAAAAAATACTCAGAATGAGGTAAATTTTAATATAAAAAATACTATAGATGCAATCAACTCATACGGAGATCAGATAGCAACCCTTACGAAACAGATAAATATTATTGAGGTAAGCGGAGGCTATGCCAATGACCTTAGAGACCAGAGAAATCTTATTGTAGATAAGCTTTCAAAGCTTGCAAATGTGACTGTTAAGGAAGAAAGAATAGGCGAGGGAATGAGTGGCAGCCTTTCGGGTGTTACACATTATACAGTTAAGGTAAATGGCGGCTATCTTGTAAATAATTATGAAGCAAACAGAATAGAGGCAGTACCTAGAACTCATATCAACAATATGAACGATGTGGAGGGACTCTATGACCTTCAGTGGTCGGACGGACAGAACTTTGCTACTCACCATAATAATTTAGGCGGAAAGCTTGGAGCCTTGTTCCAGATGCGTGATGGAAATAACAGGGCTTCATTAAGATGCCATGTAAAAGAGGCATCGGCAGGAGATACCGAACTCACACTTGAGGATACAAATATAAACAGTGTGGAAAATATGAATTTTCCTCCAAAGGGAAAGATTACAGTTGGAAGTGAAGAGTATGAATACACAGGTTTTGATGTAAAGGTAGAAAAAGATCCGGATACAGGTAAGACAAAGTTTAAATATACATTTAAGTTAAAAGAGGATAAGCCTATACAAAAAGATATAACCGAGGATGACAAGGTTGTGGCAAAAATAGGTGAGCAGGTGGATTTTAAGGGGATACCTTATTACCTTGACCAGTTGAATCACTTTATAAGGAAGTTCTCAAAAGAATTTAATGAAATACATAAGACCGGTGAGGATTTGGAAGGCAATAAGGGCAGGGAATTATTTAACGGCAAGGATGAGGTAACCGGAAATAATTATAGGTTTAAAGTGCCCGGAACCAAGGATGAAGATGGAAATGAAATAGAGGAATTTTCATCTGAAGATGAAACTTATTATAAGATGACTGCACATAATTATTCTGTAACTAAGGAGTTTAAGGAGAATCCGGGACTTGTGGCAGCAGCGAGTTCAATAGCCAATGGTGTTGAGAATACGGATGTGATGAAGAAGTTAGAAAATCTTCAAAAAGATAGAACTATGTTTGACCAGGGAAAGCCGGAAGAATTCTATCAGTCGCTTACCTCAGATATAGGTGTGGATACCAAAACCGCTGAAACTTTCAGTAAGAATCAGAACATGATAGTTAAATCCATTGATAATCAGCGTATATCTATTTCAGGTGTAGATACAGAGGAAGAGGCTATGAACATGGTTAGATTTAAGAACTGTTATGATCTTTCAGCGAAGATAATTACGGTAATGAATGAAATATATAATAAGCTGATAAATGAAATGGCAATCTAGAAAGGGCAAAAGCTATGATGAGAGTTACTAACCAGATAATGACTAATAATACTATTTCAAATATAAATAATAATAAGGTCAATCTGATGAACATAGAAGAGCAGTATCAGACAGGCAAAAAGATACAGCGTCCTTCAGACGACCCTATAGTTGCGGTAAGGGCATTGAAACTCCGTAACAGCCTTACAGAGATAAAACAGTATTTTAAGAAAAATGTGCCGGATGCTAAAAGCTGGCTTCAGGTAACTGAAAGTGCCCTAAAACAGGTGACGAATATATGTACTACACTCCACAGTCTTGCTGATCAAGGTTCACAGGATACACTTACACCGGAAGACCGTACCAGTATAATGAAGACTATGCAGCAGTACAGAAAGCAGATTTATCAGGAAGGTAATGCGAGTTATGCAGGAAGGTATGTATTTACCGGATATAAGACAGATACCAGTCTTACCTATCTTCAGGATGATAAGAGCAGGCAGTATACAATAACTGAAGAGTTAGATAAAACAGCATTAAAAACCGGCACAAGAACGGTTGGAGGCTTTGCTGCAAAAGATTATGAGCCGGGTGGAACTAATGATTTTTCAGAACATGCTGAAAATAAGACGGTTAATTATCTTAGGCTTTCATATAATAAGTTGGATAAGGCATCGGAGGGCTTTCCGAAACTTACATATAAAGATGAAGATGGTAATGAGGATGATATTGACATTACTTCAGAAAATGAGAATGGAGAGGTGCTTACATCAAGCGACCCGAAAGCCTATGAAAAGCCTGAAAGTGGTGCGAAATATATAGCTGATACAGGAGAACTTATACTTTCAGATGAGGCATATGAAAAGCTTAAAAATGCAAAAAGCTTTAATGTAGAATACAATAAGACTGAGTTTGCAGCAGGGGATGTGCGTCCTGAGCATTATTTTAACTGTAAGGCTACTCCTTTTGATGAAGAAGGAAATCTTGTAGAAGATGAAGATAAGATTATAAATTACAAAAAGGAAGATCAGGATATTGAGTATGAAGTAAGCTTTAATCAGAGACTTCAGGTAAATACTCAGGCTAAAGATGCCTTAAGACAGGACTTAGGCAGAGAATTAGACGGTATTCTTGCCAGTATTGAAGATGTAAATTTGGTAGAAAATAAGATAAAAGAAGTAGATAGACTGATTGGCAATACTACAGACGAAAAGGATCTTGCGAGTCTCAAACAGCTTAAAGAGCAGATGAATACTGAGCTTACTCTTAAGAAAAAGGTAATGCAGGAGAGATTTTCAAAATCACTTAACAGTATAAGAGATTATCAGGATGTGGTAAATAAGTCTATTGCAGACCTTGGAAGCCGTGATGCAAGGTTAAATCTAACTGAACAAAGACTCTCAGGGCAGAACGATGATTTTACAGATCTTATGTCAAATAATGAAAATGCAGACCTTGTAGAAACTATTATTAACTTTAATGCACAGACAGTAATATACAATGCATCATTAAAGGCAGGAGCAAAGGTAGTACAGAATACCCTGCTTGATTTCTTAAGATAAAAATTAGCTCTTCCTATGGGGTAAAATCAATTGTGATATTAGAAAGAGGTGTTATAATGCTTGCACAGACAAGATTTTTTGGAGAAGTTGATATTGATGAAGAGAAAATCCTTACATTTGAAAATGGAATCATAGGGTTTGAAGATATGAAACGCTGGACTATAATGTATGACATTGAGAATGGCTCGGGAGGGCTTATTTCATGGTTTCAGTCACTTGACTTTGCAGGACTGGCACTACCTATTATAAGTCCGTATTCAGTGATTGAAAGATATGAGCCTATAGTTGAGGATGAACTCTTGAAAACACTGGGGGAATTTAAGGATGAAGAACTTGTTACATTTTTAACAATAACTATTCCAAGTGAAGATCCAAGTAAGACAACAGCTAATTTCAGAGCTCCTTTATTTATCAATCCGAATAACCGTAAAGGGGTGCAGATTATTGTAAATAATGAGGACTATCCTATTAAGTTTAATATTTACGATTCGGTACAGAAGATGAAAGCAGAGCAGAATAAATAAGGGGGGATGAAAATGTTAGCACTGTCGAGAAAACCCGGTGAAAGTTTAGTTATAGGCAATAATATAGAGGTGACTATACTGGAAGCAAAAGGGGAGCAGATAAAAATAGGGATTACTGCACCTGATAATATTCCAATTTACAGGAAAGAGCTTTTTGAGCAGATTCAAAATTCCAATAGGGAAGCATCTGAGATTTCCGAGCATACACTTAAGAATCTTGACAAAATTTTTGGGTAGGGCTTAATTAGGTTAAGTTTAGGGTAAATTTTGCCGATATGTCTTGTAGAAAGCGTGTTCTATGTTTAAATTTTAAAAAGCAAAGGATTGTAGAGTGAGTTTACATGGAGGTGAACAAATGAGTCTTAAAATGATGCCGGGTATATTATCCCAGTCTACAGGTGTAGATATGAGCGGTAATACGGGTTACCCTGTTAAGGACAGCTCAGAAGCTGATTTTGATATTGATGTGATTGCTATGGGTCAGGCAGGAACCGGTTATACAGGTCAGGCAGATTCTCAGAATGAGGAAGAAATTTCTGATGCTGAGGCAGAACGCCGTATAAAGAGTGTGATTGATCAGGCAAATGAAAAAATTAAACAGAATAATGGTTATAGGAGATTAGCTTTTTCATATAATAAGGAAACTAAGAAAATTTCCATAAAAGTATATGATGAATCTACTAAAGAAATTATAAGGGAGATTCCACCTGAAAAGATGCATGATATGCTGGCTAAAATAAAGGATCTTGTAGGAATAATAGTGGACGAGAAAAGATAAGGAGGAAGAGCTATGGGAGTGAGGCTTTCAGGATTAAATTCCGGCATGGATACAGAAGCCATGATTAAGAAAATTATGGATGCCCATAAATTAAAACTTAATAAAGTAGAAGGTAAACGGACTAAGCTTGACTGGCAGAAAGAAAAGTGGAAGGATCTTAATAACAAATTATATTCATTATATACAAGTAAAGTTTCTTCTCTTAGGTTTGCAAAGGCATATGGAACGAAGAAGGTTACAAGTTCTGATGAGAAAGTGGCTAAAGTTACAGGTGAACCATCGGCAGTAGATGGAATTCACAGGATTCAGGTAAAACAGCTGGCTACTGCTCAAAGCCTTACAGGGTCTAAGATTGAAGGAAGTGAGCCTATTACCAAAAAAACTTCACTGAAGGACTTAGGCTTTGAAATGGGTACGGAACTTACATTTAAGGTAGGGGATAAGGAACATACATTTGAAGTTGATGAAAATACTACAATAGAGGATTTTGTTGCTGAAGCTAAAAAAGCCGGATTAAATGCTAACTTTGATGAAAAACAGCAGAGATTTTATCTGTCTTCCAAAGAAACAGGAGCAGCAAATACCTTTTCCGTTAAAGAGTCTAAATATGGTGAGGAAAAAGAAGAGGGATTAAAGGCTCTTGGTCTTGTAAAAGATGATGCAAAACATACTGAGCCAACTAAGGTTGAGGCAAAAAATGCAATTTTCAGTGTTGATGGAACTGAATATAATACAGCAAGCAATGTAAATAGCATAAACGGTTTAAATATAACTCTTACAGGTACTACAGCAAACTACAACTCAGCTGATTTGAGTAAGGGTGTAACTGTTGCTTCAAATACTGATGTTGAGTCTGTATATAATAATTTTAAGAGTTTTATAAAAGAATATAATTCCATCTTAAAAGAGATGAACGATCTTTACTATGCCGGTGTTGCAAAGGGATATGATCCGCTTACTTCTGAACAGAAGAAAGAGATGTCCGCCGGTGATGTAGAGGCTTGGGAAAAGAAAATAAAAGAATCAATGTTAAGGAGAGATCCTGCCCTTGGTAAGGTTCTCAATGCTATGAAGACTGCTATGCAGAGTGCTGTAAATGTAGGTGCTGATGAAGACGGTAAGGGCGGCAAGAGATATAGCCTTGCAAGCTTCGGAGTAATGACTTCTACTGATTATAAGGAAAAAGGTCTTCTGCATATGTATGGAGATTCTGAAGATGGAGTATATTCCGGTAAGCCGGATAAATTGAAGAAGGCACTTACCGAGCATCCGGAAGAAACAGCAGAGGCTTTAAAGGGCATTATGGAGAACCTGTATAATAAAATGACAGATGCAATGAAGGGTACCAGCCTTTCTTCTGCAATGACTTTCTACAATGATAAGGAAATGAACAAGCTTTCTGATTCATATAAGAAAGAATATAATACCTTGGAAGCTAAAATAAATAAGATTGAAGACAAGTACTATAAGCAGTTTGCGGCTATGGAAAAGGCCATGGCAAAGATGAATGCTCAAAGTAACAGTCTGTCAAGTTTGCTCGGGAAGTAACAGATAAGGGGAGGAACTAAAGATGGCGAATGTAGCAAATCTTTATCAGGGGGCAGCTGTGAGTACAGCTACTCCGGCTGAGCTTACACTTATGCTTTATAATGGAGCTATTAAGTTTTGTAATCAGGCAGCTGTAGGCATAGAAGAAAAAAATATAGAGAAGGCAAATACCAATCTGATTAAGGCTCAGAATATAATATGGGAGCTTCAGGGAACTCTTGATTTTAAATATCCTATAGCTAAAGATTTTGATTTGATATATAAAAAGATATTAAATAATCTCCTGCTTGCCAATGTTAAAAAGGATGTAGACAGGCTTAATGAGGCACTTGAGGATATAAGAGGCCTTAGAGATGTGTGGGCAAAGGTGATGAAGGTGGCTAAAACATCATGATGGATATGGACATTTTTAGTTATTTAGAGTTAATGAAGGACTCATTAATCAAGAAAGATAGAATTCTTGAATCTGTTATTGAACTTACAAGGATGCAGGAAGAACTGTTAGATGAGGATGGTTTTAATGAAGATGGTTTCGACAGTCTGATAGCTAAAAAAAGTGAATTAATTGATGAAATTGAAAAGCTTGATGAGGGTTTTGACCTGATATATAAGAGGGTTGCAGATAAAATCAAAGAAAATCCTAATGCTTACAGGCAGATTATAGAAAAGCTTCAGGAACTGATTAGAATTCTTGTAGATAAAGGAGTCGAAGTAGAAACTACAGAAAGGCGGAATCAGGTTAAGTTTGATTTGAAGGTTGCTAAGAGCAGGGATAAGATTCGAACCTATAAGCTTAACAGCAATGCCGTTACAAAATACTATAGTAACATGAGCGGAAATACAGGAGAAAATAATTATTTTTTAGACCAAAAAAAATAATTTAAAATAGGCTAAAGTTTTTTTGGGACTATCCGATATATAAATTGAAAGTAAAATTTAAGGTTAATCTAATGGAGTGTACGGCCTTAGAGCTACTGAAAATTTTATGCATATTAAATACATTCAGCAAGGAAGCTGAATTAAAATTCAAGGAGGAAATTATTATGGTAGTACAGCACAATCTTACAGCAATGAACTCTAACAGACAGTTAGGTATCACAAGTGCACTTCAGGCAAAGTCTTCTGAAAAGCTTTCATCAGGATTTAAGATCAACAGAGCAGCAGATGATGCAGCAGGTCTTACAATTTCTGAGAAGATGAGAAGTCAGGTAAGAGGTCTTAACAGAGCTTCAGCTAACGCACAGGATGGTATTTCACTTATCCAGGTAGCAGAAGGTGCTCTTAACGAGACACACTCAATCCTTCAGAGAATGAACGAGCTTGCAACACAGGGTGCAAACGATACAAATACTGAAGACGACAGAAAGGCAATCCAGAGCGAGCTTGATGAGCTTGTTAAGGAAATCGACAGAATAAGTAATACAACTACATTCAATACTCAGGTTCTTCTTGATGGTAGTTTTGAAGACAAGGCTCTTCAGGTAGGAGCTAAAGAAGGTGAGAATGAAGTTATTAAGATTACTATTAAGCCAATGAGCAAAGAAGGTCTTAACTTAGAAGATGAGAATGGAATTGAGGATAATGCTGGTGGTCAGACTCGTATGACTTCTTATCAGGAGGCTATTAAGCTTGTTTCTGAGCAGAGATCTAACCTCGGTGCTCTTCAGAACCGTCTTGAGCATACAGTTCTCAACATTGATAACATTTCTGAGAATACACAGGCAGCTGAGTCTCGTATCCGTGATACCAATGTTCCTAAGGAAATGGTTGAGTTCAGCAAGAACAACATTCTTACACAGGCAGGTCAGGCTATGCTTGCACAGGCTAACCAGTCTACACAGGGTGTTCTTTCATT
>NZ_JBQNBU010000035.1:0-21543 GCF_052169795.1 Catonella sp.
GAACACTTCACCTGATATATCATTTATCATAACATAGTAGCCGTGCTTTTTCTATCAAAAAAAACAACCCCGGTAGCAACATTGTCACCGAGGTTATCATCCTTTGCAGCATCAACTTCCCATAGTTATTTTGTTGATGCTGCACAATCATTTTTGTATTCGAATTTATCAAACACTAATCCGATTAAAGATTGAAGGAAAATGTCTCAATAGCTTATTGTTTCACGTTTACATCTTCCGTTTCATATACCATACTAACATCTTTACGCCTACCCCAAATCAGGATCCAACTGGCAAGCATGGCGATAGCACCTCCAATTGTAAGACACAGGCGGTAATCAAGTATCTCTCCAAGAAACCCCATAAGCAGGGCAAAAACACCGGAACCGGCAGTAATCAGTACACCTTCGAAAGCATTGATGCGAGACCTTAGCCTTTCAGGAATATAACTTTGTACGGCTGCACTTCGCATAATTGCACTGTTGCTACCCAGAAATCCACAAATTCCCCTGTTAAGCAACATAAGCGGATAGGGAAGCCAGAGCAAACACATATCCATGGTTTCATAAACCTGATAAACAAAAAACGCAAAACCGTATTTCTTCTTGTCAGGAATATTGATTCGATATTGCAGTGCACTACCAATTGTCCGCCCTGCAAACTCTACCACTGAAAACGCTGAATACATGGTAACAGTGAAGCCCGGAAAAGTACGGAAAAAAGCTACAAGAATAGGAGAAAAGCCGCGGGCTACTCCATTGGTAACTGCCATATATTCGTAGATACCGCGAAGGCCGCGTTCTTCCTTCAAATACCGCACTGCCTCCCGTATATCACAGGTCCATTCCCTCAAAGAATATGGCGTACGATTATGTCGTTTTGTTTCATCCAATTGGATAAAGCTCTCTGTAATAGTGGCAACCAATGACAGCCCACTCTGTGCGATCAGAATCCAGGCAACTCCTAGTGTATCCAGGAGAACTGCGGCCAATGGTGTCATGATGACTTTCAGAACCGGATAAAGCATGGATGACACAGCATAGCCCTTTTGCTTAGCTCCTTCCGGAATCAATTCCGGGTAGATACTAGTGAAAGCCAACTCGTCCACTGCCCCCAGGCAGGCTAACATCAAAGATACTGCCAGATAGCCGATATAGGAAAAATCAAAGAACAGTAACCATAATCCCATTCCGGCTAACACAAAAGCATTCGCGGCATCGCCCGCTACCAGAAAAGTTTTGCGCGGTAATCTATCCATGAATGGAGCAATTACAACCGGGAGCAATAGATGTGGAATAAGCTGGATTGCCACAATCAAAGCCGATGCCAAGGTACTGCCGGTTTCATCAAATACCAGGAAAGCTAATGCAAAACCGCCTGCGATTGCACCAACTGTGCCAATAGTTGATGCAATAATCACTAAGCTAAAGTTCCGAGTCCAAAGTTTTGTTGTTTTCATATTTATCACCTCTATAAATAGTGTAGCATTTATATTAGACAAAGATAAGCCCGTATATTTGGGAAAATTATTCCAAATATACGGGCTTAATTCCTCTTTATACTGTCTTTCCGGGAAATTCCTCCATCAATTCACACGCCTTCTTATACTGTCTGGTTGCCTTATACCATTCTAACACCCAAGGCAGGTGAAAGATTGCATAGCCGGAAGGCAGCTCTCTTTGAAGGCGATTAAAGCATTCCAAAAGCAGTGAGCCATATTCATCATGAGTAAGATAGTCCGGGTAATCCAATCTATAACGAACAAGGCTAAGTAACTGCATCGCTATAGACTGATTAATCTCATCAGCATCCATGGTTTCTGCCCGATTCAATGCGGTGAGAGCTTCCTCCCGCCTCCCTGTTTTTTCACAGCAGATTGCCAATTTGTGCAGTGACATCAGTGTGGGCTTTTCCAACTTAGAAAACCATTTATAAGCTTCCTCATAGCGGCCGATTTCAATCCATGATGATGCTGTGTTATATCCGATAAAGTATAGAGTTCTCTGATCTTGCAAACCCTCTGCCAGTCGTTTCACAACCTGATAATGACGTTCCATATTTGGGATATCCTGCTGGTTACCATAGGCGTTGCCAAGGAAAATTTTTGCATCCAGCATAATCTTTACCCTGCCTTCTCTGCTTGCCAAATCATAGGCAGTCTGAAGCGCATCCACTGACGATGAATAGTGTCCAACCTTGTAATCAGCAATTCCTAACTTCAAATAGGTATATGCATTGGGCGTTAGCCGTACTGCCTCGTTTTCCTGTCCCTGTAATATTCGCTGCATAGCCAGTTGACGTGTATCCATACAGGCCTCTATTGCCTTATCTAACGGAACTTTGGAAGAAAGCAAGGTCAAATCCAGCCAAGCAGGAGTAGCCCTATAGTATTCTATATCCTTTGTCTGCAACAAATCATTTAGCTGATCAAGCCTGCCGTCAAGCAAAAATTCCCAACCTTGTTCTGCCAGTTCAGCAGCTTCTTTTTCGATTTCTTTATCACACTTTAGCTCAAGTCTTGCTAGGAGAAGCCTCAAAACTTCCTCTGATGGTTCTGCTTTGCCGGTTTCAATTTTAGACAAATATGATACTGTACAAATCCCCTTGCACAGTCCCGTCTGGCTCCAATTTCTCCTAAGCCTCTCACGATAAATGATATACCCTTGATAATTCATGTAATTATATACACCTCACTTTAGCAGACTGATTATTTCGGGACTTTCCCTTTCAACTCAATTTGAAGTTTATACAACGAATTCACATTCCCTTCTCTACCTATTCAATCCTAATAGCCAATCTCTCGCATTTATTATTTTGATGCCTTCAATATCTCTTGATGGGTCATCATCCAATGTAAGTATTACTTTGGGATAATCATCCTGAAGCATTTGAAGCGGTCTTATTTCTCTGGCTAATGTAGTTTCATCTCTTACAGTCAATGCAACCTGATAATAATGATTGCCATCCTGATTCTGTGCAACAAAATCTACTTCAAATGAATCTGCTTTTCCTATATATACATCATAGTCCCTCCGAAGCAGTTCAAGATAAACTACGTTTTCAAGAATATGCCCCGCATCCATACCGCGTTTACCAAGAAGCATATATCGAAGTCCGATATCAATCACATAATATTTATCCAATGTCTTGAGATATTGTTTTCCTTTTATATCATACCTTTTTGCCTGATAAATAATATAGGACTCCTTAAGAGCGGTAAGATATTTTTCTATTGTTTTAGAGTCAATCTTTCTGCCATCGGAAGACATTGTATCAGCTATTTTTTTTGTAGAAAGCGGATTACCGATGTTGTCAAAGATAAATTTCAAAACACTTTGAAGCATCATTGAATCTGTTACCTGTTTTCGATTCATAATATCTTTAATTACAATAGTGTTATAGATACTTTCCAGATAACCTCTAATTATATTAGGATTGGAATTCAATTCTAACACATAAGGAAATGAACTTGATGACAAGTAATCAGTGTATTTTGTTATTCTGTCTTCAAAGCCATCCTTGGCAATACAATATTCCTTAAATGACAAGGGAAGCATTTCAATCTGAATATATCTTCCTGATATAAGTGTAGCTATTTCGCTTGAAAGCATATAGGCATTGGAACCGGTCACATACAAATCTACATCAGGATTTAACTGAAGACTATTCAATACTTTGGGAAACTTATATACACTTTGAATTTCATCCAGGAAAACATAGGTCTTAACATTTTTCTTCAAGCGTTCTTTAATATATTTATGGAGGCTTTTATAATCGGTTAAGTCCTCATACTCCAAATCTTCAAAATTAATCAAAATTATCTGAGATTTCTTAACACCGTGTTCTATCAGCCAGTCCCTAAACTGAAGCAATAATGTTGATTTTCCACATCTTCTGATTCCTGTTACAATCTTAATAATATTCTTATCCTTAAGTACCTTTAGTTTATTCAGGTATTCTTCTCTAATTATCATTCTGCACCCCCTTACAACAATGATAACACTACTCATATGTTTTGTAAAGTTTTTGAGTTTTATACCAAAAATAATTATCTTTTAGTTGTTTTTAGGATTATATTCCAAAAAGTATTTATCATTTTTCCCTCTCTTCTCCCAAGGCTTTTCATCTTCCCCCGCCTTAAAATTATAAACAGGCGTTATAATATCTACAATATCCACCGCCTCATTAATAACATCCAGAATATCATCAAGGGATTTATACACCATAGGTGCTTCATCAATGGTGCTCTCATTTACGGAAGTTGTATATATACCTTCCATAGAAGCCCTGTATTCTTCCAGGCTTAGGGTTTCCTTTGCCTTTCCTCTGGACATAATACGTCCTGCCCCATGAGGTGCCGAATAATTCCATTCAGGGTTGCCTTTTCCCACAGCGATTACCGAGCCGTCTCTCATATTTATAGGTATAAGTACCCTCTCGCCTTTATGGGCTGCGATTGCACCTTTACGAAGAATCATCTCATTCGTGTCTATGTAGTTATGGATTGTATGAAATGCTTCTTCTTTAGACATACCTGTCCTTTCCAATATGGTTTCTGCCATTATTTCCCTGTTTCTGCAGGCAAATCTCTGGCATATTTCTACATCATGCAAATAGTCTCCAAGAAAAGAGCCGTACAACCAGCAAAGGTCTTCAGGAACATCAGAAGTCTTGGCAGTGTATTCTTTAGCCAGTTCCTTTAATGTATCCTGTATCTCTGCCCGTCTGCCCGCTTCTTTATATGTACGGATAATTTCCTCTCTTCTTATAAAATAATCCTCTTTTCCTGCATGAAGATCTATTGCAAGCTGCTGATAAATTTCCGCAACCTGTTTTCCAAGGTTTCTGCTTCCTGAATGGATTACCAGATAATGTGTACCATCTGCTGCCTTATCTATCTCTATAAAATGGTTTCCTCCCCCAAGCGTACCTAAGGAGCGTGCCAGTCTCTTTGTATCCTTTAGAGCACGATAGCATTTCAGTTCCTGTATATCAAATTTCTCCCTACGCCCATCCCATACGTTCCTGCCGGATGGAATATAGTGGCAGGCCTCATCTATTTTCTCAAAGTCAAGGCTCTTATCAGCAAGTTTTACGGTATACATCCCGCAACCAATGTCTACGCCCACAATATTAGGGCAGACCTTATCCGTAACTGTCATTGTAGTTCCTATTGTACAGCCCTTACCTGCGTGTACATCAGGCATTATTCTTACCTTGTTTCCGGCTGTCAGTTCATAATCACACATCCTTTTAATCTGTTCTATAGCCACATCTTCAATAACCTTTGCATAACAGATTGCAGTATTCATTTTTCCTTTAATCTCTAACATAATCTCAGTCCTTTCTAACCCCCAATTATTCACAGTATAGGCACAGACCTCTTATTCTACATAGTACAGCAGGATAAGCAGTTTTCGGTCTGCGACTATGGGTGATGTTATCAAACATCTTGTGAATAATCGTAATTTCACGCCTTCTGCTTGATTACTATATTTCACAAGATGCTTTGTGAATCATTTAGGCTAAATAATATTTAAGTGGGATATAAGTTATCTTACTTACAATATCATTTTACCTTTCCGAAAATTATTATTCACGGAAAAAAAGTTGCGAACACCTACTGCTCACAACTTTTCTGGCTGATCAGCCTCTGTTTTATTAAATTTATAAAATGCTCCGGTGCTGTGGCTTTGACCAGCGGCCCGAATGAAAGAACTCTGATTACTACCTCTGTTTCATCCTCTTTATCATAATGAATTGTAATGGTATATCTGTCTTTATCAATTCTTTCTGCTGTTTTTTTAAAGTGTGCAAAATGAAGAAGCACTCTCTCAAGTACATTTCTGCAGTCTGTCAGTTCAAGGATGACTCTGCGAGGTAGAGCCTTATTATATTTCATTCTCTTAATTTTCGGTGGATTATCACACCGCCTGCAACTTATTATCCTTCCGAGATTTATTGTCAGACCAAATTTTTCTCCCGCACCAATCAGTCTGAATTTATCATCTTTTTCTGAGTACTCCAGATACTGAGGCAATATAGTCCGATTTGCGGCTTCTCCCCTTCTGTTTTTTACATCTATACTGAGTGGATACTGCTGTTTTATTGCATCAAGAATAAGTCTGAAGTTGGCAATATAATCCTCATCCGAATAATTGTCACCATCATTACATCTGTCAAACACAAATATATCCTCAGGACGAAATAATGGCTCTACATCAGTAAAATCTATATCTATATCGCCAAATAATCTGATTCTTTGATCACAGGCAACTGCCTTTAACCACTGCTTCTGTAAAAGAGACAAGGGCAAAGACGGATTGTTTTTTATCGGTGTCATTCCATCCTTGGTTATTAGCTGCCATCTCTCACTTTTTATTGCTTCCGGAATTACTGCTTTACTTTCACCAAATGCATGTTTTTCAATAATTTCCCTTATTTCCGCCTCCGAAACAGGGTGTCTTACCGCCTTTTTAATCACAGCAGCCACAGTATTATAATATGCACCGTAAACTTCGGAAAAGATCATTTATTCATCACCTCCGATTCCATACATTGCATACATATCATTTATATCTTTCCTGAATTGTTCTTCAAGGATTTTATCTGAAAAATGAATCTCCGTTATTCTTCCTGTAAATGTTCTGATCCATGGAATCAGTTCCCCGGAATCAAATACTGTCATCGAAAATCTGGCAGTATTACCGTCAATATGCTCTACTGTCCCAAAGCGTTTCTCTCTTTCTAAGCGATTAATAATATACCGTTCGTCATCCTCATAATGAATAGTAAAAGAGACCTCTTCCATTCTGGCACCCGATATACTTTGTGTACTTACACCCCACATATGCGGAAGCATTCCTGCGAGCTTCTCACGGAGTTCATCAAATCTCTCACTTACATTTTCGGCCTTTATGGAGATGATATTGTCCGTCCTAAAGGAATTAATCCTGTTAAACCCGGGCGAATATGCCATCAGATAGCTTCTACCGCTCTGTACACTTATCAAGAGCTTCAGCGGCACTACCCGGGTTTTAGTAGTTTTATTCTTATTTCTGCTCATCATCTCAAGACTTACACTTCGTTTCTCTCTTAAGGCATTAAAAATTAAGTAAATGACCTCACTGTCCATAGCCCCTGTGATATAATGGTGCTTAAATGCAAATCTGCTTTCGTGAGCTTCAGCTTTATCAAGCAGGAAGGAGCCAATCACCCCACAGGGCAGTACCTCTGAAAAGAAATCAAGCATATCCGGATTCGGTAAGTCAATATCATCTGCTCTCCTGTAATACACTGCTCTTCCTTTTCTTTCCGAAATTATTAGGCCTTGCATAACATATTCTTTCAGTTTCTTTCTGATTGTAGATTCATCAAACATTCTGGGCTTTACAAACTTTGCCAAGTATCTGTCTATCTCCGTTATTATTTCATCTATTGAAAGACTTACTTCAGAATTACAAAGAATGTCAAAAAGTATGAAATGAAGCGTAATGTCCCCATCCGTAAAGCTTTTTGCTTTCCACGCCTTAAATAAAGGATTATGGCAAGATTCTCTGCTGTCTATGGAAATGAACATATTTTTACCGGTAGGAGTATGACGAAATCGCATATATTCTCCAAGCCAACTCTCGAGTCGGCGGCGCTCATCATCGTAAGAGCGGGCACTTTTTCCGGTAAACTCATCCCTGCTTTTGAATCCGTAAACATAAAATTCCCTCATATAGTCACGTATTTTGTTAAAGTTCTTTAATAGCTCGCTATATGCCATAAGCCCTCCTATAAAACCACATAAGTGCTAAGCCACAGCCTCCGCACTGTAGCTTAGCATATGGCGGTTTGCTATCTATGTTTTAAAAGCCAAAAATGATTTTTATCATCCTCAGACTTCTCGATATTGCAGGTAAAGTTGCTCTTCTTGTCAGTATTTCTTGCAATCAAGATTACAAGTAGGGTATTTGAAAAAGCTATGTTGTCAGCCGCTTTGGACCCTTTTACACGAAGATATATTGCATACTCCACATCATTTTCAATTTCATTAAATTCATCAATAAAATCTTTGACATTGTCCCAGCCATGTTTTTCATAAACAATTTCATAGTCAGGATTATTAAGCAAATCGAGATACTCCTGTTCCTCTACCGCTTCTTCCCCTCTATGGAATTCTTCATAGTCAAAACTGCTTATATCTGAAACAGTAATATTGTCAAATAGATTATTCACATTGCTAATAATAGCCTCATACTCAGATGCAGAAATTCCAAATTCCTCTGATGGATCATAACCCTGCATTGTCTCTGTAATTCTTTTTCTTGCTTCATTGATTTTTTCCTTAATATTATTCATTTCAGTCTGATATGACCTTTGGATGTCTTTGATTTCCTGCAATCTTTTTTCTTCTTCAGCTATCTTTTTTTCGAAAGCCTGATAGATTACAAGATTATCCTTATCAAGAAGCCCTTTTATCTCGTCTATTGAAAATCCTGCTTTTTGTAGATTTTTTATTTTAACAAAAGCAAGAGCCTGTTCCTCCTCATAAAATCGGTATCCTGACCATTTATCAACTTTAACCGGTTTCAGCAGATTTACATGATCATAGTAACGAAGCGTCTGAGGGTTACAGCCACAGAGGTGGGCAAATTCCTTAATCGTCATACCATGTACCTCCTTTCTGAAATGGTTATATCATTGCAGTTGGCTATAAGGTCAATAGCTAACTATAAAAAATACTTCAAAGCCTACCTTTCTCTTAACATTACTATATATCATGTTCAAAATTAATTTTCAATAGTATTAGAACTCCCTACCAACTTGAATATCGGCAGCTTTACCTTGCCTATATAGACGAGCCTAAAAAAGTACCTATGGATAATAATGCCTTTACAATTCAGAAAATGGTAGAGTATGTATATAAGAATTTTAATGAAGAATTAGTTCTTGACGATATTGCAACCGCAGGAAATGTAAGCCGCAGTCAATGTGCAAAGCTGTTTAAGAAATATACCAAGCTCTCTCCAATGACATTCTTAAATAAGCATAGGCTGGAAGTCAGCCTCAACCTGCTTCGTTCCACCACTGATAGCGTTGCTGAAATAGCACAAAACTGCAGTTTCTTTGACCAAAGCTATTTTAACCGCTTATTTTTAAGAGAATATGGCTGTACTCCACTCTCCTATAGAAAAAGCGGACATAATCATTTGCTGTAAAACTAAATATCATAATAAATAAGTTCGAAACAGTACAATAATAAAACAAATATAACAAGGAACCATACCACTTTTAACAGCAATATGGCTCCTTGTTCCTATAAAATTAATTTATTCTATCTTATTCTACCTTTATAAATCAAATGTAATAAATACTGTTTTACAAACTGGAGTAAAATCTGTTGCTTAGCCGGATAAACTTATATTATCCTCTATTCTCCTATCATCATGCTTATAATCTCATCATTAGTCTCTTTCATTCCTTCTTTTCCAAGTCTTCCTACATTCTTAATTGTAGACTCCACATCATCTGTTACGATGCCATCTCCACCCTTAAATCTCTGTCCTTCTTTGCTCATATTAAATCCCATAATTCCTGCATCAACTGAGGCAGCTATTTTAGCTGCACAGGAAGCTTTCGCACCATCACAGATAATTCCCGATGTTATTGCCAAAGCATTAATAATAGTGTCTTTTATCTCTGAAAGCGTAGCTCCTTGCAAATATGCAATTCCTGCCCCGCTGCCCACACCTGCGCTAACGGCTCCACAATATGCTGAAAGAGTACCAATAAAACTCTTCTGATGAATGGCCGTAAGGTTTGACAGTGCCAATGCCCTATACATCTTCTCCTCGGTACATTTTAATTCATTAGCATAAACTATTACCGGAACAGAAACCGTTATCCCTTGATTACCACTTCCGGAATTTATTACTACCGGCAGCTCACAACCACTCATTCTCGCATCAGAACCTGCTGCTGCCATAGCTTTTGCTTTCGTTTTAACATCCTCTTCATACATTCTAAGTAGAATCTTGCCTATATTGGCACCGTAATCATGCTCCATCCCTTCTTGTGCTATAGCAAAATTGCACTCTGCCTGATTTTTTAGTATAGGCTTTATATCTTCAATATCTACTGTCTGGATAAATTCCCATATATCTTCCATGTTAAGTAACTGCCTATCATCACGATACTTATCACCACTTATTTCTTCTTTTTTAGAAAATAATATTTCCCCATCTTTTTCTATTAATATTACATTAGTATGTGTATTTACAATATGAACCTTTACATACGATTTTTTATTTTCAGCTCTTATAATAATCTCAAAAAGTTCTGAGTCTTTTAAATGCTCTACATTTATTTCTGAATTTTCAGAATATTTTTTAATTTCAGCTTTTTTACTCTCAGAAACTTCTGATATAACTTCCAACTCTTTTTCAGCATCACCTGCTATTATACCTGCTGCCACTGCAGCTTTAATCCCCTTCAAACCACCTGTGTTTGGAATAACTACTGACTTTACATTTTTAATTATACTGCCACTTACTTGTACATTCATCCTATCTGGAATTAACCCCAAAAATTTTCTCACAAGTGATCCTGCGTATGCAAGCGATATAGGCTCTGTGCAGCCCATTGCCGCCTTTAATTCTTCTTTAAGAATATCTGTATATGCCTTATATATCTTGCTATCTTTCTCCATTTTATTACCCAAACTCCTCAAATTCATATTTTTTAATTTTTCTGTAAAGAGTGCTTCTAGAATAACCTAATATCCTGCAAATATCCTTCTTAGACATTCCTTTAACCAATAGCTCTTTTAATCTGTATTTCTCTATCTCCTTGTTAGTAAAACTTATACCTTCTTCATCTGAAATTTTAATTTTATCTTTCCCATCTTTCACAAAAACTTCAATTAATGTTTCCAGCGTTCCTAAATCATACTCTTTTCTTTTGTTCCAAAGTTCCTCAAAAAAATCTTCTGTTTTATCTGCATGAATTTTACCATATACACGGTTATAATATTTTATTCCACTTTCAAAAAATCTTGAAAATAAAAGTTTATTATTGTAAACTGTTTCGACATTTTTCAATGTTGTCTTACTTATCTGTTCATATAAGGCTCTACTGAATAAGCCCTCTCGTACAAGTTCACTTAAATTTTCAGTTGTACAAAATATACTTCTTACACTCGGTTCAGATTTTTTGTTCAATTTTATCAGAGAATATTCATTCTTCAAATATTCCGCTAATTTGTTCTGAATGTGCAGAAGCATTTTTTCCGGCTGTACAATAACAATAGTGCCTTTATCCATACTCCAAAGCAAACCATGCTCATCAAACAAAAATGAATCCATCAAATCTCTATATACATTTTGCATATATATTACCTTCATCTTCTGAAGTCTTCTGTCAGAATAATTTATGATTGCTTTTGCAATCAATTCGTTTATCGCATTGTCATCACTCTCAATTAAAACAGAAGCATTCCCCTGCGATATTTCTTTGGCTTTCTCTGTTATTTCTTTTCCTATATATTTTGACAGCCATGAGAAAGTAACAAGAGTTCCGCTTGCAAACAAAACTGAATCATTCTGTATACTTCTGTAAGATCTGAAGCAACATAAAAATTCGTCAGTAATTGATGCATTTGAAAGTATCGGTTCACACGTTAAGGTCCCATAAAAATATACCCTGTTATACTCGATAGAAATTTTTATATTCTCTACTTTCCTGCCTTTTCTTATTATCCTTTGTAATTCAGGATAGATATCACACACATTAGTGACATCTCCCTGTTTTTCAAAAATTGTTTGAAAAGCCTTATTTTTATATATTATGTTCCCAAAACGGTCAGTATATGCCAATGCATCCTGCATTATGTTTATTATGGTTTCAATTTGATTTACTTTAGCTTTAAGTGACTTTCTAACATTATGCTCATGAATTCTTTTCGCTATAAGGCTTGCCATGTTCTCCATAAATGTGACTGTCGAGTCTATTTTCTCAAACATTTTTTTACATTTACTTTTTTGAAGTATCAGTGCTAATACACCCAGAACTTCTTTGTCATAAATAATGGGGATACCTATAAAGCCTCTCATCTTACATTCTTTGAATACTTTACATTTTTTACAGCTTGGTACATCTGCCTTATTACTTATACATACCTTATTGCCACTTGTAAGAACAACAGAGATGAGAGAACCATAATTTATCTTATTATAAAGCGAGAAATAATTAAATTTTCTCCCTATTATTGCCATATGTGTATCAACAATAATGACATCAGTATCTAACACATCTGATATAACCTCAGCAAATTTATCCAAATATAATTTGCTTCCTATGGTTCTCTCCTCCCTTCAACTCTATATGTTTTTATACTCAGCTGCCGTTTTCCTAATGAATTCAAGTCTTTCAGGTTTAATATCTTCACTTATGGTGCAGTCTGCTCCAAGTGCAACCCCTTTTGTCCCTGTCTCATCAAGTATCCTATATATTTCTTTTTTCAATTCATCTTCATTTGCTTCATAAAGAATACTACCAGGAGCATTATCAAATCCGCCTAGCACAGGCTTTCCCTTAAATATTTTCTTTCCTTCTGCAAGTGAAATGTTTTCAGAATATATAGCCCAGTTAAAAACTTTCACAGGGTAATCTGCATACCATTCAAGATTATTGGTGTATTTAGCATAACCACAAATATGCAACATTACATTATCCGTAAATGTGTTTATATAATTAAGAACTTCCAAATCAAGCGGTTCAACCAACTCTTTGTGTACCTCCTTTGTAAAGCTCTTATCCTGTACACATTGTACACTATAATATATGCCATCGATAGAGGTTTCTTCAAATAATCTTTTAACAAGCACTTTAATATCTTCTGCAATATTTTTTGCCGCTTGTACCATAACATTCTTATCTTCTTTAAATAGTCCGGTAAACTTTTTAAAATCTTCGTCATATTCTTCAAAACGAAGCCTTATGTACTGTAAAGGTGAAAATATATTATAATATTTATATACATCATCTCCTGCATAGTCAGCCACTTCTTTAACATACTCAACTTGTCTGTTTATCCAGTCATGATTAGCCCCTACAGACTTTACTTCTCTTAATTCATCTAAAGTTGTAATTACTTTACTGCACACAGAAGGATGTCCAAAAAATCCATCAGACATTATTTTCAGTAAATCCGGTTTTACCTCATCTATATATTTCTTCTGCTTAGTCAATATTTCATCATATATTTCCTTTACATCACCGTTATAATGATTATGAAATGAAACAAAATGATGCCAGAAAGCAGTTACAACCCTGTCTGATTCTTCGTTATTTAAAAATGCCTCTACCACGTTTTTTCTATCATCCATAAACGCCTCCTATTTTTCCTTCAATTCTTTATTTGCTATATCTGAAATCCACCTAATACGTCCATCATCTATTCCATTTGGTATCGAACAGTCAGCCCCCAGAACATAGCCTTTATAACCGCTCTCTCGTATAAGCTTTTTAGCAAAAGCTTCAACTTCCTCTTTTGACCCTGTATCTATCAGAGTATCCGGATTATTGTCAAACCCACCTAATATACACTTTCCCTTAAATAGTTTCCTGCCCTCACTAAGCGATACCCCTTCTGTAAATACTGCCCAGTTATAAGCTTTACTCTTATAATCAATATAAAATTTCAGATCATTTTTATGATGGGCATACCCACAAATATGCAGAATATTATAATCGCTCAGACGATTTGCCAGCTCTAGCAGCTCTATTTCTGTCGGTCTGATATACCTGTCATATACTTCCTTTGTATACATAGTACTTTGTATATTCTGTACACAATAATATATACCATCTAAACTTGTTTCTTTGAATAATTTCTTAAGTAAAATCATAAGATCTTTTTGTATTTCCATCCCTGCTTTGTAAAGTTCCTCAGGAAAATTTTCAGCTAGGTATACAAATCTTTCAAAATCTAAATCATAAAACTCAAGTCTTATTCTTATTACCTGCACCGGTGCAAACACATTGTAAAAAGTCATAACCTCTTTCCCAAACAAATCAGTTAGCTTTTTAACATGCTTTACCTGCTCTGTAATCCATGGATGATCCTCTCCAATGCTTTTTATTCTTAAAAGATCTTCTCCTGTTTTTAGCTCATTATCCATAACAGGCGGATAACCCATAAATCCCTCATTCATCAACTTCATCATATCGGGATTTACCGTTTCATAATACTTCTTATGGCCCAGAACAGCTCTATCTCTTATATCTTCATTTTCAAGACCTTGAAACTGCTCCTTACCTAAAATGAAGTGATGCCAAAATCCTATTGGTATTCTATCTGTTTCCTGACCGTCAAATGCGGCTTTTAACAATTCTCTTTTTGACTGTAACATTCATTTACCTCAGCCTATATTATTCTCTCTTTTGCAGTATTCATAAGTTCTGATATCTGGTATGACATAGTAACTGCTCCGGGATCCAGATGCCCAATCCCTTTATCTGCCTGATATGTAGCTCTTCCTCTTATAGCCTCCATATCAGCTGTACTGTCAGCTCCATCCTTAGCGGCTTTCTTCACCCTGTCACAAAGTTCCTCATCTGAAACTCCTGTTTCAAGACAGATTTTATACTCTTCCACTGCAGGATACAGACTATCTATCATTGTTTTGAATCCTGGCTTTGCCTGACCTCTGGACATTATTGCATCCAACATAGCCGCAAGGATTTCATATAATCCATTGTTATCAAGATATTCTTTATCAACACTCACCTTGGCCGCTGCAATATATGCACTTCCATAAAGTACACCTGAAGAACCTCCTATTACAGCCATCATTGTTTTCCCTATTTCCTTCAGTTCATCACTTATACTTAATGATTCAAGTACATTCTTTGCTTCAACAAGCTTTTTAAACCCCATATTTAAGTTAGACCAATGATCTCCATCACCCGTAGCTAAATCCAAGTCTGTAACATAGTCTCCGTTATCATATATAACTTTATATGCTCTTTCTATATATTCAGCATAATCTTTTGACGTTAACCTGAATGCCATTTTAATCCTTCCCCTTTCAATCTATTTTTAATGCCGGAGTATCACAAGAAGCATCCAGCAATGATTTCAATTTATCATTTAGTTTCATAAGGGTTAATGAACAGCCGGTCATATCAAGTGAAGTAGTATAGTTTCCTACAAGTGTCTTATGTACCTTTATTCCTTTTTCTTTAAGCAGGATTTGTACTTCACGGTTTAATATATAAAGTTCCATAAGAGGAGTTCCTCCGAGTCCATTTACAAGAACAGCTACCTCACTGTTCTCATAATCATAATCACTCAGGATCTTATCCAAAAGGATTGCTGCCACCTCTTTGGCTGTTTTTATCTTTGTCTTTTCAACTCCCGGTTCTCCATGTATGCCCATACCTATTTCAATCTCGTCATCACCTAAAATAAATCCCGGTTTACCGACTGCCGGAAGTATACATGGTGTCATAGCCATACCCATACTTCTTATATTAGAAACGGCTTCTCTCGCTGCTCCTGCCACTTCACTTAAAGATGCACCTGTTTCTGCCATTGCTCCTGCTATTTTATGCACAAAGACAGTTCCCGCTATTCCCCTTCTGCCTGTAGAATATGTGCTGTCTTGTACTGCTACATCGTCTTTTACCACCACACTTTCAATCTGTATTCCTTCCAGCTCTGCCATATCTGCTGCAAGCCCAAAATTCATAATATCACCTGAATAATTTTTTATTACAAATAATATTCCTTTTCCCTTATTAACCCTGTTTACTGCAGCTTCTATTCTATCAGGACTAGGTGATGAGAATACATTTCCGGAAACTGCCGCATCAAGCATTCCTCTCCCTACAAATCCTGCATGTAAAGGTTCATGACCGGCTCCTCCACCCGAAATAACTCCCACCTTGTCTTTTATAGTTTTTCTTACTATTACCTCTTTTTCAGGGATATAATCTAAGGTATCACAATATGCCATCTGCATACCTTCCAGTGATTCTTTAACCACATCTTCCGGGGTATTTATAATTTTTTTCATATATTCTTCTCCTTAAAATGATTGTCCCATATCAGCCAATACCAAGATAAGCCTTTTTAACTCTTGGATCCTTTGATATTTCTTTTGCAGGACCACTCATAGTTACCAGTCCATTCTCAATAACATAAGCCCTGTCTGACGCCATCAGTGCCATATTGGCATTCTGCTCTATAAGCAGGATGGTTACACCTTGTTTGTTTATTTCCTTTATCATCTCAAATATCATTGCCACAAAATTTGGTGCCAGACCAAGTGATGGTTCATCAAGAAATAGCAGTTCCGGGCTTGACATAAGTGCCCTTCCTACAGCCAACATCTGCTGTTCTCCTCCTGAAAGAGTTCCCGCCTGCTGTCTTACCCTCTCTTTTAATCTCGGAAACAGGTCATACACCCTCTCATATCCAGACTTAATTTTTGCCTTATCTTTTACTGTATAAGCTCCTATTCTCAGGTTTTCTTCCACAGTAAGTTCAGGAAAAACCTCGCGTCCTTCAGGAGAAATACTTACTTTCATCTTAGTTAAGTTATAAGACGGTATATTCGTTATTTCCTGATCATATAAAAACACCTGTCCACTGCTTGCTTTCACTACTCCTGTCACGGTATTAAGCAATGTAGTTTTTCCGGCACCGTTACTCCCGATAAGTGATACTATTTCTCCCTTTTCAACTTCCATATCTATGCCCTTCAATGCATGAATTGCTCCATAATAGGTATTAAGTTTCTGAACTTTCAGTACCACTATGATCACCTCCCAAATATGCTTCTATTACCTTTGGATTATTGGCTATTTCTTCTGGAATACCGTCAGCAATTGGTTTACCATGATCAATTACGTATATCCTATCAGATACATTCATAACCACACTCATATCATGCTCTATCATAAGTATGGTATATCCCATACCCCTTAATTCTTGTATAAACCTCATAAGCTCAGTAGATTCCTTAGGATTCATTCCTGCTGCCGGTTCATCAAGCAGTATAAGTTTCGCTCCGGTGGCAATAGCTCTTGTTATCTCAAGTTTTCTCTGTTCTCCATATGGAAGGTTTGAAGCATAGTCATTTCTTCTGTGATCAAGTCCTATCAATTTAAGCAGTCTTATTGCCTGAACGACTTTAACATCCTCTTCATCCCTAAACTTTTTTGTCCTGAAAATAGATCCAAAAAAACCATACTTTGTTTTTATATGTGCACCTATCATTACATTTTCTATTACTCTTAAATCACTGAACAGTCTTATATTTTGGAAGGTTCTTGATATGCCTGCATTGACTATATGAAGTGGAGACTTATTTTGTATTTCTTCTCCATTAAATACTATACTGCCCTCATCCACTTCATACACTCCGGTTAACATATTAAAAACTGTCGTTTTCCCAGCACCGTTAGGGCCTATTATACTTATTATCTCACCTCTGTTTATTTCAAGGCTTACTCCGTCCACTGCAACAATACCGCCAAATCGCTTTGTTATATTTTTTACCTCAAGTATTTTCGCCTGTGTCCTCATACATTATCCTCTTCCATTTTTTTCAATTCAGCTTCGGCATTCTTTGATATTCTATATGGTAATCTGGATTTCCATCCCATAAGGCCCTGTGGCCTGAATCTCATCATTAATACCAGAATTGCTCCATAAAGCACAAACCTATATTCCATCAGAAATCTTGACACTTCAGGAAAAGCTATAAGAATAATTGCTCCTACGAACATTCCTCTAAGAGTTCCCATTCCACCAAGAATAACAATGCTTAGTATCATTGTTGAAACATCAAAGTTAAAAGTATTTGGATCTATATATCCAATTAAAGTTGAATACAATGCTCCGCCCAAGGCACAGATTGAAGCCGAAATGACAAATGCCAATATCTTATATCTTGTTACAGGTATTCCCATCATTGTGCTTGCAAGTTCATCTGCCCTTATTGCCATAAATGCTCTTCCTGTTTTTGATTTTACGAGGGACAGACAAAATAATGCAGTAATAATAACAAAAACTATCATAAGATAATACAATCCATGATTATTAATATTAAAAGTAAAGCCGAATAAAGATGGTTTAGGTATATTTTTTACTCCAAGAGTTCCTCCTGTGACATCAGCCCAGTTCATAAGAATCATCTTTACTATTTCTCCAAAACCAAGAGTTATTATGGAAAGATAGGTTCCTGTAACTCTCAATGTCGGAAGTCCCAAAAGAACTCCTATAATTCCTGCAGCTATCATGCCAATGACTGTTGCTATAAAAAAATTCATATTACATTTTATTGCAACTATTGACGCAGTATATGCCCCTATCGCCACAAATCCGGCATGTCCAAGTGAAACAAGCCCTGTGTATCCGGTAAGAATATTTAGTCCCATTGCCAATATCGCATAAGATCCTATTTTTATTACTACAGTTAAAAGATACTGATTATTAAAAATTATGGGAAACGCAATCAAAAAGGTAAATAAAGCTATGTACAGTTTTTTTCTGTGAAGATGTATTATACTTTCCATCTCCTGCAGTCTGCTCTGCCTGGTAAGTTTTTCATTGCTCATTTTTTACACCTTTTTAATTCCTTTCCGTCCAAAAAGCCCATGTGGTCTGACTATAAGGACTATAATAAGGATAATAAAAGCTATAGAATCTCTATATGTCGAACCTAAAAACGTAGCTGCCATGCTCTCAGAAACTCCAACAACCAGTCCACCGAGAAGTGCTCCCGGCAGACTTCCTATACCACCTAAAACTGCAGCTGCAAAAGCTTTTAATCCGGCCATGAAGCCCATGTTAGGATATACTATCTGATAGTAACCGCTTACCAGAGCCCCCGCTATAGTTGCCGATACCCCTGCCAGAAAAAATGTAAATGATATTACAAAATTTACATTCACTCCCATAAGATTTGCTGCCTTCGTATTCTGTTCAGTGGCTCTCATTGCAAGTCCTATTTTAGTTTTATAAACAACAAACATTAAAGCAGCCATAAGCAGCAGAGAAACCACACACATCATAATCTGTGTCATTGATATACTTATTTGTCCTATCTGTATGGTGGTCTGCCCAAATAGAGGCTTAAAATTCCTTTTTTCAGAACCCAAAAATATTATAAGCAAATTAGTTATTATATTTGAAATTCCTATAGTTGTAATCAAGGAAGCTATTGGCATTGACTTTTTCTTTCTAAGCGGCTCAAGTGCTGCCTTGTCTATTAATATTCCCAAGATTCCCGTCAATACCATTGCCACCAAAATTCCCGGGAAAATCCCGAAATTCATTCCTATAAAAACCATTGCCATTTCTGCACCAAATGCGTAAATAGCTCCGTGAGAAAAATTAACTAATCTGAGTATTCCAAATACCAAAGAATATCCAACCGCTATTAAGGCATATCCCATTCCAAGTGCCAGACCATTAAACACCTGCTGTATTAACATCTGTTCCCTTTCCCACTAATCCATTTTTGTGAATTTACCGTCTTTAATTGTTACTTTTACAAACTGTTTATCCACATCTCCATTTGAATCGAACTTTGTATCTCCGGTCACGCCTTTATAGTTAATCTCATAAAGTTTTTCCTTTACTTTTTCTGAATCTGTTGTTCCGGTTTCTTTTATAGCTGTAAGTAAAATACCTACAGAGTCATAAGCCTGAGATGTAAGAGCCGATGGAGCATTTCCATATTCCTTTTTAAATGATTCTACATAGTTTTTAACCTCTGCATCATCTGACTCCGAGAAGAAAATCACTGGGAAGCAGACTCCTTCAACAGCCTCTCCTCCAAGCTCTATCAACTGTTGGCTATAAGAATTTGAGAATCCAACTATTCTTATATCAGGATTAATCTGTTTATACTGCTTAGCTACAGGAGCAACTAAGTTATACATACCACAACATATAACAACATCTGCCCCAGCCTCATTAAGCTTTGTTATTGCCGGGGTATAGTCATCAGAACCTTCCATTACCTCTTCATGTGCTACAACCTTAGCATCAGTTTTTTCTACCATCTCTTTTATCATTTTTGAGGTATTGGTTCCCCAGTCTGTCATAATAGAAATAATACCTACATTCTTTTTACCTAAATCATTTACCGCAATATCTATACTAGCTGCACCCTCTTTGGATATAACCGTATTGTTCCTAAAGATAAAATCACCTATCCCTGAGTAATCAGGATGAGAAGATGATGGAGAAATTTCTATTATTTTATTCTCCTGATAAATAGGAGCTGCCGTCATACATACTCCCGATGCAAAATGTCCAATTACGCCTGCAACCTTTTTATCTGACACAATTTTTTGTGCAATTGTAGTTGCCTCCTCTGAAGTATTTTTATCATCATACTGTACTATTTCAATCTGTTTGCCTAAAACACCACCGTTAGCATTCCATTCCTTAGCTTTAAGCAAGGCTGCATTATAAAAACCAATGCCATACTCAGAGTTATCCCCGGTCATTGGTGCTGCCACAGCTATCTGAATTTTGTCCCCATTAGCAGAGTCACCTGCACTTCCACTTTTGGCTGTTTCACCTCCCTGTTTTCCACACCCTGATAAACTTGCAAAAACAAGTGACATTACAAGCAAACTACTTAACAAACTCTTTTTCATACAGAAAGCCCTCCTTATATTTTATAGTTATATCTTATCAAAAGAATAATATTGTGTCCATACCACTTTGGTAATTTTGCTCAAATTCGTAGATATTATATAACTTTTATTTATTTATTTTTTATATTGATATATAATATAACTATTATATGTGTCATTTTGACACATATTTTTTTGTACAAAATTCACATTAATTAAAATCGAGCAATAAACACATTAACACTATGCATCTATTACTCGATTCATTAGCATTTACTTTATATGCAGCACAAAATATGCAGAAAAAGATATAAAGCTTTATTTATTCAGATATCCGCTTTGCGGGAAGCAGTTTATTCTAGGGCATTTTGAAACGTGAACGGTATTATGGTAATCGGTTTACAGTCAGAGAATCCCTTGTGAAAATGATAGAGGATTACATTGAATACTACAACACCAGACGGTTACAACGAAAACTGGGAATTTTAACTCCATTCGAGAAGCACGAACAATATCTGGCAGCAGCATAAAAACTGCCACCAGATCAAAACTATCTGATGGCAGAAAATTTTTATTTTTTTCATTGTCTACTTGACGGGAAGCAGTTCATTTCACATCAATGCGACTCTTTTTGCTTATATCCTCAATTCATCCTATCTTACTTTTCTTTCCTAAAGCAAAGGAACCAATCTAAGCAATACTGCTCATCAGTCTGATTTTCCATGCGTTCCTTAGCAGTTCCACAGCTTCCTGCAGTAGGTACGATAACATCATCACCCGGGCGCCAGTCAGCAGGTGTTGCACAGTTGTCAGCATCTGCCTTTTGAAGCGCAAGTATAATTCTCTTAATCTCATCAAAGTTTCTTCCTGTTGAAAGAGGATAATACAAAATTG
>NZ_JBQNBU010000036.1:0-21392 GCF_052169795.1 Catonella sp.
TCAAAAAGAAAAGTTTGTAACCTGATTTTTCTTGGCTACAAACTTATTATACGAGAGGTGTAGAACAATAAAAAAATTGATAAGAATTAATTAAAATCAAAAAATAGCATCTTAGATTTGTGATAAACATTTTTTACTGAAAAAAGCCTGCCTATGTGGGGATTTTTATTCTTTGCAAGGGGGAAGAGGGGACGAATGCAGATTGAAGGGGAGGATGTTATGTATGAGTAAAAAATCGGAACATCGTGAACGACATAAGGAAAAGTCAGAAAACAGCTTTACAGCTGATATTTGTTGAGATAGTAGGACTTATTTTTCTGATACTTGGTATACTTACTATTCAAGTTTAATATTATAATGTTCCATACATTTAGAAATAATTGTTTCTTTTAGCTTATCCTGTTCAAAAGCGTTACAAAGAGTAATAGCAGTTTTAAATGAATCAAGATAATTATCATTGCCCAGTTTGTACTCTGAATACCCTTTACCGTAATACAATAAACCAAGCCCAAGTGGCTGTCTGGATTTTCTACAGGCAGTAATTCCCTCATTATAGTAGGCTAAAGATTTCGAAAAAATTTCCATTTTAGAATAAATTACAGCTATATTGTGGCATATTTTAGGATAAATAGCAGCAGTTTCATCCAATGAATCTTTGCAAAAAAGCATAATATCAAGGCTATTTTTTGTTTCTTTAAGTTTATCTAATGTAAAGCCTATATTCATAAGGATTCTAACCTCTGTATCCGACAAAACAAAGTCAGAATATTTATCTAAAGTAAAATCCGGTTCTGTTATTTTTAAAGCTTTAGTGTAAGTATCAAGAGCTAAATTATATTCATTTCTGCTATATTGCAAAATACCATCAATAAATAGAATCTGTTGTAAGATAAAGCCTTTATAATACTCATTGCTTATAGAGTAGGAGAACTTTTCTAGTAGCTTCAGACTTGACTCTAACTTATCAAATTCACCATTATCTATTTTATTTTCTATTTCATTGGTTATGGATGTAAATGTATAATAATCATTAAATTGGCATTCTACCAATAGGCGCACCAAGTCTGTCTTATACAAAGGCGAAAGTAATTCTAATGTATCAAGGTTAGGCAGGCATTTGCCGTTTTCAAGCCGCACTATGGTTTTTATGCTGATGCCGGTTTTATCTGCAATATAATCTTTATGTAGCATTAATGACTTTCTTATAGTCCTTAATTTTTGGCTAAATACTTTAAGGTTATATGACATATGTTTTCTCCTTTTGGTAAAAAGGGACATTGAAGTCCCTTGAAATTAAATATTTTTAGCAATATTATATAGTCAAATAAGATAATTGTAAAGATACGGATATGAAGAAGAAAAAAATTATTTGTATGATGTTGGCAATATGGGGGTTAGTATTATTTGCAAAATTTGATTCTGTGCTAGGGGAGCCAATAAGAGCGAACCCACCAGAGATTGAATGGCTTAGTATGTAACAAATGATGGATAGTCAGAAGTAAAACAAATAGGAGGTGAAGGTATTATGGTAAAGATGTTTCCAATGAGGTATAAAAACGGAGATACATAATTGTGATTTTTTGCTTAAGATGATGTTACGTGAACAATTAAAAGTGAGTTTAGTTATAGAATTAAATGTATTCTAAACTTAGTAGAACTTGATGAATTAGAAATTTTTAGTAGATATTGGACGATTAGATTAAAGAAAGAAGGTTCAAATGGTTAACTATATAGGGAATGCTTATACATCAGGTAAAAAAGGGGCCCTGTGGAGCGGCTGGGTGTTCCACAGATAAATGTGGTGGAAATATGTGTGTTACTGCAGGTTGTGATACAAACGGTTGCGGTGGGGATGGTTGCGCTGCAGCTGCTTGTGGTAGCAACGGTTGTGGTGGTAATGCCTGTAGTTTAGCTGGATGCATCGCAAATGGGTGTGCAGTAGCTGGTTGCTTAATAAATGGCTGTACCGCAAACTTTTGTTTTGCTTGTATTGTAGACATACTTCCGTTTTCAGATGAACAATGATACAACATTATTATCTGTGGTATTATTGTTTAATGAAGTAATTAAGGAGTCGTCATACTGAGAATAATACGTAACGATAATTATAGATTGTCATATGACGGATTTTTAATATGACGGCTCTGTATTAGATAAAAGCAATAAGAAGTTTATAAGTTAATAATGATTATCTTTAATAAACTTATGGAGGAATTGACATCATGAAATTGTTGAAAAATCCCTGCTTTATTATTTTTAAGTTGGGGCTTGTAGTTTCACTAATACTTATTGTAGCAGAAAAAATGCGTTTTATATCATTAGAATATAAGATAGCTTTGTTTATTAATATCATATTTGCAATATGCTTTGGATTCTTACTATATTCAATAGCATATAATATCAAAAAAAATAATTTAATAAAAAATGGTTTAGTCTTTGATGCTATAGTGCTGGGAATAAATGATACATATTTGGGCTTTAGGATTGGAGGATTTAGATATTTTAGGTTGAATTATAGCTACATAAATCAAAATGATGAAACTGTATACAATATAAGCAATTTAATATATATCAATAGATATGATTTTTCGTATATAAGAAAACTAAATAATTATGAACTTAATAGGTTATTTAGAATAAAAATTTATGTGGCAAAAGATGACTCAAATAAATATTTGGCAGAAGTTTATAGGAAGGAACAAATGGTATCATGAAATATTCGAAATACAATTTAATGGTAACTAAAAATAGTGAGCAATATTATATTTTTAATACACTTAATGGCAATTGTATTGAAGTTAGCTCAGAAGTCGCCGCTTATGTTAAAAATGGTGTTATCAATTCACTGTGTGAAGAAGATGCTAATTTGTTAATAAAATCTGGTATTATCATTGAAGATTATATAGATGAAAATAGAATTATATCTTACTTTCATGATAAAGATAAATTTTCATTAAATTATTTTTCTTCAACTGTATTGCTGACAAGAAATTGTAACTTAAAATGCATATATTGTTTTGAAGGTGAAAGCAACAATGCTGTTATGAATATTGTTCAAGCAGATAAGTATATCAAATTTGTAAAAAATAAAACGACAAAGAATAGAACAAAAAATATACATATTTGTTTGTTTGGCGGAGAACCTCTCGTAAATTTCAAGATTGGGGAATATATTCTTGAACAAATAAATAATTATTGTGAAGAAAATGATATGAATTTTAGTAGCTCTATTATAACAAATGGTACACTTGTTAACAGAAAAGTTATTGAAAAATTAATTAAATATAAATGTATGTCTGTCCAAATAACATTGGATGGTACTAAAGAAATTCATGATAGTAGGAGGATGAGAAAGGATAATAAAGGTTCATTTGATATAATAATTAATAATTTGAAATTACTTAAAGAGTATAAACAACAACTTCATACAGTCATAAGAATAAATGTTGACAATATTAACAAAAATATTACTAGTGATTTACTAGATATTATAGGTAAAAGAGGGCTTGATTTTACAGATTTCAACGTTGATTTTGGAATAGTAAGGGGAATGTCAGATGCATGTAGTATATATTCTGATAATTGCCTGGAAGAGGAAGATGTTGGAGATGTATTATATAAACTGTGGAATTATGCAGAAAGTCAAGGATTTAGAAATAATGTAAGACCTCTTAGAAGATGGCTTTATTGTGGCTTATACAATGAAGGACAATTTACAGTTGACCCTGAATGTAAAGTCTATAAGTGTTGGGAACAAGTTGGGATTAAAGAACATTTGATGGGTGAGATTGATGATTATGGAAATTTGATAAAAGTCCAATATGCATTTTATGATTGGATGTCACATGATCCACTAAAAATTGATGATTGTAGAAAATGTGTATATTTGCCATGCTGTGGGGGAGGCTGCGCTGTTACAAGCTATCATAGAGAAAAATCATATCATTCAAAAGGATGCTTTAAGATAAGAGGAGTTATTGAAAAACAGGTGCTTAAGTATATTGAAAACCTTAAACATCTGGATATGAATCAATTATCAAATAATAGTTAATCGTAAATATTATATTGCTATGATTGTTGTGATATATAGTTGTAACACCTAATCCTCTTGAGATTTAATCAAAATCTGCAAATAGATATGTTACAAAGAGTAAACATTATGAAACTGAATTCAAGAATAGGGTTGCAAGCCTTCATCTTTAAAATAGAAGAGCGTTAAAGACCTTTATGTCGAATATGAGGACTCGCGTGTAAGCTTCACAAACAGGATTATTCAGTTTCGCAAAAAAACGTTATTCAAATGAAGAAACCGGAGCATACTTCATTTTACGGAGGAGAATCGTAAACTAAGAAACTTGCAGGGACTCAATTCCGTTTAAGAGACTATCATTCGCATGTAGGTGGAAATGGCTGCTTGACTGTATACACAGGTCATCCCTCAGAATAACTACAAAAGGCAAATCAACCTCAGCAGGGAATTATCACAGCTAGGATTCTAATTCATTCAGTCCAAGGCAGTCATTACACTTCTAATGAGTACATTGAATTTTGTGAAAGACTTGGAATAACGCTAAGTATGAGTTAAGCAGGTCATCCATATGCTGATGTTCCAATGGAAAGGTACTTCAATATGTGAAAAATTGACCAAATTAACAGCATCACTGTCATGCTGAATAAGAGCTGTATACTGCCATTGATGAATTAGCTTATGTTCATTATAACGATGTCAGACCACATGCTTATAATAAACATAAAACGCCTTATGAGGCTTGTTATGGTATTAAATAACCACGTAACAAGTTTTAGGTAAAGGTGTTACGAAAATGCTTTACCACAACAAAATTATAAATGGTGGAATATATGAATAAATATAATGATTTATCAAGAAAAGATAAAGGTATAGTGAAAATTATTAAATCTGTTATAGATAATAATTTTTATGTTCTTAGAATAGTTTGGAAAGTTTCAAAGGTTAGATTTTTAATAAAACTATTTTTAACAGTGATGTTTGCTGCATTGCCAATACTAAACATTATTATGGTTAGATATATAATTGCGAAAATAGAGCGTGGAATCTCTTATAGCAATGATTCAATTAGAACAATATGCACAATGGTAATTGGTATAACCTTATTCCAATTGGCTTCAAATATTGTTGTAATTCTAAATGAAGCTGTTATTGATCCTGTAATTGCGTCTAAGATTAATCAATATATTAATAAAGTTTTTTTTGATAAAGTTCAGCTTTTTAGTTATGAAAATTTTGAGAGTCCTGATTTTTTTAATAAGTATACGCAAGCTATTGAACAGTTAGACAGAATTGCACATACTACATTTAATGTTGCTTTTCAGTTACTTTCAAGCGTTATGAATATTATTATGCTATCAACTTTAATATTATCACTAGACGGTATTATAATGCTATTTACGATTTTTGCTGTATCAGTTAATTTTATACAATCTATTATACTTGGAAATATAAATTTTAAAACAGTGAAATCAATAACACCATTTTCTAGAAGACAAAATTATATAAAATATATATTGTATAACTATAAATATGTTAAAGATATAAAATGTTATAAGGTATTGGATATTGGAAAAAGATACTACGAATTATCTACGTTTAAAATATTGAGAATATTAAAGGAATATGGTATTAAAGCTGCAGTTATAAATATATTTGCCAGTATATTTAATTCTGTAACTTCTGCTTGGAAGATGATATACATGTTTTTTAAGGTAGTAGAAAAAATATACAGTATAGCTGATTATTCAGCGTTAGTAAGTTCATCAAATCAGTTAGAAGGTGTGTTAAGTTCTATTGCAGATGGGATAGTTAATATGTATAAGAACAGCTTGGAAATAGATAAATTAATATTTATATTGTCACATAATGATGATAATGACAAAGAAGGACAAATTGAATTTGACTGTGATAAACCTTGTGAAATTGAAGTGAAAAATTTGTACTTTAAGTATATTAACACTGATAGATATGTTTTAAAAAATATATCATTTAAAATATTTGCAGGTGAAAAAGTATCTATTGTAGGGCTAAACGGTTCTGGTAAAACCACTCTTATCAAATTACTGTTAAGATTATATGAGCCTGAAAGCGGTGAAATTTTAATTAATAATGTAAACATAAAAAAGTATAATAAAGAATCTTTACAAAAAGGAATCGGTATTGCTTTTCAAGAAAATAATATTTTCGCGTATACAATGAAGGAAAATATTGCTTTTGAAGGAGAAGTTAACATAAATACTTTAGAAATTTTGAGAAAATTAGATATATCTCCAAATTCCAGTAGATTTATAAACGACATAGATACTGAATTATCTAAAGAATTTGATAATAATGGTACACAACTTTCTAAAGGGGAAGAGCAGAAGATTTGTCTGGCTAGAGCTATGAATAGGAGTACAGGTTTATACATATTAGATGAACCGTCAAGTTCATTGGACCCTATATCTGAGTATAAAATGTATAATGCTTTGAAGAACTTGCGTAAGAAAACAATATTATTTGTTTCACATCGCTTAGCGGCGTCAGCATTAGCGGATAGGATTATATTACTGGAAAATGGCGAAATATTGGAATTTGGAAGTCATAGTGTTCTGATTACGCAGAAAGGCAGATATGCTGAATTATTTAATAAGCAATCTGAATATTACACTATTTGATGTAGCAGTTAATAGCTAATCTTCCTTGATATTAACAATTTTTAGTTATATTATATAAGTGGATAAGAAAAATATGAAGTAGGAATGATATCAGATTGGGTGATAGTGATACTGCTTGTTACTCTTTAATAGGCAATTATGATGTAACTACATAATTGCCTATTTTTTAGATAAGGCCGCAAGGGGACAGGTAAACATGGGAAAGTCGGAAAAGGTAATATTGCGCTGCAATAAAGTTTCGAAAATATACAAAAGTGGTATGCAGCAGACAAAAGCACTGTCAGGGGTGAGTCTCAGTTTCAATGAAGCTTCGATTAATTTGATTTATGGGAAGAGTGGCAGTGGAAAATCTACGTTATTAAATGTACTGGCAGGCATAGATAATGCTTCTGATGGAGATATTTTCTTTCAAGGAAAAACTATGCTGTTATGACAGAAAGAGAGATGGCAAAACTTAGAGGGGATAACTATGGATTTATATTTCAGGCATATCATCTTATACCACATATTACCACAAAAGAGAATATTATGTGCCCGTATTATGTTAATGGGAAGCCCATTGATACCAAGTACTTTAGCTTCTTGGTTCAGGAATTAGGAATCATTGACTTGGTGCTTAAATGTCCTTATGAACTATCAGGAGGAGAGCAGCAAAGAGTAGCGATAGCAAGAGCAATGCTGTTAAAGCCATCAATAGTGTTTGCTGATGAACCTCATACAAAACAACAGGGATAATCTTATAAATACATATGGCAAATTTCTCGCTGTTATATCTGATGTTGATGAGAAAACTGAAGCGAATATAAAAAAAGAGTTAAATGATTTTGCATACAAAAGATTCGAAGTCGGAGGAAATGCAGTATATTCAGGCAAAAAATTAACTTTTGGCTCGATGGAAAAGAGTATTGGGGATGTCTTGGCTTTCAGCCTTATTAAAGGAGAATGGCCGGAGAAAGAAAACGAGATTGTAGTTGAAGAATACTTGACAGAATTATTTAAGATTAAAAACAATCACTTGCCAGCGAAGATAAATTTTGAGAAAAATGGTATAAGGACAGATTTTATAATTACCGGCATAATTTCTAATTATTCAAGTAGACTTTCTGCGTCAACTTTTATAGAAAAGGATATAAATGTATATCCCACAGTAATATTTGCAGATGGCATGCTAAAAGATACAAACGGGACACCAATGTCCCTTGAAAAATAATATTTTGGGTAATATTATATAGGTATAAAGTAAAAATGTAAAGGAGAAACAAGGTATGAAAAAGAAAAAAGTTGTATGTATGTTGTTGATGATAGGTGCATTAGCTTTCTTTACTAAAATTGAAGCTATGATGGGAGAAGCAGTAAATGCAAGCCCTCCTGAAATAGAATGGCTTAGTCTTTAATTAAAGGCTGGGTATGCTAAAAAAGTATCAAACTTTTTCAACAGGATTAATATATAGCATAGATAAAGGATATCCGGTTATATGTCATACATATACTAGCTCATTGAAACATTACAATGGCAAAGGAAGTGGACATTATGTTGTTGCTACTGGCTATATTTATGGATTTTCTGGTAATAATGATGGTGTTTCAGATGTTTATTATAATAATCCTAATAATCAGAATCAGTATTATGGTAAGCATGCGGATACAATTGAGGCTATGACAAAGGCAATCAAAAATAGAGCAGGATATTTTATAAGATACAGGTAGCATTGTCACAAGAAATAAAATTTGTGATAGTATAATTATATAAGATGTGCTATTATTAAGAAATATTATAATAACACATCTTATACTTATATTTTGAGAAAAGTTTAGGTGGTAGAATATATGAGTAATAAAAAAAGGATAATCTTGGCTTTACTTACTAGTTTGGTTTTATTTGGATGCAATGGACAAAATAAAATTAGTGAAAAAAGTTCATTGATTGATAGAAATGAGATACAACAGCAAAAAACAGTAAGTATGGGAGGAAACAGTAATGCATTTAAAATTTCTGAAAAAGAGAAGAAGTATTCTTTTGAAGAATTGGATTTATATGAGAAAACTGGTATAGATAGAGAGAGCCACAATATAGATATTTTAGATGCAGAAGAGGGGGCTATCTTATTTCAGGTTGATGTTCCTAGAAAAGGTAATGAGATGGGAGAGGGAATTCTGAATCAAACAGAAGAAATATATGTATATAAGTCTAAGGAAGACAAAGTTAAAAAGATTGCAACATTTGAAAATTATTATGTTTTAGAAGGATACCTGAATAATGACAGTTATATTATTATGGGTGTTAAGTTAGATGGCAAAGGAGATAGTAATTACTCTGTGCTTAATGGCAGCGAAGGAGGACTTGAAGAGATACATGAAGGAATAAAAACTTTTAGCTTTGCTTACTGGCCAGAGCTGATAAAATTAAATTCAGGATTGATATTATTTGAACCTGAAATGGACAAAGAAGATTCAGATAAGATAACAGGAATGAACTTTTATAAATTTAAAAATAATAAGTTTGAAAAAGAAGACTTGCATATTTCAAAAGATTTTCAAATATTACAGACAGAAGTATCGAATGATGGAGAAGCTTTTATTTCATTTTGGGAGAATAAGAAAGAAGAACAGGCATATTTTATTTACATAGATAAAAATGGAAATAATAAGAAAATAGCTTTTCCAAAAGAAAATAGGCTTTTAAGCTTTGCTTTATCTAAAAATAATATACTGGCTTCGGTACAGATGGGAGATGATGAAAGTGTATATAAAATGCTGTTATTTGATATAGATTCGGGGTTATTAGGTGAAAGTAACTTCCAGTATATTCATAGAATGACAAGTTTACCATCTGTTGGAAAAGTGATGGCGATGATGGGAGATAACAATGTATATTCAATTGAGGTTAAAAAGAACGAATTAAATTATGAAAAGATTGTAGCTGATGGCATAGAACCATCAAAGCTGAGTGAGAAAATACTTTTTAATGGATATAATAATAAAGTTATTTTTTCATTTTTTACTACTGAGAGATTTATGGAAACAGAAATTAAATAAAATAGAACTAATATATAAGTGGAGATATGCAGATTAAATCTTAAATGTTAATATTTTTAGCATAAGGTGGCTTTTAGTAGCCCCTTATGCTATTGTGTTCTTAACTTGTGTGTTATCGGGAAATACGGCAGGAATACTAGAGCTGTATAAGGATTTAACATTTCAGGCTTGAGCAGTAAAAATGGTTATAGGTCTGTTGGAACCTGCTATATACCTAAGTCTGTTAATAGTGTTTATATGAAAACAACAAGATTATGGGCATACTTTTATGATAAAGATTACCGGATTAAGTGGGGAGAAATATCTGGAACTTATTATATGAAAAAATGAGGTTATTATGTTTGAAATAAAATTTCCTAAACATATTCAATTAACAGATCATGATTGTCTGATAAAATTAGAAGAGTTTTATAAAGAAGATATTAGAACTCCATATCTGTCAAAGACTGATCTGTTAAAAGGAATGTATGCTGAACATAATTTAAACTTTGAAAAAGATTATTTTGATGAATTGGATAAAATATCTAAAGCAATACTATCTGATATGGGAAGCCATGAGTGTTATAAAATATCAGATGCTGAAATATGGAGACTTAAAGAAGATGAGAGTAGCAGTTATATTTATAATATTATAAATATAGCATCTCCCAATCTTCCTTACAAACCTATAATATATTTGCTATACAATGAAAGATATGACTTTTTTTATTCCAATTCGTGGTTTTTAGAACTATTTGTTTGTGTACAAAGAGGAATAAATTTTGAAGAGATTGAATTAAAAACAGGAAGATATAAAAATCATATCTTTAGTCTATATGAAATGGGTAGAGAACTAAATATAAGAACTTAATTATAATAAGTTTTTATACTGTGAACCTTGGGAAAAAATGGTGATAAGAGAAGCATTTTCAATAGAAACACTTAATAATGTACAGGTTTTGATTTCGATTGTGATAAATTTAACAATAATCTGTTTATGCTGAATTGAATGTGATTTTTTACTTGGCATATGCCAATAATTATGATATGCTTATTTTAAGAGGTGTTTATCATGAAAAAAATGAATTATAACAGAGCTTGTAGCATAGTGTATATATTGGTTTTGCTAGGATTTCTATTTTTAATAATAGCAAAATTTGTCGCTTCACCTTATGGCATACGGTTTGTAATTGGGCTTGTATTGGTTTTATTAGGTTTGCTGATATTTGTGGCAGCAATAACCTTTTCAATAATTTTTTGCAGATGTCCTCATTGTGGCAGGCTGTTTATTACTCGTGCTTCGTGCTACTGCATACATTGTGGACAATATATTGACAGAAGCCTCTAAGAAAATATGAGGGTGGAGGCAGGCTAAAATAACTAAAATATATAAAAGGACTTTTACATCAGTAATTATAAAAGTTTTACTGAGTATAAAGTCCTTTTTCTAATGTATGAATGTCTCATTGTTTGTTTTTTATTTGACATACATTAAATAAAAATGTATAATATTTACAAGAAAAGAGGTGAGAATTTGTGGAGAATAAAGTAATTACAGATAAACAGGATTTGACTTATTTATTATGGTCGCATGCAAGAAATTCAAGCGGAACAGCAGGAACTTTTTTGAAATCTCAGTCATTAATTGATGGAAGAAAAATATATTATAAACTTTCAAATTTTGACAGTGAAAAAGGAGTGATTGGTCATGAATGTGTGAATGAAATTATAATAGACAGGATGCTAACAATTTTAGGAGTAGAACATCTGGAATATCAGCTGATTTATGCAGACATAGAATTAGAAGGAAGAAAATATGAAACCTGGCTGTGTGCTTCAGAGGATTTTAAGCAGAGGGGGGAAACAAAGGCGGCTTTAGATGATTATTATCAGATAAATGCAAAACAGGGAATCTCACACTACGACTTTTGTAAAGAGAATGGATGGCAGAGATATATAGATACAATGTTGGCGGTTGATTTTCTTATATTAAACAGAGACAGGCATGGAGCTAATATAGAAGTATTATGTAATAGCAGGAAATATTCTTTAAGAATAGCGCCATTATTTGATAATGGACTTTCATTGTTATGCTCTTGTTACAATGAAGAGCAGATAGCAAAATTTGATGTTATGGAAGATAAACTCTGTCAAAACTTTATTGGAAGCAGATCTACATTTGAAAACTTAAAATTAATAGAAGATAAGAAAAGCATTTTTAAGACGCCTTTGAAAGAAAATGATAAGAGCATTATGTTTGAAGGATTAGATGAAGTCTTATCAGAAGAGCACAGAGATAAGATATGGGAAATGATTTATACAAGGTGGTGTGTGTATGAAAGCTTATGCTATTTATGATGAAGATGTGGAAGTGAAATGCCCGATTGGATATTTGTACTATTATGATAAATGTAATGAGTTTATTATAGAATTAAGTAGTGAGTTAGATAAGTGGAACACACCTTTATTATTTTCATCTTATGTAGAAAATAATATTTACACTATACCTAAAGCTGCAAGCTTACTTTGGGTGAAAGAAAGAGTGATACCTAGTGGCAGGCAGAATATTGGCAGCATATTGAAAAATCATAAGATGAAACAGTACAATGAGATGAAATTATTGGAACTATCCGGGGGAAGATGCTCGCAGGATAATTGTTATATCAAGAAAGTAGAATATGAAGATATTCCTTTAGAAATTAGAAAGCGAAGTGAAGATAATGTACTGGAATGTTTTACATCAGGAGAACATGATGTTATTTGTGTATTTGGAGATGATACTGTAAGACGGGTTGATTTGACAAAACTTATAGAGATGAATGGCAAAATAGCTTCGGTATTAAAAAATAATTATGTTTTTCGTTCAGTTAAAGTGGGAGTTGGAGGATATAGCATAGTATTTAATGAAACTATTGAAATAGAAAAGTGGATTTTAAAAAAAGCGGGAATAAAAATAAATATTTCAGTTAAAGATTTTTATCATTTTACAAGGGAGAATATTGTAGATACAGCCAAAGCCTGTGAAATTTTAGGCTGTTCAAAGCAGAACCTGACTTATCTGATAAATAAGGGAAAGTTAAAGCCGATAAAACCAAATTTAAAAGAAAATTTGTTTTTTAGAGGAGATGTTGAAAGAAATAGGTGGTAGTGGATGCAATGGAAAGAGGTAAAATTATGTGGAGAAAAAAATTATTTGTAATATTTTTTACTCTATTAGTATTTGTGATGATGGGAATGTATTTTTATCCCAGAGATATAAACATTTCAAAAGGAGAGAAAAAAACATTTGTAGTATTTAGTAATTCTGGCTTGAAATTTGAGGATGATAAGATTGAACCAATTATTGAAAGTAAAACATATGAGTTGCCAAGGAATAATGAAGTGGTAAACAATATTATTAAAAATATTAAATTATATCCGACTTTAAAGGGATTATTTAAGAAAGGAGCTTATCTGTTTGATGATATTGATTATACGATAAATATTTATATATTTGATATGATGTCAGGAAAAAGTACTGGTAAAATATTAAATCTGACTATTAATTCGGCGGGATATGTAATATATAGTAATAATGATATTGATGCAATTATGAGTCTTGGTTTTGATAAAAAAAATAAGGCAGACAAATTAAAAAAAGAATTAGAAGAAATAATTAAAAATGAAGGAATAAAAGTTAAAAGTATAGAATAAGTATAATGTACTCACGCCTTGATGCAATTGATTTGCATATCCTAAAGTAAAAACAAGGTATGATTTTTTACTTGACATCTCCCTATAATACGTAGATAATTATAAAAGTTATTTTGATTTACCAAGTATTTATAAACAGAGGTATATAATGGGAAATTTATTTAATGTAAATAATGTTTTTTTTCGGTTTATGGGAAAGCTTTTCGATGTAGTGGCACTTAATATTGTATTTATAATTGTCTGTATACCTATTGTAACAATTGGACCTGCTATTTCAGCCCTTTATTATGCATCCGTAAAATCAATTAGGCGTGACAGAAGCTATCCTGTTAAGGAATTTTTTAAAGGTTTTAAGCGTGATTTTAAGCAGAGTTTCATAGTTGGACTAATTATGGTAATTGCAGGCATAATATTGTATATAGATGTTAAGTTTTCGGTAGATTTTATACAGAACAGTTTTACCTATATGAGGTATATTTATTTTATTATAGCAGCGGTACTTGCCTTTATAATGATTTACATTTATCCTCTTATTTCAAGATTTTCATTGAAATTATCAGGCTTATTTAAACTGTCATTTTATTTGTCAATCAGACATTTTCTTACTACCATTGTTTCAATAATACTGCTTTTTGGCGGTTTTGTATTAGTATATATTTCTGCCGGCTTGGCTATGCTTATAGTACCTGTAACCGTAACACTCCTTATATCAGTGATGATGGAGAAGGTGCTTATAAAATGTATGAACTTGGTTAAAACAGATGATGACTATGAGAACAAAGATCAGTGGTATCTGGAGTAAATATACTTTATCAAAACTTTGTGAAAATATTATCATATAAAGAGGAGAAATATGGGCGAGGAGAAATTTGTATTACCAAGAGATTTTGCTAAAAATGTTTTTAATGACGAGGTAATGAAGGACAGGCTTCCAAGTGATGTTTATAAGGAGCTTAGGAAGACTATTGATAATGGAGAAGATTTAAATGAAAAGATAGCCAGAGCTGTGGCACATGCTATGAAGTCATGGGCTATGGAAAGAGGGGCTACTCATTATTCACATTGGTTCCAGCCAATGACAGGGATAACTGCTGAGAAGCATGATTCTTTTCTTAATCCTGAGGGTAAGGGCGGTATTATAATGCGTTTCTCAGGTAAGGAGCTTATAAAGGGAGAATCTGATGCTTCTTCTTTTCCGTCAGGAGGACTGAGGGCAACTTTTGAAGCAAGGGGATATACAGCTTGGGACTGTACCTCTCCGGCATTTTTAAAGGAAGATACAGCGGGTGTAACACTTTGTATACCTACTGCGTTCTGTTCTTATACAGGAGAGGCACTTGATGAAAAGACTCCTCTGCTCCGTTCTATGGAGGCGATAAGCAAGCAGGCGACTCGTATAGCAAAGCTGTTTGGAGATGAGGATGTAACAAGTGTAAGCTGTTCAGTAGGACCTGAGCAGGAGTATTTTCTTATAGATAGAAAAGATTTTCTAAAGAGGGAGGACTTATTATTTACAGGGCGTACACTCTTTGGTGCAATGCCTCCAAAGACTCAGGAACTGGATGACCATTATTATGGAAATATTCCTGAGAGAATAGAACTCTTTATGAAGGAGTTAAATGAAGAGTGTTGGAAACTTGGAATCTATGCGAAGACTCAGCATAATGAAGTTGCTCCTGCACAGCATGAGATGGCACCTGTATACACAACAGCAAATATAGCCACAGACCATAATCAGCTTGTTATGGAAACTATGAAAAAGGTAGCAAAACGCCATGGGCTTGAATGTCTTTTACATGAAAAGCCTTTTGCCGGAGTGAACGGTTCAGGTAAGCATAATAACTGGTCTATAGTTACCAATACCGGGAAAAATATGCTTGATCCGGGCAAAACACCTCATGAGAATGTACAGTTTATGCTGGTGCTTGCGGCGATAATAAAGGCAGTAGATGAAAATGCTACATTGCTCCGTCTGTCAGCATCTAATCCGGGTAATGAGCATAGGCTTGGTGCAGATGAAGCTCCTCCTGCAATTATTTCAATCTTTCTTGGTGACCAGCTTGAGGACTTGGTTAAGCAGGTAATAGAAACAGGAGAGGCTACCTCCAGTAAGCAGGGACGTAAGCTTGATATAGGTGTACACAGCCTTCCTAATCTATTCCTTGATGCAACTGACAGAAATAGGACTTCACCTTTTGCGTTTACAGGCAATAAATTTGAATACAGAATGGTAGCTTCTTCTATGTCTATTGCAGGTGCAAATACAGTTCTAAATACAATAGTAGCTAATGTATTCAGGAATATGGCAGACAGTCTGGAAAAAGCGGAGGATTTTAATCAGGCTGCACATGACCTCATTATAGATACGCTGACTGCACATAGAAGAATTATCTTCAATGGAAATGGTTATTCGGAAGAATGGGTGAAAGAAGCGGCAAAGAGAGGTCTTCCAAATACAAAATCAATGGTAGAGGCTATACCGGCGCTAATAAGTGACCACACTATAGAAGTATTTGAAAAAGAGAAGGTATTAAACCGTACAGAGCTTGAGTCAAGAGCAGAGATCCAGTATGAAAAGTATACCAAGACCATAAATATAGAAGCAAAGACTATGATAGATATGGTGAGGAGACTGTTTATTCCTGCTGTAATTAAGTATCAAATTGTACTTGCGAAGGCTATAAATGAAATGGAAAATACCGGCTTAGGTCTTGAATGTTCTATACAAAAGGATTTACTAAAGAAAATTACTACTCTCCTTGAAGGTGCTAATAGTATGACTGATGAGTTAGAAGAACTAATAATAATGGCTAAGAAGCTATCGGAAGGTAAAGAACAGGCTGAGGAATTTAATATTAAAGTTGCTCCGATGATGGAGAGACTTCGTGAAAATATTGATAGTCTTGAGACTATCGTAGATAAAGCTTATTGGCCGGTGCCAACCTATAGTGATATATTGTTTGAAGTATAAAATTTGTAAGTGCATAAATATCTATAAAAAAGAGATATTTATGCACTTTATCTGACTAAAGGTAAGAGGTTAATTTAATGAATATTCTTGATATATTATTTATTGGACTTGGACTTTCTATGGATGCCTTTGCAGTTTCAGTCTGTAAAGGACTAGCTATGAAGAAAATGAATGTAAAAAAAGCACTTATATGTGGACTTTATTTTGGAGTATTTCAGGCTCTGATGCCTTTGATAGGATATTTACTTGGAAGCGGATTTAAAAATGTAGTAAGTTCTATAGACCATTGGATAGCCTTTGTACTGTTGGGAATTATAGGAATAAATATGATAAAAGAAGCAAAATCCTGTGATGTAGTAAATGATGCTATGGATGTAAAAACTATGGTAACACTTTCTGTTGCAACCAGCATAGATGCACTTGCAATTGGTGTTACCTTTGCTTTCCTTAAAGTAAACATTGTACCGGCAATTTCAATTATAGGACTTATAACCTTCGTCTGTTGTTTTACCGGAGTAAAGCTTGGCAGTATATTTGGGGAAAAATTAAAGACAAAGGCAGAAGTTATGGGAGGACTTGTACTCATACTTATAGGTACTAAGATTCTTATAGAACATTTGTTTTTTGGGGGTTGATTTTCTATATTTATCAAAAGATAACACATTAACTCCGGGTTCTTTCAAAACCAAGATACCTGTTTCCCTGATGTTCTAAAATGCCAATATCACCTTCTATTAATACTCCATAGTTGTAATCATCTACTTGAAATTCCTGCCTGCTACCCTGTTCAAATTCAAAGGTAATATAGTAGTCTGTATGGGTAGAGCCTTCACTCATTCCATGTACATCTGTTCTTCTGGATATGACCCTTGCCTGTGATTTAAGTCTTGGCGCTGCATCGTTTTTTGCCTTCAGGCGGAGTGAAGAAATTATAGAGGCTACTATCACAAAAATAATTATGGCAAATACTATGAAAGATAGGATAGGTATGATAGTAAATATGCTAAAAGGACCATCAATACCGGAAACTCCTGTTTTAGTATTAAGAAAATCCATTATAAATTTCTCCTTATCTGGGGGAAGGTCTTGTATTTTGTTAGTAATATTATAGCATTAATATCTTTAGAAATCTTTAAGAAAACATGAATTATTACATAAGCTAAGATAAAATGTATAGAAAAAGCGTTTTTGAAACCGTATTTACTCCATATATACCGGCATTTAGCAAATCTTACAGTATAATATTAAAAAACAATGTATATTTATACAAATTTATACTTTAAATATTCATTGTGATGTGATATAATGTGCGTATAACAAAATATCATTAAAGCATATTTATTCACAGGGAGGAATTGCAATATGAAAAAATCAATGAAATTAGTCGCAGCATTAACACTTGTTTTTGCCACAATGTTTACAGCCTGCTCAGGTAATTCTACAAAGACAGAGAGCTCTAAGAGTGCTACAAAGACAGGTTCTGTAACTACGTCATCGGCTAAGACAAGCAATACCAATACTGTTGGAAGCAAAAGTACAACAAGTACTGCTGCCGCTGATAATTCTTCAGGGGCTGCAAAGTTAGATCTTTCTTCTATAACAGGAGAAGGAGATAAGCTTGACAAAATACTTCAAGCAGGAGTTATAACCTGTGCAACAAGTCCTGATTTTGCTCCAAATGAATTTATAGATATAAGCAGTGGGGAAACGAAGTATGTAGGCTGCGATATGGATCTTGCCCAGTACATAGCAGACAGTTTAGGAGTAAAACTTGAAATTGTGCCTATGAAATTTGATGCGATTAAGGCGGCTGTTACAACAGGTCAGGTAGATATGGCGATAGCCGGACTTGCTTATACAGAAGAACGTGCAAAAAATATGCAGCTTTCAGACCTTTTTGGTAACACAGATGCAGATGAAGGACAGGGAATTGTCGTTCTTAAGGAAAATGCTGATAAGCTAAAGACTGCAGATGACTTTACGGGTAAGACAATTTTAGCACAGAATGGTTCGGTTCAGCTTGATTTAACTACTACCCAGCTCCCAAAGGCTAACTGTACTCCTATAGCAGATGTAAACAATGGAGCTATGGAGGTTATTACAGGCCAGGCTGACGGACTTACACTTGACCTTGCTGTTGCTAAGGTTTTAATTACCGCACACAAAGAGCTTGCCATAAGTGATTTTAAGTTTGAGTATGAGTCAAAAGGAAATGTGATAGGCTGTACAAAGGGAGAGACCAAGCTTGTAAATGCTCTTAATATGGTTGTTAAAGAAGTAAATGATAAGGGACTTTATAAGCAGTGGAAGGATAAGGCTGTAGAGCTTGCTAAATCATTAGGTGTAGAGGTTAATAACTAATGAATAAATGGTTGGAAATTTTTAATAAAATAGTATTTCTGATAGAAAATTATGGGACTTTATTTATAGTAGGTACAGGCTATACACTTCTTTTGAGCATTATTACAGTTTTTTTCGGTTCTATTTTCGGTTCTGTACTTGCTATACTTAAGAATAATAAGTTTTTGCCTATAAGATTTTTGATTACAGCCTATATCGAGATAGTAAGAGGCACACCTATACTTTTACAGCTGTACATATTTAAGTTCATGCTGCCGGAAGCTATACCGGGGTTTAAGCCATCCACCTTTGTGTGCATACTTGTAGCACTTATATTGAACTCGGCTGCTTATGTATCTGAGGTAATCAGATCAGGTATAGAAGCTGTAGATAAAGGTCAGACTGAGGCGGCAAGGTCGCTGGGGCTTAGTAAAAGGCAGACTATGTTTAAGATAGTATTGCCTCAGGCTGTAAGATATATCCTTCCTGCACTTGGTAACGAGTTCATTATGATGATTAAGGAAACCTCTCTTGCATCTGTATTCTTTGTGGGAGATCTTATGACTCAGTTCCAGACTATATCAGGTGCAACCTTCCTTACAATGGAACCGCTTATTATAATCGGAATTATTTATTTCGTACTTACATTCAGCCTCTCGAAAGGAGTAGCTGTGCTTGAAAGGAGGATGAAGGCAGGTGAACGCTAATCATAATGAATACTTAATAGATGTAGTAGATTTACATAAAAGCTTTGGTGAGCTTCAGGTACTAAAGGGAGTTAATGAACATATCAGTAAAGGGGAGGTTGTATCTATAATAGGACCTTCTGGCGGTGGCAAGTCTACCTTCCTGCGTTGCTTGAATCTCCTTGAAGTACCTGAAAAGGGTAAAATTTATTTTGAAGGAACTAATATAGCGGATAAATCCGTAAACATAGATATACACCGTCAGAAGATGGGAATGGTGTTCCAGCATTTCAATGTATTTCCACATCTTTCAGTAGGAGAGAATATTACACTTGCTCCTACTTTACTTGGAAAGAAAAATGCTGAAGAAGCTAAGAAAAAGGCAATAGAGCTGCTTGACAGAGTTGGACTTCTTGAAAAATATGACGAGAAGCCAAACAAACTTTCGGGCGGTCAGAAGCAGAGGCTTGCTATAGTGAGAGCCCTTGCAATGGAGCCTGATGTAATGCTCTTTGATGAGCCAACATCAGCCCTCGATCCGGAGATGGTAGGAGAGGTGCTTGCAGTTATTAAAAGCCTTGTAAGCGAAGGAATGACAACTGTAATAGTTACCCACGAAATGGGCTTTGCAAGGGAAGTATCAGACAGAGTGCTCTTTATGGACGGAGGCATTATAGCTGAAGAAGGAAGCCCGGAAGAAATATTCGGTAATCCTAAGAACCCTAGGACTAAGGACTTTTTAAGTAAGGTGCTAATGTAAATATGAGATATTAAAAATTAAGGGCTGTTGCACTACAGGAAATACTGTAAAATATAGTAAACTTATTATTAACTAATTACAATATTTTGCAAATATTTTTTCAGTGTGGAAGCCCTTTTTTAATTAATATATTGTTGTTATTTTTTAATTAAAAATAATTATACATAGTCTACAACTCTTCCATTTTCCCAAAGTTCATTACAGGATAAATCAATATCATCATTCCAAGAGATACCATATCCCCCAGAATCCACTTGTACCTGTTCAAACAAACCTTTGACATTTGAGAGAGTTTTAAATGATTCAAACTTGTTAAAAAGAGAAGCAACATTATATTGTTTGCATTCGCCGTTGACAAAATTTATAAGAAGATTGTATTCCGGCAAAGGTTTAACTTCTTTAATCTTATAAAACATCATATCTCCTTTCTGTCATCTATAACTATTATAATGGTGGCAACTTGATAAACTCCTGTGTATCCCAAATTTTTTGTAATTCCGCTTTATGCTTAACAGCCCATTCTCAAATCTCCATTTCTATCTGTTATAATTTGATTATATCAAGAAATTGTGTTATTATCAATACGCTTTGCACTTGAGATTCTCTTTTGCATAACTAAAAAATGTACTTGACCTTTTTTGAATTTAAAATACTTTTAAGATATGTTACAATTAACCCGGCACAAACCGAGTCGGAGGTAACCGAATGAAATTTTATGGAATATAGAAATTAAAAAATATCAATCATCAGGCAGTTAATTACCCAAATCAGGAGATAGATATTTAATTATGGATTGTAAAGATAAAATAACATATATTATATTAGGTTATTTAAATGGTGAATATAATATAAAAGATTTTTGCGACTTATATGAAGAATATTATGAAGAGCTTGACGATGATAAATTGCCTGTATCTTCAAGAATTTGGTTTAAAAATTTGTGGGAAATGTGTAGCAGATTCAATGATATTGAAGAGGATTTAAGACTGTATCCTAGTGTATATTTTACAGAAGATGAAATACGAAGATATATGCAGAAGTTTTCCGTAGATAAGTTTAGTGACAAACAATAGACTTATAAACATTTGAAAAATTTTATAAATAGATTTAAACACAAGGCTTTCTATGATAAAATGTATTCATAGAAGCCTTTTATTATGAAAAAACAAGGACAAAGGAGTATCTAATGCTAAAAATAACCAACCTACGCAAATCCTTCCGAGAAAAATCCGTCCTAAAA
>NZ_JBQNBU010000037.1:0-20794 GCF_052169795.1 Catonella sp.
TCAAGCCTTTACTTCGTCCACTCTAACATAAGATAAATTCACTTAACTACTACACAACAAACAGCCCCGTTTGTAAGTGTGCTCGGAAGCGAATGCGCCCTCTCAGCTCTGAGCTTCCGAGTACCTTACAAAGGTAGGGGCGTCACTTAGTACATTAATCTCTTCCATCAATAAGCAAACCTTTACTTCATCCACTCTAACATAAACCAAAAACCAACTATTTCCTTAATTTATCCAACACCAAACAGCCCCGTTTGTAAGTGTGCTCGGAAGCGAATGCGCCCTCTCAGCTCTGAGCTTCCGAGTACCTTACAAAGGTAGGGGCGTCACTTAGTACATATCTGTTTATATTACAGAAGAAAGGCTTGCGGCAACCCGCAAACCTTCCCCCCTTAAACTCTATTTACTTCCTAATTCTTCTTTACACCAAGCTCCACATTCTCACCATTGATATTCCACTCTTTAGCGTAACCATCAACACTTCCGGTTACAATCTCAGTAGCCATTACATCAGTGATTATGCTCTCTTTATTAGCCTGCATAAGGGTCTCAAGCTTCTCATTTCCTTTAGCAAAAACAGTAATCTTGTCCATTACCTCAAAGCCTGCTTCCTTACGCATAGTCTGAATCTTGCTGATAAGTTCTCTTACAAAACCTTCTTCTATGAGTTCAGGGGTAAGCTCTCTGTCAAGTACCACAGTTATACCGTTCTCTGACTGAGTCTCAAAGCCCTCTACCTGAACTGCCTCATAAAGCAGGTCATCCATAGCGAGTTCCTCATCTATTCCGCCTACATTGAGTACAGTCTTTCCTGTTTCCTTAAGTTCTGCCATAACCTTAATGCCATCTACATTTGCAAGCACTTCCTTAAGGGTATTAAGTCTGCTTCCAAATCTCTTGCCAAGGGTACGAAGCTGTGGCTTAAAGGTATATCCGCTGAACTTGCTTACATCATCAAGCATTGTTATATTCTTAACATTTAATTCTTCCTTAATTATATCCATATACATTTCAGGAAGTGTATTCTTACCTGTTGCAAAATTCACATACATATTTCCGATTGGCTGACGGTTCTTGATATTTGCTTCATTTCTTCCGGCACGACCAAGTACAACTATTTCAAGTACCTTCTCCATATTGTCTTCAAGCTCTTTATCAATATGGCTCTCATCTACCTTAGGGAAGTCACAGAGATGTATACTCTCAGGAGCAGTCTTATCTATGCTTTTTACAAGGTTCTGATATATTTCCTCTGTCATAAAAGGAATCATAGGTGCTGCCGCCTTACTTATCTCTACAAGGGCTGTATAAAGGGTAAGGTAAGCATTTATCTTATCCTGCTCCATTCCCTTTGCCCAAAAACGGTTACGACAACGTCTTACATACCAGTTACTCATTTCATCCACAAAGTTAAGAAGTGCCTTTGCAGTCTCAAGTATACGGTAGTTATCAAGATTGTCCTCTACTGCCTTGATTGTAGAATTAAGCTTTGAGAGCAGCCATTTATCTATAACTGCAAGCTTATCATACTCTAATTTATACTTAGTTGCATCAAATTCATCTATATTGGCATAAAGCACGAAGAAAGCATAGGTATTCCAAAGTGTGCTCATAAACTTGCTCTGTCCCTCAGTTACAAGCTTATCCGAGAAACGGTTCGGAAGCCAAGGTGCACTGTTTGCATAGAAATACCAACGGATTGCGTCAGCACCATGCTTTGCAAGAGCCTCAAAAGGATCTACCGCATTTCCCTTTGATTTGCTCATCTTCTGTCCGTTTTCATCAAGTACATGACCAAGCACGATTACATTCTTATAAGGTGCTTCATTGAAAAGCAGGGTTGACTCAGCAAGAAGCGAATAAAACCAACCTCTAGTCTGGTCTACAGCCTCAGAAATAAAGTCTGCCGGGAACTGCTGTTCAAAAAGTTCTTTATTTTCAAAAGGATAGTGATGTTCGGCATAAGGCATAGCTCCTGAGTCAAACCAGCAGTCAATAACCTCTGGTACTCTGTTCATTTCCTTGCCACATTCAGGACACTTAATAGTAACCTTGTCAATAAACGGACGATGAAGTTCTATATCATCAGGACAGTTATCACTCATTTCCTTAAGTTCTGCCTTACTTCCTATAACATGTACCTTACCACACTCACAAGTCCAAGCAGGAAGTGGAGTTCCCCAGTATCTGTTTCTTGAAAGTCCCCAGTCCTGTACATTCTGGAGCCAGTCACCAAATCTGCCCTTACCTATATTCTCAGGTATCCAGTTAATCTTTGCATTATTTTTAAGCAGGTCATCTCTTACAGCTGTCATTTTGATAAACCAGGTCTCTTTTGCATAATAAATAAGAGGACTGTCACAACGCCAGCAATGAGGATATTCATGCTCAAACTTAGGAGCATCAAATAAAAGCTTTCTATCCTCTAAGTCCTGTAATACAAGAGGATCGGCATCCTTCATAAACTTTCCTGCAAAAGGAGTTTCCTCTGTAAGCTCACCCTGTTCATTTACAAACTGTACGAAAGGAAGGTCATAAGCTCTTCCTATTCTCGCATCGTCTTCACCGAAAGCAGGAGCAATATGAACTATACCTGTACCGTCTGACATAGTTACATAGTTATCTACAACTACAAAATGTCCCTTTTTATTCTGCTTCTTAGCTGCTTCGCTTGCACAGGCAAAAAGTGGCTCATATTCACGTTTTTCAAGGTCTGAGCCCTTGTATCTTTCAAGTATTTCATAAGCTTTGCTATCTTCTTCTGCAAGAGAGCCAAGCACCTTATCCAAAAGTGCCTCTGCCATATAATAAGTATAGCCGTCTGCTGCCTTAACCTTTACATAGCTTTCCTCAGGGTTTACACAAAGTCCTACGTTGGAAGGAAGTGTCCAAGGTGTAGTTGTCCAGGCAAGGAAATAGGCATCCTCACCCACCGCCTTAAACCTTACAACTGCTGAACGCTCTTTTACATTCTTATAGCCCTGAGCGACCTCATGTGAAGAAAGTGACGTACCGCAGCGAGGGCAATATGGCACTATTTTATGACCTTTATATAAAAGATCCTTTTTCCAGATTTCTTTTAAAGCCCACCATTCTGACTCAATGAAGTCATCATGATAAGTAACATAAGGATTATCCATATCTGCCCAGAAACCAACTGTTCCTGAGAAATCTTCCCACATTCCCTTAAATTTCCATACAGATTCCTTACATTTCTCAATGAAAGGCTCCATACCATATTCTTCTATCTGCTCTTTACCGTTAAGTCCCAAGAGCTTTTCAACTTCTATCTCTACAGGAAGTCCATGGGTATCCCAGCCGGCTTTTCTAGGCACTTTGAAGCCCTTCATAGTCTTATAACGTGGAATCATATCCTTTATTACTCTGGTTTCAACATGACCGATGTGAGGCTTACCGTTAGCCGTAGGAGGCCCATCAAAAAACATATAAGTAGGAGCATCCTTCCTACTTTCTATAGATTTTTCGAAAATCTTATTATCATTCCAAAATTTCAGGGTAGCCTTCTCACGGTCTACAAATTTCATATCAGTTTTGACTTCTCTGTACACTATACTCTTCCTTCTTTCCATTATATAATGTGTGCCCGCATCCACTTAGTGCGAGCAATGCCACAAGGCAAATTTCCTATTTAACAAAAAATGTTAGAGGCAAAATCCTGCCTCTAACATGGTAAAGTAATTTCATATTATTGTCAAGTGTGATATTTACTGCATTTTAGCAGTCTGCGTATTATCTGTTTTGCCTAGTCGCTCTTCTAAGTCCAATAAATGCCTCCGGTGTCATCTCATTAAAGTTAGAAGGAGGAACTATCTCACCTATTTTTATAAGATTATAGGCCTCATTTATCTTATAGAGTGTATATCCCTGCAGATAACTTCTTTCCTTTTCCTTCACACACCCCGTGGAATCCGTATCCGCTCCCAACAGAGCATTTTCTCCTTTAAATGTACCTTCTAAAATATTTACCAGCTGTTTTTCAACATTCATATTCATCTTTTTGATTGCAGAGGTCAATACAATATTATTATTTCCATTCTTTCCATAATCATATTGATCAGTATCACAACCTATTACTTTCAGTCTTTTTGTATTTACATCTTCTTTTATGGTTTCAAATACTCCCATGCCGGCATCTCCTGCCGCTGCAAATATTATATCACATCCCTTTGCAAGTAATTCCTTTGTTATAGCACTTCCCTTGTCTTTATCCGAAAAGCTTCCTATATAGTTACCGCCTACATTTACTCCCCTAACATCTACACCGGCGTATGACTTTATTGCCACACATTCAACATTATAATGGTATCTTGTATTCGCATAATTAACACCTGCCTCAAATCCCAACTGATAATTCACATTTGATGGGAAAGGCTTACCGGTAACAACTGCAACCTTCTTAGTCCTGGTTTCAAGTGCAGCTGAAATCCCCGCAAGAAAACCACTCTCCTGCTCCTTAAATTCCATTGCATAAACATTATCACATACTACTTCATTTCCATGCTCATCAACCGGATGTCCATCCACAAGAATAAATTTTTTATTCGGATAGTCTTTAGCAATAGATACCAAACCTGAAAATTGAAAACCGCAACATACAAGTACATCGTACTCCCCTGCAACATCAGACAATGTTTCAATCGCTGCATCTGCCTCTCCTGTTAACTCACGGATAGGAGTTACTACCGAATCAGGATGTTTTGCAATAAATGCTTCTATCCCTTCATAAATATCCTGATTAAAATTACCATCATCAACCCCGGACGGACTGGAAAGAATAGCTATCTTCAAGCCTTCTTCTTTCGCTAACATCCCTAATCCAAAACCTTGCTTAACCTTTTCAGATGTACTAATAATTCCTGTTCCGTTACAAGCTGTCAAAATCAAAGTTCCAGCAACTAAACTCGCAAAAAACCTTAAAATTTTACCCATTTTTACCTCGCTTCATTGAATATCTCAGAAAATAATACATCCCCTCATTTATTATATCTCTATACTTATATTATACATAAATTATGTAAATTTTCAACAATTATATCACAAAAACAGAAAATTCATTCTATAATCTGATATTTATAAGTTTATCTTATAAATTATCATTAACTTCTTATATTTTATTTAAGTATTTAAAAAGGCATTTATTCTGAGAGCATCAAAATAAATGCCTAAATATATTAACTTAGGAATAAGTTTAAATAATCTTGTCTTGTCTTGTCTTGTCTTGTCTTGTCTTGTCTTGTCTTGTCTTGTCTTGTAAAATTATGTTTCTCGCCATAAAGTCTGTCAAGTCCTTTTTCTAAATTTTTTATAAACTAATTATAACAAAATTAATTAATTAATTCAATAGTTATATTTTTACAAAAATATTGTATTTTTTACCAATTCACAACAAATTATTAATTAATTTTAAATATAATAATGTATAAATATTCAAAAAAAGCGAATTTTTAAATTGCCCACTCTTCAGCTTTCTCTCTATAATTTATAAATCTTTTATAAACATTTGATTGTTCCATCAATTCAGAATGGCTTCCACAACTTTCAATCCCCCCCTTATCTAATACTACAATCTGATCTGCATTTTTAACTGTATTTAGCTTGTGTGCTATAACAATAGTAGTCTTATTCTTTAACAGAGTGTCAAGTGCCTGCAAAAGTTGTTTTTCATTTTCAGGGTCGATGCTTGAAGTAGTCTCATCCAGTATTACTATTTTACTTGGTTTCAACATAGCCCTTGCAATAGATATTCTCTGTCGTTCTCCTCCTGACAGATTAGAGCCCCCCTCTTGTAATATCGTATCATATCCATTCGGCAAATTCATAATAAATTCATGACACCTTGCCTTCTTTGCTGCCTCCATCATTTCTTCATCCGAAGCATCAGGATTTCCAAACTTAATATTATTCCTCACTGTATCATCAAACAAATACACATCCTGAAATACAAAACTGAAATTTGCCAAAAATGCATCATAATTATAATCTTTTACATTTCTGCCATCTACCAGTACCTCTCCACCTGTAACATCCCAAAATCTGGAAATCAGGTTACATAGTGTAGTCTTACCGCTTCCCGAAAAACCTACAATGGCAGTAGTTTTTCCTGATGGTATTGTAAGGCTTAAATTGTTAAATAATTCACCATCTCCATAAGAAAAACTCACATTTTTAAGCTCTACAGACGGTTCGTTTATATCTGTAAATTCTCCCTCATCAATAACTTCTAATGAGCGAAGCTGCATTACAGACTCCAAATCCTGTACAGCTATTCCTTTTAAGTTCTGCATTCCGCCAATCATTTCAATACCTGAAAATATCACAAAACTTGATACTGTCAGCATAATAGCCTTAGTTGAATCAATGCTTCCTATAATAAATCTGTGAATAGCCAAACCTATGATTGCAACTACTCCCAACTTAAACACCGCCAGATACAAAAGCTGAATTGGTGCTACCAGCTTTTCTATATCAAGAAATCCCCTTCTTGTTGCAGATATGCTTTCTTCCAACTCCTTTGCTACTTCCTTATTCTTCCCAAATGCCTTAAGTACACTTATTCCCTTTACATACTCAAGAGTTTTGGCACTCAGATTTATTCTAATCTTAAGCAAAACAGAAGTCAGCTTATCCATCTTCTTCTGTACAAGTCCATTGATTGTAAGTCCTGTTATAATTGTTACTAAAATAATAATTCCTGTAACTGCATCAAAAGGAAAAATGAAAATTGCCATCATCACTGTCTGAACTGTGCCTGCAATTAGTGCAGTAATAATAATCATACCTACTGTTTCAAGTTCTGTAATGGCTGTAGACATCCTTCCTGCCACATTTCCCAGACTATTATCATTGAAATATCCCATATTTACCTTTTTTAACCTATCACCTACAATAAGCCTGTTTTCTGCTCCAAAACTATAAGAAGCTGTATTTTTATTTTTATCCGCCAAAAATCCAAAGAGAATCTTGCCTGTAACTCCTGCAACTTCAATTAAAATTACCGTATATACATCACTCATAGTTACAGGCTTATTTTCAAATATATTTTCACATATTTTCATAAGAATAAATAATATTCCACCAATCATAAAACTTTCAAAAAACGATTTAAATGTATTGAATATCAGCATCTTTGTAATACGGTCTGACTGCTCACCGGCCACAATGTATAGTTTTTTCGTTAGTTCTATCATCTTATTTCTCCCTCCTCTTATCAGTTTCTCCTATATGTGCTTCCCAAAGCTCTTTGTAAATATGACTTGTTTCAAGAAGCTCTCTATGGGTTCCTTGAGCAGTAAGTTTCCCCCTATCCATTACTAAAATATTATCGGCATTTATAATAGTAGAAAGTCGATGAGCTATCATTATTACAGTCTTACTTTTAATCAGCTCATTTATAGATTTTTGAATCTCAGCCTCATTATCAGGATCTGAATAAGCCGTAGCCTCATCTAAAAGTACAATAGGACTGTCTTTTAATAAGGCTCTTGCAATGGTAATTCTCTGTCGTTCTCCTCCTGACAGAGTGTCTCCCGAATCTCCTACCACTGTGTCATAACCATTCTCAAGACTCATAATAAAATCATGACAGCTTGCCTTTTTGCAAGCCTCCTGTACCTCTTCTAAGGTTGCATCTGCCTTTGCAAACCGCATATTTTCTAAGATACTTTTTCTAAATAAAAAATTTTCTTGAGAAACATAGGTAACTAAGTCCATATTTTGACTAAGAGGCATTTGGGATAAATCTGCATCTCCTATGTAAATATGACCTGAGTTTACATTCCAAAAACCGGCAACAAGCTTTGCTATTGTAGATTTGCCACCGCCTGAATAACCTACTATTGCTGTAAGTTCCTTTTCTTTTGCTGTAAAAGTAAGATTTTCAAAAACCTTTTTTTCACTGTCATAACCAAAACTCACATTATCAAACCTAACATCAAAGGAAGATATTTCTAAATTTTTATCTCCCCTTTCTAACTCAGGCATGTCCATCACCTTATTTATCTCATTTAAGATTACCCCTACATTTGCCATTGTATCCGCATGGCTCATAGCCTTAATAAGTGGTCTGTAAGATGCATAAGAGAGTAACATTCCCATCACTACCACACTGATATTAATGCTCCCTGTCATATAAAGATAAAGAGTAACAGGAAGTACAAAAACCAGTGTAGAAGGCAGGCTGTCCATCGCTGCAGTAGTGGCAAAGCAGACATGAAGATACCAGTCAAGCATCGCATCCCTGTTGTTATTAACTGCTTCCCTAAATTTTCCATAAGAAGATGCCGACTTATTAAATGCCTTTATTACCTGTATTCCTCTTATGTACTCAACTATGCTTGTATTCATAGCCTTCGAAGCCTCCTGATAACGCTTCGACCTTTCTGCATAGCCCGACATCATAAGTGTTGAAAATAAGAATCCCACCGGCAATGTAAGTAAATTTGCCACACCTATCCTCCAGTCAAGTGTAAAAATTATTACAACTATAACTATCGGTATAATTATATTGGCAAGCACTTCAGGAATTACATGAGCAATGGGTTGCTCAAGTTTGTCCAAGGTTTCAACCATAAACTGTGACCACTGTCCGCTGCTTTTCTTTTCAATCTCACCCATGGAAAGCCTGCCAAGCTTCCCCACAAGCCTCTTCCTCTCGCTTTCAATAATGCGAAAAGCCAGATTGTGAGAAGTAAGTGTAGAAATTTCATGAAAAATGATACTTAAAATAAGTCCTGCAAGGATGAGAGCCAAGTCATTTACATAATGATAATTGGCAAACACACTCTCTCCACTTATTACCTCTGCACTCATCATTTTTACCACAAGATCAGCCAGTGCATAGTAAGGAATTATACTAAAACCAACTCCCACAATTGCCATCAAAACAGAAAAAATAATCTGTCCTACATGATTTTTCAGTACTTTCACATTAACATCCTCCTTAATCCATCTTTAAGTTTACAATCTTTTCCCATGCATAGTTCTGAGCCTTAGACATAAGATTGATTATCTCTACTGCCTCCTCATAAGGGTAGCCATGCGTTATCACTTCAAACAGCGGAGTAAGAGACATCGTTGCAAAAATATGCACCTCCGTATCAGATATTTCAGCAGGATTCAATCCATTTTCTCTGGCAATTTCAATAAACCGTTTGGTTGATTTTGTCTCAATATCAACCAGATTTTCCCTTATATGCTCAAATCTTGTCCCCGTAGAATGATTAAACATAAGCTGAAACTCATCATAATTTTGATAAATAAGCTCTAGCACTGCTGCTGCTCCATTTACAGAATCATCAAACAGTTCATCAGGATTTTCTGCAATATCATCCATCAAAGAATCTGTACATTTATCAAACATTCTCAGAAGCTTTAAATAAGCAGGCTCTACCAACGCATAAAACATCTCCTCCTTATTCTTAAAATGCTTGTACAGAGCTCCTGCTGTAAAACCCGATTTTCCGGCTATTGAACGCATTGAAGCCTTCTCAAATCCCAGTTCCAAAAATTCCTGTTTTGCATTATTTAATATTAAAATATGCGAATCATGCTTATTATTTAGCAAAATAGCCTCCCTTTTATTTTGGTAAACACTGTTTACCAAATATTAACACTATCAACATTTATTGTCAAGATATTCACATATATTTCTTTAGCAGAGAACTAAAAAATTACCTGTTAAATAAAAAAATCCGATATATTTTACTATACCGGATTTTTTAATACTCTGCTTTCGTTGCCTGTATTAGGAATAAGCTCTCATATAGGCAAATTCATCTGACTATTTTATTTTGTAAACTGCGATGCTATCTCATTATAACTCCATCCTGTCTGAAGCTCAAAAGTTCCAACCTTTAATTTTGATGCAAATCCATTATTAACCAAATATTTATTAAACTCTGCAGTATTATCAACTAATCCCATAGCTTTTAAGGAGGCTGCAACCTTTTCAGAACTCATTCCTGCAGTAATTGAAAAATTAACTTTACCCCCAACAACCTGTGGCTCAGGCTTTTTAGGTCTTTCCATAGGTTTTGTAGGCTCGGCAGGTTTTGGATTCTCTATTGTTTGTGGTCTTTCTATATGCTTTACTTCATTTATGGGTTTTGGATTTTCAATAGTCTTTGGTTTCTCTACAATTTTCTGTTCCTCAACAGGTTTAGGTTTTTCAACAGCTTTAGAACTCTTCTCTGATTTTTTTTCTGATTGAGGTAAGTCTTCTTTCTTTTCTACCTTTTCTTCCGATATTTTATCATCTTCCTTAGGTAGCTTATCTTTAAGTGAATCCAGCTCTTTCTCCTGAAATTCGCTTACTGTCATCATTCCAAGTTCTCTTGCTTTTTGCCTTATTTCATCATCGCTTAAAACCTTTCCCGAACTTCCATAAAGAAAATACATAATTGCAGCTGCTAAAATGGCTCCTACTCCTATGCCCCTTAGCAAATATTTTACTTTCACTTAATTCCCTCCATTATTTACCAAATAACCCTAGTACAAGCTGAACTTCACCCTGTCCTATTCCAAGTTCTTTAGATATTTCAACTACCGATTTACCTTCCTCTTTCATTGTTAAAATCTTATCATTCATTGAAATATCTTCTGTCCTTTTAGAATCTTTTTCAACCTTTACCTCTACTTCCGACTGTGTTTTTACTTCCTGTTTCATCTTTGCTTCTGCAACTTTCTTCTGCTGCATCTGTACTAAAGCCTCTGCCTGAGTTGAAACCTGCTCTGGAAGTTTAGGTTCCTGCTGTACTTGTTTTGGCTGCTTTGTAATCACTGTCTGTCTTACTTCCTTAACCTTCAATATCTTATCATCCAATTCATGGTTAAGTACCTTAATTCGTTTCTCTTCATTTTCAAGTTCTTTACGCATACCATCTATTTTAGCAGAAAAATCTTTCAAACTCTCACTTTTTTCATTGAGCATATCATATAAGAAAATCACCTCTTTATGATTCTGCTCAATCTTCACCATCAATTGGCTACTCATTTCATCCATTGCAAGCATCTTATTATTTGTAAGTTCTGACATTTGGCGACTGCTATCACTTAGTTTCTCCTCAGCAATATCAGCAACTCTGGTTTCAAAGCTTTTTTCTACCTTAGCTATAACCTTTTTCAGGCTTTCATCACTCAGTGCTTTCAGTCTGATTTCTTCTGCAATCTTTTCCTGTTCCCTACTATTCATTCCTGTATTTTCTTTAATGAAAAAACTCGCTCCAATGCAGGCTGCTCCCGCTATCATGCATCCAATAATTATTATGTCCATAAATCCTCACTTACAATTTTATGTCTATTCTGCTGCCCGCCACACCCGTAAACTTATCTATAACTTCAGAAGATTTTTTCTCTTCTTTATTCTTCTTTTTCTTGCGGGCATAATATTCATTCTTGCTCTTTTCCTTTGGGTCAAATCCATCCCGGCTCCACTCTGCATTGTCTGCTTCATTAGTCCTTGTAAGTTTTCTATCCGTCTGTTCATTCACTTCCTGTGCCAAAAACCTCTGTTCCGCCGGAATCTTATTTTCTGCAGAAGTTCTATGAATAGATGCTTCCTGGCTCCTATTAGGCATCAGATAGTTATCAATATTCTGAATCGGCATAATTTTCTCCAGTTCTAATAAAGAGGAACTGCTGTTACATCAGCCCCATCCTTTATAAATCTTACACTTTTAAGTACATCCCTTATATAAAGCACTGCATCCACTACTGCTATCTTAACTCCGGGATACACCATGTTGCCAACTTCTATAACTCCACCATCTTGTTTTTCTATTTCTTCATGCAAGGCTAGAAATTCCTCCTGCATAAAACCTATATTATCATTATCCCTCTTATATTCTACCGCAAGAACCCTAAAATGAGATAATTTTTCCGGTGTAAGCTTTTCTCCATTATTAAGCTTTCTGCTATATAATTCAATGGACTTACCCGAACTCTCCATCCGTTGCAATGTTTCTTCTATTTTATTCTGAAGATTTTTATACTGCAACAACAGAGCCGGGTCTACTCCCACTTCCAAATTAGTTTTAGTTCCCATCTCCGAACCGGCATTTTTTACCCTTATAAGAGTCCTGGATCTGATAGTTCCACCATTTACATAGCCTTTTTTGCTATTTACAATTACATCCCCTTTAGCTGACACATCACTATGAATAATTGCATCCGCCATCACATATCCACCTGACTGTACAATAGCATTCTCCAAGAATTTAGCGATAATATTGCCACCTGACTTTAAAATGCCTTTACCCATACCACGAATACCATGGTATAGAATTATCTGTCCTCCGGCAATTATTTGGGCACCCTCTGCTGTTCCCCCTATAATTACATCTCCCGTTGCATTTATCTTAAATCCGTTTATTACATTTCCTTTTACTTCAACATTTCCATCATAATTGATATTTCCGGTAGAAATATCAACATCATTTTTAACAATAAATGTATTTGATACGCATATCTTATTTTCTTCATCAAGAATTACATGACCAGAGACTTCACTTATAAGATGAAGACCATCTTCAGAGAGTGAAATATTAGGTCCATATTTGAAATTAAGCCTTTCTACCTTATCAGGTCTAATCAAACGGCCTCTTACATCTCTCCCTGTTCTACCCTCATCTTCTTTTATAAGCTCGGCAACTTCATCACCGGCAGTCACTCTTGCAATTATCTCCAAATTATAAAAATCTACAGCACCATCTGTATTTTCTTTTGGTTTAGCCTGTAAATTTGTATTAAATTTATAAATTATTTTCGCATCATGTCCATTTACAGGCCTTTCCCCTCTTGCAATTATATAGTCTACATAGTACTGCCTGTCATTTAAATACCTATCTATTTCTGCTTCTACTATTCCAAATTTAATCCCATTAAGAGCTAACTCTTTTAGTAAATCTTCCTTAGTCATAACTCTTCCACCTGCCGATGGAGGAGAAAAAGTGCAAACTGCCAGCATCCCATCTTCAGAGATTCTGACTTTCATCTTCTCATCTTCATAAAACTTTCCTTCTATACTAGTCTTTCTATAGAACATAATCCTTTCCCTTACATAAATTTTGCAAAAACATCCATGTAATCCCCTAGTTTTTCTTTCAATTTACTTAATGCCTTCGTATGAAGCTGAGACACTCTTGACTCAGACACTGAAAGCACCTGACTGATTTCTTTTAAAGTCAGCTCCTCATAATAATATAGAGCTATCACCTTCTGCTCTTTATCTGTAAGCCCTTCTATTGCTTCTGCCAAAGACTTTTTCAATGCTTCTTTTTCAAATGCTTCTTCAGGCTGTTCAAAGCTTGAAATACCCAACTTTCCTTTAGAATTATCTGCAACCAAGTCACTTCCCTGCTCAAGATAATCATCTAAAGAAATAACTCCCGACAGATTCACCTGACTCTTCCAGCTCTCATACTCGTCCATGGATATACCAAGTTCTGCCGCTATTTCTTCTTCTGTAGCCAGCCTTCCATATTTTTCTTCTATTGCTCTTTCGGCTGCTTCCAGTTTTTTCTGCCGCTGACGCATAGTCCTTGGTATCCAGTCCATTTTTCTTATCTGATCAAGGATTGCTCCTTTTATTCTAAGGCTTGCATAGGTTTCAAACTTAACACCTTTTACATAATCAAACTTGTCTATAGCATCTATAAGTCCAAAAATACCATATCCTACTAAATCATCATATTCAATATTGTATCCAAGATACATTGACATACGCCCTGCTATTATTTTAACAAGGCTTGAATATTCAATAATCAGCTTTTCTCTAAGTTCCTGTGTTTGTTTTTTGGCATATTGCTCCCATAATTTTATGCCATTTTTTTCATCTGCCATAGACAGTTATCTCCTCTATAGGACAAATCAACTAATTTTACTATCATTGTCGCTATCGTTACTATTTTCCTGTGTATCTTCTTCAACAGCCTTGTCTTTATTATCATCACTTTCTTTTTCATTACTCATATCAAGTATCTTGATAAGAGCCTTTCTCACAAGACTACCAATTATCAAAAATATTATAAGTATAGCTAATAATACCTTCAATGTATATAAGGCGTCATACCTGTTATACAGGCAGATAAACATCGTAATTGCACCTGCTGAAAGCATAACAGTAGCAGGCAGATATCTGTATTTCATATTTCTTTACTTCCCTTACCGACAGCTTTTATTAAAAGCACACCTGTTGAAGAATAAAATTCTATGGTTCTTCCATAATTAAGACCGGTGTCAGATGCAATAATCGGTATGCCTAGTGACTTCAATTTAGCCTTAACCGCTTCTACATTTCTGTCTCCTACCCTTAGCATATCATTAGAGTTTGAAAATGCAAACATCTGTGCTCCACCTGCAATCTTTGCTACCATAGAAGTTTTTCTTGCACCTAAAGCTATCATCTGTCTCAAGAGTTCATCCAGTCCTGTATCTGCAAATTTAGCTATATTAGTATTATTTGCAATTTTGGTACTGTCAGGAAGCATACAATGCAGCATACCGCTCACCTTAGTCGTCTTATCATATACTACAGCTCCCACGCAGGAGCCAAGCCCAAGTGTCGTAAGGTTGTCAGGAGCCTTACACACTTTAAGATCACCCATTCCAACTTTTATCATTTTTTCCATAATAAACCTAATCCACAGGCAGACTTTACTGCCTGTGGCTCTCTCAAACTTTTATTGTATTAGAATCACAAACCAAGAGATGTCAATATTTTATTATACGAATCAATTGTAGGCGTAAGAATAAAATAGCCTGTTACATCATTATCGTCCTCCATAAACTGAGATTCGATTAACAATGCCTTATCTCCAAGCTTTCCAAACTCAATTGCAGGAACACTAAGTATTGCACCGGCCATATCTATAGACAGATAGGGAATCGACTGATTTATCTTCAAATTAGTCATTGAAGATAGAGATGATATATATGCACCTGAAATAATATTTCCTAATTCCTTAAGTGCAGACAATGACATCTCATCAAGTTCTGCATCCTCAGGCGTAGTACCTACAGGTCTTCCAAATAAAATATCTACCAAGCCAAAGGCTGACTTAGTCTTCATCATAAACATCATCATTCCGTCAATATCCTCATCAAGAGTTACAAGGATACCAACAACTATGGTCTCAGCTCCTCCCATTATCTCATGAAGCTCGTCAAAGCTGAGAAGATCTACCTTAGGAACATTCATGTCTACCTTTGTATTTAACATGCTGGAAAGTGCTGTAGTTGCATTACCGGCTCCAATATTTCCAAGTTCCCTCAGAACATCAAACTGCATTCCATCCACATTATTTAAATCAAAATTTGCCACTAGCCTACCTCCGAAACTATGCCAGTTCCCTTTCCTTCTCTATAATCACATTCTGCATATTTAACAGGGAAATAAGTGTATCATGAGTTCTTCCGACTCCCAACAAATATTTTGCCTTTTCTCCATTATTGCTATTAGATGGCTTCTCTATCGAATCATCAGATAAGGTAACAACCTCTTTAACCTCATCTACCAAAAGTCCTATTGAACCATCTAAATCTTCAAGCTTAATAATAATAATTCTTGTCGCATTGGTAACTTCATCATCAGGAAGCCCAAACTTAAGCCTAAGGCTCATAACAGGAATAACTTCTCCACGAAGGTTAATTATTCCCTTAAAAAAGTGTTGCGACTTAGGAACTCTTGTAATTCTAGTCATTCTAACTATATTATCAACATAACTTATATCTATGCCGTACTGCTCTGTGCCAAGCTTAGTAACAATGTACTGCTTGGTCTCTACCTCTAAACTTCTATTTTCCATGAGTTTATGCCCCTTTCAAAATCCGGACTAAAGTAATACATTTGCATCTAAGATAAGCGCAACTTCACCGTCGCCAAGAATAGTTGAACCGCTTATCAGCTTTGGAGTATTGATATACTTACCAATTGACTTGATAACTATCTCCTGCTGTCCGATAAGTCCGTCAACTACAAGTCCTGCAAGCTTATCAGCCTTCCTTACAATTACTATTACTACATGGTCTGTCTTAGTTTCTCTGTCCGGAACATCTAAAAGTGAATCAAGCCTGATAAGAGGAATAACTGTTCCACGAAGGCTTATTACTTCTTTAGACTGAACATATTTAATATCGCTCATTGGTACTTCTTCTATTGTCTGGATACTTGCAAGAGGAATTGCATACTTCTCATTGCCAAGTTCAACCATAAGTGCCTGTACAATAGCAAGAGTAAGCGGAAGTCTGATAGTAAAGCTGCTTCCTGCTCCACGCTCTGTCTTACACTCAATAGTACCTCCAAGAGACTCTATATTAGTCTTAACTACATCAAGACCAACTCCACGGCCGGATACATCACTTACCTGATCTGCAGTTGAAAAACTTGGTGAGAAGAGTGTAGCTATGGCTTCTTTGTCTGTGATCGTATCAATTTGGTCGGCAGGAACAAGTCCTCTTTCAACCATCTTTTTCTTAACCTTATCTACATTGATACCCGCACCGTCATCACGAACTTCAATAACTACATTATTTCCTTCCTGATAAGCATCAAGGAAAATTGAGCCTACCTCAGGCTTACCAAGACGTACTCTCTCTTCGTTTGACTCAAGACCATGGTCAGCTGAGTTTCTGAGAAGGTGCATAAGAGGATCACCGATTTCATCTACAACGGTTCTGTCAAGCTCTGTATCTTCACCTGTCATGTAGAGTTCCATCTTCTTATCAAGCTTCTTGGAGAGATCTCTAATCATACGAGGGAACTTCTGAACAGTACTTTCAATAGGTACCATCCTCACCTTCATTACAGTTTCATGGAGGTTTGTTGTAACAGTTCCAAGATATTCAATCTGCTCATTAAAGGCAGACATATCTCCACTGTCCCTCTTATCTGTAGTGCTCATTGACACAAGACCGTTCTTTGCAATAATAAGCTCACTTACCTGATTCATCAGGCTGTCAAGCTTCTCTATATCTACACGAACTGAACGGCTTACTACCGGCTTGCCCTTACCCTTAGCTTTTGCGTCTGCCTTTGCATCCGCCTTTGCTACAGGTGCTGCCTGTGTCGCAGCCGCAGCCGGAGCAACCTGCTTAGGTGCCTCTTCCTTCTTTGGCTCTTCTGCCTTTTTAGGCTCCTCAACAGCCTGTGCTTCTTCTATTTGTTCAACTATTACTTCTTCTATCTCTAAGACATTTTCTATTGCCGCCCTTACTTCACTCTCAGATTCCTTAGTAAGCAATATAAGGCTGAAATCAAAGTCAAATTTTTCATCTTCAATTTCCTGAACTGAAGGACTTGAAATTATTATTTCACCAATTTCTTCAAGTGCTTTGAAAACCAAAAAAGCTCTTGCCGCCTTAAGAAGACAGGATTCCTGTATATAAACTGTAGCTCCAAATACATTCATCTCTTCTTCATGTGCCTTCTTTATCGCATGCTCCTCAACTTCAGTAAGCTTAATATTTTTATACTTAGCCTTATCACCCGCATCACTTTGTGTTGCTGTCTCTTCTGCAACTGCAACGGCGGCTGCTGCCGGAACAGATGCTGCAGGCTCTGATTCTCCTCCGTTTAAGAATTGGTTAAGTTCATTGATAATGGCCTCATTATCATTATCACCTTCATCAGAGGTCTCCTGAATTAAATCCAAGTACTCCTGAATAGCATCCAGTCCTCTAAACAGTGTATCTACAAGACTGTCATTAACCTTCATCTTGCCTTCACGCACTGCTGAGAAAACATCTTCCATGTCATGGGTGAGATGCTGCATTCTCTTAAATCCCATTGTTCCTGCCATTCCCTTTAATGAATGGGCAGAACGGAAGATTTCTGCAATAGCATCACTGTTATCAGGCTCTTTTTCAAGAACCATAATCTGATCACTTAAGACCTGGATATGTTCCTTAGTCTCATCTACAAAAATATCCAAATATTGACTTGTATCCATCTAATGTACCCCCGTCGCTTTTACTATAGCATCGGCAATCTGATCAAGCGGCAAAACTTCATCTGCCAACCCTGCTTCAGCTACCATCCTAGGCATGCCGTACACAGTACATGTCGGCTCATCCTGAGCTATAACATAAACATTGTTTGTTTCTTTCAACTGCCTTATCCCTGCTGTTGCATCAGCTCCCATTCCGGTAAGCACCACGCAGACTATCTTATCGTAGGAACTTCCTACAAGGGATTCATACATAATATCTGCACAGGGTCTTAATCCTCCTCTTGGAGGATCCTTTTCAAGTGAAATAAAGCTTTCGCCTGACTGCTCCTTAACCCTTAGCTGATACCCTCCTTTTGCAACATAAACCTGGTTGTCTGCAACCATATCGCCGTCATTTGCTTCTTTAATACTTATAACACTGCTGTCTTGAAGCCTGTCCGCTAAAGACTTCGTAAATCCTTCAGGCATATGCTGGACTATAATCATTCCTCCACCAATTTTGTTTGGAAGTTTTGGAATTACAGCCTGTAAAGCCTTTGGCCCTCCGGTAGAACAGGCTAAGGCTACAAGTACCCTGCCATTTCCCGCTCCTGTCCTTTGAGGATATATAAGTTTTTTCGGATAAATGTAAGACTTCGCTCCTACCACCCTTTCCGGCTGGGAATCAGCTGAACCTTTAGCGACCGGCAGCTTCACTGCAGCTTCAAGGCTTTTTATCAAATTATTTTTAAAGTCTTCTTCTCTGACTTTAGCATAATTATCAGGCTTTAATACAAAATCAAAAGCCCCCAGCTCTAAAGCTTTTATTGTCTCTGCGGCTCCTTCCTTTACTAAGGTACTGACCATAATCACAGGAACTTTAATCTTTTCCCTGCCTATCTCAGCAAGCAACTCCAGCCCATTCATCTTAGGCATATTAATATCCAAAATTACCGCATCATAGCCGCTCCCGTTTTTAAGAAGCTTATCGAGTCCCTCCAAACCGTCACGAGCAATATCTTTAACCTGAAATCTTCCATCAGTGTGTATTATATCAGATATTACCCTTCTTAGGAGTGCAGAGTCATCAACTAGCAAAATATTCTTCATTTCTACTATACACACCTCTCTCATTGATACTAAATCTTAATAACTTATGAAATCTCTTTATTCCTGTTCCTTCTCTCTTCCTCAAATACAAACCTTACGATTGCATCTCTTGCGGACTCCCTAAGTCCCAAGAACTTAGTTCTTATTTCATACTTTGTGGAATCAGCTGTTTTTCTAAACGAATCTATAATATTCATCAATAAAAAATATTCTTTAGCCTGATCACCCGATTTCAATGTTACAGAGAGGATTGCATTTTCTTTTTTCTTTATTTCTTTATCTGATAAATATTTTACACCGCCTCCACTTAAATCTATTACAATACAGTTCTCCCAGTCATTTGTATTACCCGAAATTAAATCTATGTACCTGCTTTTATTCTCTCTTACCAACCTGCTTTCTCCGATAAAATCGTTCAGACCTTTTTTCTCTTCAGCAGTCATTATATGAAATTTAGCATCTAGCGAACATTGAAGTCTGTAAAACTGCCTTCTCTGACTTTTTTCAAGTTCTGTAACAAGCTTAACTACCATTACCGCAAGGCTACCTTCAAAGAACCTTTCTGAAACAACGGTTCTTCCAGTCAATATTCCCTTTGCTGTATAAAAGTACATTATACTTTCTTCACCAAGTTCAAGCGGAATCGTTATTGTTTTATTCATCGGCATCATAAGCTTGAGCGTAATTTCATCTATTACATCAATCACCTTACTCCCCAGTTCATCCGGTTCACCCGTATCCTTTCTTATATAAGCCTGCCTGATTATATCAACCTTATCGCCGATTGAAATAGAATAATTTCCCATTATATCACTCACACCCTTTCTTTTACCTGCTTAAAGTCCTTCGTAATGTTTCTGAAAATATGCCCGCAAGCCCCCTTCTTTTAGGCTCTCCTACAGATTCCTGTCCTGTTATCAGTCTTGCTATATTATCTATTGCCCTAGCCGCCTTGGAATTTGGAAATGCCGTCACCAAAGGCTGCTGCTTCATTACTGCCTTACTTACACTTGAGTCAGATGGTATGGCTCCCAAATATTCCAGAGAAATATTAAGAAACTTATCTGCTACAACACTCAGCTTCTCAAATAATTCTCTTCCGCTTTTCTCATTTTCAACCTTATTAGCTATCAGCTTAATGTGGCAATGTTCTCTTGCAAATTCCGGCTGATGATCCAAGGTTTTCAGTAAGGCATAAGCATCAGTAATTGATGTCGGCTCCGGAGTCGCTACTAAAAACACTTCCGCACTTGACATCACGAACTCTATAACATGCTCCGAAATTCCGGCTCCTGTATCTATTATTACAACATCCGCCTGCCTATCAAGTTCTGACAGCCTCGCAGACAAGTTTATAAGCTGCTCCTTTGTAAGATTAGTCATTTCCCTTATGCCTGAGCCTCCGGAGATAAAACCTACATTTTCCGGGCCTTCAGCTATTATTTCTGATAATGACTTCTCCCTGAACATAAGATCGGAAAGATTATACTGCGGTCTTACACCAAGCATAACCTCAATATTGGCAAGACCAAAGTCAGCATCCAAAACTACAGTCTTTTTTCCCATCCTGCTCAAAAGAATTGCAAGGTTTATAGCTAAATTAGACTTTCCTACCCCACCCTTGCCACTCGTAATCGTTATGACTCTGGACAGTGCCGGTACAGCACTGCCTGCCTTAATTATATTTCTTAAATTTTGTGCCTGATCCATATTATTCCCATTCTATTAGTTTTACTGCTTTT
>NZ_JBQNBU010000038.1:0-20553 GCF_052169795.1 Catonella sp.
CCCCTAACACACCACCAGCCCCTAACACACCACCAGCCCCTAACACACCACCAACTCCAACACCAAATATCCCATCAATTCCTATTGATCCGGATCCAACACCAAGGGATGTGCCTAAGTTCCCTGAAAATAACAAGCCGGATCCTAATAAACCGGGAAGTCCGGATGAATTTATTACAGTTGATAAGGACGGCACACCTAAGGGAAGATATGTGAAGAGAAAGCAACCTAATGGAGAAAATACTTATATTGAGGTAGACTTAGATAAGACACCAAAGGGAGTAACTACTAAAAAGTCGCTTCCTCGTACAGGTGGTACAGATGATATGGTATACTATGTAGGCGGATTTGCAATGCTTATGTTGGCGGGAGCAGTTATCCTTAGAAGAAGAAAAGAGCAAGATGCAAATTAAATTAGGTAAGACTACTGATGTTGTATATCGGTAAATAGTTGTGAGGTTGTATTACAATATTTTACATCTAACGGGAAAGAGCTTTTGCCTTAGGCAATAGCTCTTTTCGGTTTTAAATAATTATTAATTGAAAATTAAAATAAAAAAGCTGTGCAAAGATAGTATTTAACGCAATTGTATTCGAGCCGGATCTAACAAAGATGACTCATAGTATGTTAAATGATTTAAAAGAAGATTATGACATTAAGGTCTGATAGCGCAATGTAAATGTATTGAAGTAGAAATGATTTAGCATTATAATGAAAGGAATGAATAATATGAAAAAATCAACCGCAAGGAAAGAGGAATCCTATGTTTAACATAGAAGAAGAACTAAAAAAACTCCCCGGCAAGCCCGGAGTTTATATTATGCACAATGAAGTGGACGAAATTATATATGTAGGAAAAGCCATAAGCCTAAAAAACAGAGTTCGCCAGTATTTTCAAAGCATACACAGACATTCGCCCAAAATTAAGCGAATGGTTGAAAATATAGACCATTTCGAATATATAATCACAGATTCGGAACTGGAAGCCCTTGTGCTTGAATGTAATTTGATTAAGGAGCATCGCCCCAAGTACAATACAATGATGAAGGACGATAAAAGCTATCCTTATATCAAGGTGACGGTGGAGGAGGAGTTTCCGAGAGTGATGTTTACAAGAAGGAGGGGTAAGGACAAGGCAAAGTATTTTGGTCCCTATCCTGCCCATATAAGTGAAACCTTGGAGCTTATCCATAAAATATATAAAATAAGAACCTGTAGAAGAAATTTGCCGAAGGATATAGGTAAAGAACGCCCTTGCCTTAATTATCAGATAGGCAGATGTGACGGAGTCTGTCAGGGCTATGTGGAGTCTGCGGAATACAAAAAGAGAATTGATGAAGTAATCAAATTTTTAAATGGTGATTATGAGCCTATATTAAAAATGATTACTGATAAGATGATGGAAGCCTCAGAAAAGCTTGAGTTTGAAGAAGCCGCTAATTACAGGGATATGCTTACTCATGTAAAACGCTTCAGTGACAGACAGAAGATTAATTCCAATGATAATGTGGATGACAGGGATGTGCTGGCACTTGCAAAGGCAGGAAAAGAAGCTGTTATGCAGGTATTTTTCATACGTGCCGGCAGACTGATAGGACGAGAACATTTTTCCTTAGACAATGTAGGAGATGATGAAAAAGGGGCTGTTTATACCGACTTTATAAAGCAGTATTACACCGGTACTCCATTTATACCAAAGGATATAATGCTTGCAGATGAGCCTGAGGAAAAAGCACTTTTAGCTGAGTGGCTGGCTGCTAAAAGAGGAAATAAGGTAAACATTCTTGTGCCTAAAAGGGGAGAAAAGGCAGGACTTACAGAACTTGCCTATAAAAATGCAGCTATGGTGCTTAATCAGGACAGCGAGAGAAACAAGAGGGAACAGGCAAGGACTCTTGGTGCAGTTAAGGAACTTAAAGAATTGCTTGGAATTAAAAATGATATAAAGCGTATAGAATCCTACGATATCTCCAACACCAGTGGATTTGAAAATGTCGGCTCCATGGTTGTTTTTGAAGATGGCAAGCCTAAAAAGAATGACTATAGGAAGTTTAGAATTAAAGGGGTAGTAGGTCCAAATGACTATGCTTCTATGGAAGAGGTGCTTACAAGAAGATTTGAGCATGGTCTTAAAGAAAAGGAAGAACTGAAAATTTTAGAGAAGGCAGGTATGATAAAGGAAGGCAAATTTGCCCATTTTCCTGACATAATTTTAATGGACGGTGGCAGAGGTCAGATAAATATCTGTCTTAAGGTGCTTGAGAAACTTGGTATAGATATAGCTGTGGCAGGCCTTGTAAAAGACGACAAACATAGGACAAGAGGCATATATTACAACAATGTAGAACAGCCAATCGACACACATGGAGAGCTTTTCAAGCTGATAACAAGGATACAGGATGAAACCCACAGATTTGCCATAGAGTACCACAAGCTGTTAAGAGGAAAAAATCAGGTTCATTCTGTGCTTGACGATATAAAGGGAATAGGAAAGGTAAGAAGAAAGGCTCTGATGAAGTATTTTGCCTCTCTTGAAGATATTAAGAAGGCTACAGAAGAAGAACTAAGGGTAGTAGAAGGGATGAATGAAGGAGCAGCCAGGGCAGTGTGGGAGTTTTTTAGGGAGAAGAATTCTCTTGCAAGCAAGCTTGATTGAATTTTTATACTTTTGACACTTGTATCATAATATAAATAATAAATAATGCACAAAAATGTCGTGTTGACATAACATGTTAAATATGATATTATATAAAATATATAAAGAACAACAGTTTGAATATAGTTATAATATGTTATTAAATAATGTGGGTGTCAAAAGATAATAAATTCTCTTGCAGCAAGCTTGATTGAATTTTTATACTTTTGACACTTGTACTATTAAATGGAGTTATGAAAAATTAACTATATAAAATGATTTTGCGTAAGTTTTAGTAAAATAATAAGGTTAATATATGATGTGTACACTTGATAAACGGAGGTTTTTGTATGAATAATGAATTGAGATGTAAAATTAATGAATTGGCAAGTGCTATTTTACATTGTTATGAAATAAAATCTCCTATTACAAATATAGTTGAAGAGGTAGAAAAGCTAGGTGGAAAAATTAAAGTGGATTCCAGCCTTGGTATTTTTTCAGATGGTAGGATAGAAAAAGAGAACAATTCTTTTAGTATAAGTATACCTATTAATCAGACTAGTGAAAGAAAAAATTTCACCATAGCACATGAACTTGGACATTTATTTTTACACATGGGATATAAAATAAATGATGATTTATGGGAAAAGTCTGACAATAAGGTATTTAATAGAAAAGGAAATTCTGAGATTGAAATACAGGCTAATGAATTTGCAGCTGCATTCCTTATGCCTAAGGAAAAGTATAAGGAAATTATGGACGAAAATACAGTTGGAAATACAGTCTATATAGCTAAAGTTGCAAAATATTTCAATGTGTCTATTGATGCTGCATCATATAGGGGAAAGTGGTTAGGTTATTTACAATGGTAGATGGAATAGATAAAGAACTTGCAAAATTTAAAAATATAACAGTTCAACAGGAGACAGAGCAAAATGTTGATAGTGAGCACAGTACACAGGAATTTAATAAGGATTGTGATGATGTGCTCCTATTTTTTTCGTTTGATATAGTAAATTCAACATTATACAAGAATGTAAGTAATTATTGGGTATATACAATTGATATAATTCTTAAAGAAGTAAAAAATAGAATAAAGGAAAAAATTAAAATAGCGGAAGTCTGGAGAGTATTTGGTGATGAAATAATCTTTATAACAAATATATCCTCTGAAGAATCGGTTGGTGAATATATCTCATATATTCATCAGGTACTTGTCGAATGCTCTGATTTTATTGAAAAAGGTAAATGTTTTGAAGGGCATAAAATTGAAGATAAAGAGAAATTAATAGATCATAGAAACATGATATCAATAAAGGCGTGTGCTTGGATCGCAGCAGTTACAGATATAAGTAAAATTGAAAAAGGCTCAAGAGAGATAAGTGTTGAAAATATATTTGAAATATTTGAAGAAGGTCCTAACAATAGATTTCGTGAATTCAGAGGTGCAGATATTGATGCTGGATTTAGGCTAGCCAAGGAGACAGTATCAAGAAGGCTTACGATTAGTTTTGAACTTGCATATCTTTTGTCTAATAAGAATGATATGTTGAAGAATATAAGAGTGATAACATATAAAAAACTTAAGGGTGTATGGAATAATCTACCATATCCTATAATTTGGTATTATGATAGTTCACATAATGGTGAGTGTAGTTTTGAAGATAGTATACCATTTGATGCTATAGTACAAGATGGTATATATGGGGATTTAATGACTACAGAATTATATAAATGTAGTGAAGATAAGATTAAAGAGTTAGTTAATAAGATACTTAAAGAACGGGGTATACAAAATAAGATTGACAAGTTAAATATGTTAATAGATTATAAATCAGATAATCGTACAGATTATTTAAGAGATTTAAAGTTAGAATTACATTGTGTTGCAGTTTGTTATAATGAAGAAGGTAAAATATTCCTTGTAAAGAGAGCAACAAAAGAATTTTTTTCTGGAATTTGGGAATTTGGTTGTGCTAAGGCAAGTTATGACAAAAGTATATCAGAAATTCTTAAGGAAGAATATAAAAGTGATTTTGGTATAGACATAGAAGTTCAACTTGATGAAAATAGGAAAGAAGACAAACAACCAATTCCGTTGGCAGTATATACTATAAAGAAAAATAATGAAATTCATAAAGGGATTATATTTATTGCTAAAATTGTTGGAAATACTGAGGTCAGATTGGATGAAAAAAAACATTCAGAATACAGATTTATAAGTGCAGAAGATCTGAAAAATAATGATAAAGTTAATGCGCAGGCTTTTGTACCGGATGCACTAGATACAATGTATAAGGCTTTTAAAATAATTAAGGAGAAAGGGAATGAAAATAAGTAATGATAAAATTAATTTTTATGAAAAAAATCTAGAAAGAATAAATTACTGGCTTCAATTTGCAGAAGCTAAAAATGCCGCAATTATTGCATTTGCTATATCAATTTTGGTTGTAATCTGGACAAGTAAATTAAGTGATAACATTTATATAGCTACTATTATATCATTTTTTTATTTAATATCTTTAATTATCTCACTGTGTTCATTCTATCCTAAAGGAAAGAACTTAAATATAAATGAGAAAATAGAAGAATATAATTCCAATGATAATTTTTTGTTTTGGAATGATATAGCTAAATATTCAGCAAAAGATTATATTGAAGGTATAAATAAACAGGTGCAATTTGAGAATGATGATATATCGGCAATGGAAAAAATGTATGTTGAAGAAATTATATCAAATGCAAGAATTGCAAAGATTAAATATAAAAAATTTAAATATTCTGTTGTGATATCTATAATTGGAACATTTGTTATTTTTATTGCTTTGGTTCTAGCATAAGTACAATATAAGATATGTTAAATTGTTGCCTGCTTGATGTAATATCCGGCAGGTATTTTCTATTCTTTCTCTTCCTTGACTGTAAATTGTTTTTTGTGTTACCATAGCTGATGATAAAATGAAATTATTTTACATATTTAAATAGATTAAGGAGAACCTCAATGAACGAAAAACAAATCCTCTGCGTAAGCAACGCATACTTACACAAATACTACTTAGGCAGCTCATTTGCCAAACTCCCTAAAGCAATCAAAGAAGAACTCCAGATTGCCTGTGTACTATTTACCGAGAAGGTAGGCGGCATACTAACCCTTGCCTTTGATGATGATAAAAACCTCTACATTCATACAGCAAGCAATGATGACGATTATTCTTATGATGAGATTCACAGCGGTATGCTACTTAGCAAGTTTCAAAAAGAAAAGGAAGAACTGCTTACAGGAATTGAAAGATTCTATAACGAGTTTGTTAAAGGAGAGATATGAAAGGCTTTAAGATAGGAAATGTTGAACTAAATGGCAGGCTGGTATTAGGTCCTATGGCCGGTGTTACAGACTTACCTTTCAGGGTACTCTGCAAGGAAAACGGAGTGGCACTTACCTATACGGAAATGGTTAGTGCAAAGGGTTTTAAATATAAAAATAAAAATACTGAAGAACTGATAACAATAGATGAAAGAGAGCGTCCTACGAGCCTTCAGATTTTTGGAGAAGATCCTGATATTATGGGTGAAATGGCGGCTGCTATAAATGACAGGAACTTTGATATACTGGATGTAAATATGGGCTGTCCTGTACCTAAGGTGGTAAACAACGGAGAAGGCTCAGCACTTATGAAAGAGCCTGAAAAAATTGCAGCCATAATAAAAAGTCTGAAAAGAAATTCTAAGAAGCCTGTTACGATTAAGATAAGAGCGGGGTTTACAGTAGAGAATAAAAATGCAGTAGAGGTGGCTAAAATAGCTGAGCAGGCAGGAGTGGATGCCATAGCAGTACATGGTAGGACGAGATCTCAGTTTTATGACGGCAAGGCTGACTGGAACATAATAAGAGCAGTTAAAGAGGCTGTAAGCATACCGATAATAGGTAACGGTGATGTGGTTACAGAATATGATGCAAAAAAAATGCTTGAAGAAACCGGCTGTGATGGTATTATGATAGCAAGGGGTGCAAGAGGGAATCCTTGGATATTTAACAGAATTAATACTTATCTTGAAACAGGAAATATACTTCCACCACCTACAGCAGATGAGTTTCTTAATATGATTCTAAGACAGGCAAGGTGGATGATAGAATATAAAGGGTTGTATACGGGAGTTAGGGAAATGAGGAAGCATATATCATGGTTTACAACCGGATATCCCAATTCAACCAGACTTCGTGGCGAGGTAAATAAACTTGAAACCTACGAAGCATTAAAAGAACTAGTTGAAACTTATGTTGACAGCATTCGTGATTCGAAAGCATTTGAAAGGTAAGATATGGTAATTAAAAAAGTAGAACTTGAAAAAGTAATAGGTGTAACAAGCAAGATACCTGAAATGCCACATCCTGAATTTGCTTTTGCAGGCAAATCAAATGTAGGCAAGTCATCCCTGATTAATGCACTTATGAACAGGAAGGCACTTGCAAGGGTATCAGCTCAGCCAGGCAAGACTCAGACTATAAACTATTATAATGTAAATGATGAGATTTATCTCGTGGATTTACCGGGATATGGCTATACTAAGGTTGCAGTTGAAGTGAAGGCTAAGTGGGGTAAGATGGTTGAGAAGTATTTAAGACAGTCTAAGATGTTAAAATATGTATTTTTACTGATTGACAGCAGACATAAACCATCAGAAAATGATATAATGATGTATGAATGGATAGTAAGTCAGGGAGTAACCCCCATTATAGTAGCAACTAAGACAGACAAGCTTAAGAGAAGTCAGATTAAAGGTCAGATGGAGCTTATTATGCAAACTCTTAATCTGACCTCTAAGGAGCAGTTGCTGCCTTTTTCATCTGAAACCAAAGCAGGGGTTAAGGAGCTTTGGGACATTATTGAGGATATTTATCCAAAACAAGAGAGTTAAAAAGGAGTGCATACACATCATCACTTTTCTTGCTCCATTCTGAACAGATTTTTTCTGCAATATTTTCGGCAGGCACAGATAAGCTTAAACTAAGCAGTTTACTTTGAAACTCATTTATGTTAAGATTAACAATGAAATCACCATTTCCGGCTGCTTTAAAATTAGCTGTAGCGGAAATGTCGCTTTTAATGGTCTTAGAATTATCGTTTAAGTAGGATTTTATTTCATTTTTAATAGACTGGTTTATATCGTTGCTTAATAAATCCAATGTGTGCCTACCCTCTTCAGTAGATTTGAAGAAGGAACTGTTCAGTGTATTTTCAGACTTTATAAGCCCTGTTTCCAGAAGTTCCGAAAGTGCAGTCTGAAGGTTAAAATAACTGGTATATCCTTTTTGCAACATAAATTCCGAGATTCTTGCATTAGTTAGAGGATATTCTGTAAGATTCAGCATATATAGAACCATAAGTTTATATAAAGTCATAGCAGTATTTGCCATAAAGTCAAAACCTCCCGAATAAATATTTATAATTGTTTTTTAGTTAAATGATATTTCTATCATTATAACCAATGTTTTTGGCTTTTGTCTACATTTGCGATAATTTTTCAATGATAGGTGTAAATAAATTCATTCACTAATATCGACACCATGATTATATATAGTAAATTTATTTTAAAGGAGATGTACAATGGATTACAAAGCAATGAAAATAGTGGAACTCCGCACAGAGGCTAAAGAAAGAGGAGTTAAGAGTGTAACTACACTTAATAAAGCCGAGTTGGTAGAGATACTGGAAAATTTGGATAGGCAGGATGTAAGTTCCGAGAAAGCAACTGAGGTAAAGACACTTTATACTGCAAAAACCGGTTCTGCAAGAGTGGAAAGCGGGGTGCAGTATGCAACTAAACCACAGATGAGACAGCCGGCACATATTCAGCCTGCATCAAGGATGTATACACAGAATAATAATATACAACAAAATCCGGTGCAGATGCAGAATCATGGACAACAGGTTAATTCTCGTCCTATTCGCTCCTTAACAAGTGAGGAAGTAAAACAGAATATGATAGCTGCAGTGAATGCTATAACCAGTAATAAGGAAATGGCTTTAAGCATCCAACAGCAGTTTTTAGCCCTTGGCACAAATGGGGATATAGCAGGTTTAGATTCAGGTGAAACCAAGTCAGGGATCTTAGAGGTTATGCCGGAGGGATTTGGATTTGTACGCTGTGATAACTACTTGCCGGGAGAAAATGATGTATATGTATCTCCGGCACATATTAGAAGATTTAATCTTAAAACAGGAGATATTATAGTAGGAAATACCAGGGTAAAGAGCAATAATGAAAAGTTTGCGGCAATTCTTTATATAAGAACCGTAAATGGAAAATACATCAAAGAATCTTTAGAAAGGCCTAAGTTTGAAGACCTTACACCTATCTTCCCTAATAGGAGAATCCGTCTTGAGTCGGAGGAGCATAATGCTATTTCTATGCGTATGGTTGACCTTATAGCACCTATCGGAAAGGGTCAGAGAGGAATGATAGTATCGCAGCCTAAAGCAGGTAAAACTACTCTTTTAAAGCAGATAGCAAGGTCAATTACAGATAATAATCCTGAGATGCACCTCATTATTTTGCTTATAGACGAAAGACCTGAGGAAGTTACTGATATGAAGGACTCTATTACCGGAGAAAAAGTTGAGATTATTTATTCTACCTTTGATGAAGCACCTGAGAACCATAAGCGTGTGGCTGAAATGGTAATAGAGAGAGCAAAGAGGCTTGTTGAATATAAGAAGGATGTTATTATTCTTTTAGACAGCATAACAAGACTTGCAAGAGCATATAACCTTACAGTATCACCAAGTGGAAGGACTCTTTCAGGTGGTCTTGATCCTGCGGCTCTTCATATGCCTAAGAGATTTTTCGGTGCAGCCAGAAATATGCGTGAGGGAGGAAGTCTTACAATACTTGCTACAGCCCTTGTGGATACAGGAAGCAGGATGGATGATGTGGTATTTGAGGAATTTAAGGGTACAGGTAATATGGAACTTGTACTTGACAGGGGACTTTCAGAAAAGAGAATTTTTCCTGCCATTGACCTTGCAAAGTCAAGTACAAGAAGAGATGATTTGCTTTTTACTCCATCAGAAGCGGAAGCAAATGATATAATAAAAAGAACTCTCTCGTCAAGGAATGTGGAAGATGGAGTGGAAAACATCATAAATATTTTCAAAAAATTTGAGACTAACGAAGAAGCGGTGAATCATATAAATAAGCAGTTTGGAGATAAGAAGTTAATCAGATAAAAGGATGGCGGATGTTTTATGGAAATTATAAGCAGTAAGGATAATAAGAAAATAAAATATATTCGCAGTCTTTTGGAAAAAGGAAGTATTAGAAAAAAGAACAGGCAATTTGTAGTAGAGGGCATTAAGCTTGTTGAAGAAGCTTTAGAATATGGAAAAGTTTTGGAGATTGTCCTTGCTGAGAGTCTTTATAAGGAGATAATTTCAGGGGATTCATCAAAAAATGTTTTGCTTGCAGAAAATGGTAAAAATATAACAAACTATGTGAAAAAAGAAAATTCTACAGTTGTAGTTTCAGATGCGGTATTTAAGACTGTATCTGAAACTATAAGCCCGCAAGGAGCTGTTGCAGTTGTAGAAATGCCTGAGTATGAGCTTTTAGAGAAGGATTTTTTAAATCAGGCTTATAATAAAAATGGGCAAATAAAGCTTCTTATATTAGAAGATACTGCTGATCCGGGCAATCTTGGAACCATTGTGCGTACCGCAGAGGCAGCAGGAGTTACCGGAGTAATTACGAGTAAGGGTACTGTAGATATATTTAACCCCAAGGTAGTCCGTTCAACTATGGGAAGTATATTCAGGCTTCCATTTGCTTATGTGGAAGACTTAAAAGAAACTATAAAAGAGCTGAAGAAAGAAGGAATAAGCTTTTATGCCACTCATTTAAAAGGAGAAAAAAGCTATAAAGCTATAAAATATAGCGATAGGTCAGCTATTCTTATAGGAAATGAAGCAAGGGGGCTTAGCGATGAGGTGGCGGACCTTGCAGATACCTATGTGCTTATACCAATGCAGGGAAAGGTAGAGTCCTTAAATGCTGCTGTGGCTGCTGCACTTATGGTGTATGAGGTGTAGGGGGGAAGCCCCCCTACTTAAATTTATGGAAGCATTTTACCGCTTGCAAGATACAGCTTATACCACTCATTATGTGTGAGTTCCACATTGGAAGCCGTAGCTATATCCCTTAAATGTTCCGGATTCATAGTACCCGCAATAGCTTGCATTTTTGCAGGGTGGCGGAGAATCCAGGCTATAGCTATAGCAGTTTTTGATACATCATACTTATCTGCCACTTCACTTAAAGCCTTATTTAATTCAGGCAGTTCAGGATCGTCTACAAAGCATCCCTTAAAGAATCCCTTTTGCAGAGGCGACCAAGCCTGAATAGTAATGTCATGTAGGCGGCAATAATCAAGGGTTCCGTTGTCTCGGTCTATGGAACGCTCGGTAGTCAGATTGTTTACATATAAAGCCTGATCTATGAGTTGTGACTGGTCAAGTGAAAACTGAAGTTGGTTGAATACCAAAGGCTGTTTTACATACTTTTTGAGGAGTTCCATCTGCATTGTAGGTACATTACTTACACCAAAGTAGCGGACTTTACCTGATTTTTCTAAAATATCAAAGGCTTCTGCAACCTGCTCCGGCTCGAATATGAGGTCAGGGCGATGAAGCAGAAGAGAGTCAAGATAATCAAGTTTTAATCTTTTAAGAATTGCATCTGTGCTTTCTATAATATTTTCTTTAGTCCAGTCAAACTCATTACGCTCGAAGCAAAGTCCACACTTGCTCTGAATAAAAACATCTTCACGCCTTATTTTAATATTGGCAAAGGCATCTCCAAAGCGTGTTTCAGCTTCGCCTCGTCCATAACAGGTAGCATGGTCAAAGAAATTAATGCCGAGACCAAGGGCTGTATCAATTATGGTTTCGGCTTCTTTTACTGAGAGAGAAGGCATTCGCATACAGCCAAGTATAATGGCTGGGATTTCTTTAGGACCGTTTATAACATTGATTTTTTTCATAAAAGCTCCTTTCGTTTATTAAGTTTATAGCATTAAGAATAGCATAAAATATGGCTGAGAACTAGAGATATACTAAAACTTTTGTACGATTATAGTAATTTTGACTTTGCTATCATGTAGAAAAAAAACACTCATTGTGTTATACTAAGTATTTAAGAAATATTTAGCAAGAGGGATATACTATGGATTTGGATAAAAAAAGGATTGTAATAAAAGTAGGAACCTCTACCATTACACATGAAGATGGAAGCATTAATTTTCGTATTATTGATAGAATATGCAGGGTACTTTCCGAAATAGAAAGCCTTGGATATAAGACGGTATTAGTATCTTCCGGGGCTATTGGAGTGGGGGTGAATAAGCTTAGGCTTGCTGAAAAGCCTAAGGATACCAGGATGAAACAGGCAGCTGCAGCAGTAGGGCAGTGTGGACTGATGCATATTTATGATAAGTTTTTTGGCGAATACGGCAGGGTAGAGAAGATAGATGAAAATATATTAAGTCTTGCAGGCGGTGAAGGCAGTAAGAGAGGTACCGGTGGCATGATATCTAAGCTTGATGCAGCAAATTATGCTACAGAAAGAGGTATAGATACACTGATTATCCTGGGGCAAAAGCCTGAGAGACTCTATGATATAATAGAAGGGAAAAAAGTAGGCACTCTGTTTGTGGGTAGGAAAGGATAGTAGCATGAAATCTGATGGACAAAGTAAGCAGGAAATTTCAGGTAAACTTAGATTTTATTTTGCCTGGCCTATTGTATTATGTACTATTTTGATTGCAATGAATGCTGCAATCTATATGATTGATGCAGATGCAGCCATTGTTATATCTATGTTTCTGTTAGTATATATTATTTTTGCGACAATAATTTACACCTTTGGCAAGGTTGGTTTTAATACAGAATTGGTTCAGTATGCGATGAGACTTGCAAAGACGGAAAAGGCAAGGCTTAACGAGATGGAAGTCCCTTATGCAATAGTTGATGAGAGAGGAAATATCCACTGGTGTAACAATGCCTTTTATGATATTTCTAATGCAGATAATGTTGATAGAAATTCGCTTTTGAAAATCTTTCCTCACTTTGAAAATGCCCTAAGCAGCTTGGGCGAGGATGACATAGAAGAAATAGCTGTAAAGGATGATAGGGAATATAGGGTAGTATTTAGAAAAAATATGAGTGAAGATATTTCGGAGAATCAGGGAAGTAAAATCTCGGTATTTTTCTATGATACAACTGAAATAAATGCACTTTTAAAAGAAAATAACGAAAATAAGATGATAATGGGACTTCTCTACATAGATAACTATGAAGAGGTGCTTGATAATGTAGATGAAGTGAAACGCTCGCTATTATCTGCATTGATTGAGAGAAAATTAACAAAGTTTACACAGAGCATAGATGCGATTACGAAAAAACTTGAAAAAGATAAATACATAATTATCTTCAAGAACAAGTACCTTGAAAAGCTTGAAAAAGATAAATTTTCAATATTGGATGAGGTAAAAAGTGTAAACATAGGCAATGATATGCCGGTAACCATTTCGTTTGGAATAGGAATTTCAAAAGAATCTTACACCCAATCATCCGACTTTGCAAGGGCTGCCATAGATATGGCACTTGGACGAGGCGGTGATCAGGTTGTAATAAAAGAAAAAGATAGTATAGTTTATTTTGGCGGAAAAAGTCAGGGAACTGAGAAAAACACCAGAGTTAAGGCAAGGGTAAAGGCACATGCATTAAGCGAACTTATAGAGGCTAAGGACAATGTGCTTATAATGGGGCATAAAAACAGTGATACGGATGCTGTAGGAGCAGCCATTGGAGTTTATCGTATCTGTAAGACCTTTAATAAAACAGCCCATATTGTAATAAATGATATTTCAAGTTCGATAGCACCGACCATTGAAAAAATGAAAGCTACATCTGAAAATGGTGAGGAACTTTTTGTAACGGGTGAAAAGGCACTGGGAATGGTAGATAAGGATACCATGCTTGTAGTTGTAGATGTAAATAACAGAAAGTTTGTAGAGTGTGAGGAGCTTTTGAATAAGGTGGATACGATAGTACTGCTTGACCACCACAGGCAGGGAGAAAATCTTATAAACAATACCGTTCTGTCTTATATAGAGCCTTATGCATCATCTTCTTGTGAGCTTGTAGCTGAAATACTCCAGTACATAGACTTGGATGTGAAGATGACCTCTACTGAGGCGGCGGCTATGTATTCGGGAATTATGATAGATACCAATAATTTCCTTACAAAAACAGGTGTGAGGACTTTTGAAGCTGCTGCTTTTCTAAAAAGAAACGGAGCTGATGTAACTAAGATCAGAAAAGAATTTAGGACGGAGATGGACGAGTTCAAACTCAAGGCAAAGGTTGCCAGTATGGCTGAAATATATCGTGGCTGCTTTGCTTTTGCAAGATGCCTTGAGGGCGGTAAGAATGATAAGGACAGGGCTATTCTGGGGGCGAAAATTGCAAATGAACTGATGGGTATATCTAATGTAAAGGCTTCATTTGTATTTACGCCTATTGAAAATAAGATTTATATTTCAGCACGCTCTATTGATGAGTTAAATGTACAGGTACTTATGGAAAAACTGGGAGGTGGCGGACATCTTTCGGTTGCAGGAGCACAGCCTGAAAATGTTACTATTGAAGAGGCTGAGAATATGGTAAAAGTCATACTGGATACTATGATAGACGGATAAAAATCTGATATGTAATTAAAAGGAGGATATTATGAAAATTATTTTATTACAGGATGTAAAAAATCTTGGTAAAAAGGGTGAACTTGTAGAGGCAAATGACGGTTATGCAAGGAATTTCATCATACCTAAGAAGCTTGGAGTAGAGGCAAGCCCTAAGAATTTAAACGACCTTAGACAACAGAAGTTAAATGAAGAGAAGAAGCAGGCTGAGATATTAGCCGAGGCTCAGAAGATAGCAGAAGAACTTAAAGATAAGGTAGTGAAACTTTCTATAAGGGTAGGTAAAGAGGGCAAGGTATTTGGTCAGATATCTACCAAAGAAATTGCGGATGCAGCGAAGAAACAGTTTGGACTTGAGATAGATAAGAAAAAAATGGTGAGTGAGGGAATAAAGGCAGCAGGTACATATAAAATAGCTGTTAAACTCCATCCTAAGGTAACAGGAGAGCTTACAGTAGAGGTAGCAGAAGAGGTATAAGATGGCAGAAGAGGAGTTTATTAGGAAAACCCCGCCTCACAGTAAGTCTGCAGAACAGTCAGTAATAGGCTCAATGCTTTTGGATACTGAAACAGTGATAACGGCAGCTGAAATTCTGGAAGCAGATGATTTTTATGATAAGAGATATGGGATTATATTTTCTGCAGCAGTGGCACTGGAAAAAGAAGGGAAGCCTATTGATTATCTGACTATAGAAAATAAAATAAAGGAAATGGATCAGACTCTTGGAAGTATTGATATGGATATATTAAGGGAAGCAGTTATGGCTGTTTCTACTTCCGTTAATATAGCTGACCATGCCGAAATCGTATATAAGTATTCCCTGTTTAGAAAACTTATAAAGGCTGCAGATGAAATATCATTGAGCTGTTATGCAGGAGAATCTTCTTTAGATGTTATTTTACAGAATACGGAAAAGAAGATTTTTGATTTGATAGGAAAGCGTCATATCTCAGATACGGCTGATATTAAGACAGTAATGATATCGGTTATAGAGAGTATAGAGGCTGCTTCAAAAAGCGGTGGAAGGGTCACAGGTATAGCTACAGGATTTGCTGACCTTGATTATAAGACGGCAGGACTTCAGAATTCAGATCTAATCCTGATAGCAGCAAGACCTTCTATGGGAAAGACGGCTTTTGCATTAAACATAGCTGAGTATGTTACTGTAAAAAAAGATGTAACAACTGCAATATTTTCTTTGGAAATGTCCAAGGAACAGCTTGCAAAGCGTATCCTTGCTATGAATTCAAGGGTAGATTCTCAGAAGCTGAGAACGGGTGATCTTTCAGATAAAGAATGGTTGGAGATTATAGACAGTGCGAGAATAATAGGCGGAACAAATCTTATTATAGATGATACTCCCGGAATTTCAGTTACAGAGCTGAGGAGTAAGTGCAGGAAGCTGAAAATAGAGCAAAATTTGGGACTTGTAATTATTGATTATATACAGCTTATGACAGGAGGAGGCAGGTCAGAATCCAGACAACAGGAAATTTCAGAAATCTCCCGTTCGCTAAAGGCTTTGGCAAGAGAAATCAATGCTCCTATTATAGCCTTGTCTCAGCTGTCAAGAAAGGTAGAGAGCAGGGACGATAAGCGTCCTATGCTCTCAGATCTTCGTGAATCAGGTGCAATAGAGCAGGATGCGGATGTTGTTATGTTTATTTATAGGGATGAATACTATAATAAAGATACAGAGTCACCGGGAGTTACCGAAATTATTATAGGAAAGCAGAGAAACGGACCGATTGGAACAGTGAAGCTTGGCTGGAAGAGTGAGCTTACCAAATTTGTCAATATTGAAAGAGAAAGACATTAGAGGTAAATTATGGATTATATATCCCAGTTTTTTTCAAATAAAATAATTATTGCCGGCATTGTAAGCTGGACTGCGGCACAGTGTTTAAAACTATTGATTTATTGGATTGTAAATAAAAAGCTTAATTTTGAGAGGCTGTTTGGAGATGGTGGAATGCCCAGTTCGCACAGTGCAACTGTAACTTCGGTGGCACTTATGTCAGGACTTGTAGAAGGGTTTGATTCGCCGATATTTGGAATAGCATTTATTTTGGCAGTTGTGGTAATGCACGATGCCAGCGGGGTGAGGCTTGAAACCGGCAAACAGGCAAAAGTCATCAATGAACTTTTGAAAATATTTGAAGACTTAGGTAAAAATAACCTAAGTACTGAAGATAAATTAAAGGAATTTGTAGGACATACACACATACAGGTGTTCGCAGGCTTTAGTTTAGGGATTATTGTGACTATAATATTTTTTTGTTTGTAATTTCTGAAAAGTCATGTTAAAATCAAATTAATTAAAATTATTTTCAATATAAATAATTTGGATTTTACTTCAGTCGTTAGAGGTTTTAAAATTTTGTGAGGAGAGAAAAATGCGTACAAAAGAACTGACTATTTCCAAAGATTTTGCTATGTTACCTGATGCAGTTGCAGAGCTGGTTCAGACAGCTTGTAGATTCGAGAGTAGCAGTTATGCTATTGCAGATGAAAAGAGAATTAATCTTAAAAGCATAATGGGCGTTATGTCTCTTGTGGCTGTAAAAAGTAATGAGCTTGTGATTGAAATTGATGGTAAGGATGAGGATGCTGCCTTTACTACATTAGTCGGTTTTTGGACATAAGCCATTGAATTTTACTTATATTTAAGAAAGTAGCAGGCTGTCTTCTTAACGGATGTTTTCGTTAGAAGGCAGCCTTAGTTTTTTATTTAATATTAGGATTTTATGGTTAGCTTGATTTTTCAAAAATAAATTTTAATAAATACATAAAGTTAATATCCTAACTATGTGTTATACTGGTGTGGAGTAAAAGTTTAATTTTGGAGGGCGATATGGCTGTTCAATATATTATAGGTGGAACTGCGAGAGGAAAGTCTGAGAAGTGTTTTAAGATGGTAGTAGAGCAGGCTGAACAAAATTTGGAGAAAAATTACTTTGTAATTGTGCCTGAACAGTTCACCTTACAGACTCAGAGAGATCTTGTACGGCTTAGTAAGAATAAGGCGATAATGAATATAGATGTACTTTCTTTTATGAGGCTTGCCTATAGAATATTTGATGAACTGAATATAAAGGAAAGACTAATCCTTGAAGACACGGGAAAAAACATGGTGGTACGCAAGCTTCTTTCCTCTCTTAAAAAGGAACTGAAGTTTTATAAAAATGCCGTTGGCAAGCAGGGATTTACAGAAGATGTAAAGTCCCTTCTAAGTGAGTTTATGCAGTATGGAATTACACCGGATAGATTAGCTGAGATTGAAGGACAGGTTGTATCTAAAGCATTGGCTGCTAAACTGCATGATGTAGGGCTTATTTACAGGGCATTTAATGATTATAAAAAGGAAAAATATATTTCTGCAGAGCAGATACTTGAGGTACTGGCTGAAGAGGTAGGTAATTCTAAACTTTTGGAAAATGCTGTCATCTGTTTTGATGGCTATACCGGCTTTACACCGACTCAGCTTAAGGTAATAGACATCATTATGTTAAAGGCAGAGCATATCTTTTTTACACTTACTATTTCTAAAAAGGATTACTATGGGGAAGATGATGAGAAGTTCAGGCTTTTCCATATGAGTAAGGATACAATTAAGAGAATAAATAAACTTGCCATAGAAAGAGGGCTTAGGATTGAAGAGCCTTTAATTGCAGACTTTGATAACAAGGTGAAAGAACTCAGTCATTTAGAACAGCATATATTCAGATATCCGATTGAGGTGATTACACCTGAGCATAGGGCGATAAATATCACTGCCTGCAAAAATCCGAAAGAAGAGGCGGAAAGGCTTGTTCCTATTATACTGTCGCTGGTAAGAGATGAGGGATTTAGATATAAGGATATTGCTATAGTTGCAAGCGATTTGGAAGAGTATGGAGAGTTTGTAGCTGATGCTTTATCGGAAAAGGGTTTACCTTGTTTTTTAGACAGTAAGAAGACAATTTCAGATAATCCCTTTGTAGAGTATATAAAGGCATCTATCTCAGTAATTGAAGATAGATTTTCTTATGATGCAGTTATGAGATATCTTAGAAGTGGCTTTTGTAATATTGAGACAGCCGAGATAGATATATTTGAGAATTATATTTTGGCAAAGGGAATAAAAGGATATAAAAGATATAGTAAGAGTTTTTTAAGGGAAGATTCTGCTGAAGAGGAAAAAGTTGCCGACAGTATAAGAAACAGGCTCTTAGATACTTTTATGCCGCTTTATAATATTTTCAAATCAAAGCAGGCAAAAACAGCCGATTGGGTAAAGGCTGTATATGAATTTATAGCAGCTTCAGGCAGTGAGCAAAGGCTATTGGAGTTCAGTGTGGATTTTGAGGCTGAGGGAAGTTCTGTAATGGCTAAGGAATATGCAGGCTGCTATAAAATTGTAATGTCGGTTTTTGAAAAAATGTATGAACTTTTGGGAGATGAAAAACTTGGCATAGAAGAATTTAGAACCATTTTGGAATCAGGTTTTTCAGAGGGAAAGGCAGGTTTCATACCTCCGGGACAAGACAGGATAGTAGTAGGAGATGTGGAAAGAAGTAGACTAAAGGATGTGAAGGTACTTTTCTGCCTCGGTTTTAATGAGGGAAAGATGCCGAAGGGTGCTAAGACCCGTGGCATAATAACGGATGCAGAAAAAGAAAAGCTTGCAGGCATAAATATAGAACTTGCACCAACAGCCAGGGAAAGGGCTTTTAGGGAGCAGTTTTATGTATATATGCTATTTTCAAAGCCTACAAATCAGCTTTATGTTTCTTACAGCAATTTGGATATGGAGGGAAAGCATTTAAAACCGTCATATTTTGTGGACAGGCTTAGGCAGGTATTTGAGGTAGGAAGTATAGAAGACAGGGGAGATAAACTTTCCCTAAAAGATGAAATCCGTAAAGATGGTGGAATGGAACTTATATTACAGGCTGTAAGGAAAAAAGATATAAAAGATGAAACCGTCGTTGCCCTAATTAAATATTATGAGTCTAATTCATCCGATAAATATAATAAAATAATAAGCGGAGTTCTTTCAAAGGCACATGGCAATAAGTTAGAAGAAGAGATAGCTAAAAATCTTTATGGGGAGTTAAAAGGAAGTGTGACAAGGCTTGAACTTTTCAGCTCTTGTGCCTATGCCCATTTTATAAGGCATGGACTTGGACTTAAGGAGAGAAAAGAATTTGAGCTAAGACCTGTGGATGTGGGTAATGTACTGCATGAAGCCTTGGAGAGATTTGCAAGGAAGGTAATAGAAAAGGGTGAAAGCTTTGCTTCCATTTCAGAAAATATAAAGGAAAAAATCTTAGTCGAAAGCCTTATAGAAACTTTCAAATATGGAGATGATATTTTTAATTCCTCAGCAAGAAATAAGTATCAGATTGATAGGCTTAAGAGGATTACAACAAGAGCGGTATGGGCTGTAGTTTCACAGCTTAAGGCAGGGAAATTTGTGCCGTTAGGAATTGAAGAGGAGTTTGTAACTAAGGGTTTTAAGGGAAGGATAGACAGGATAGATTCGGTACTTTCGGATTATCTGCCGGATGGAAGACTGCTTACAGAAAATAAGGAGTATTCAAATTTTAAAAAGGCTGAATATATAAGAGTCATTGATTATAAGTCGGGGAACAAGGTTCTAGACCTTGACAGGGCTTTTTATGGGCTTGATTTACAGCTTTTTACCTATCTTAACTATGTAAGAAAGGAACTTGGTAAGAAGCCGCAGCATAAAAATAATTTAATTATTCCATCGGGAGCATACTATTTTCATGTAGATGACCCTGTTATAGAATTTGGACAGGGTGAAGAGGCTATATTAAAGGAGATGAGGCTGGAGGGAATAACTCTTGGCGGAAGTCACCACATAGGGCTTATTGACAGGGAAATGGCAGATGGAAAGGGGCTTAAGGCTCAGGCTGATTCTAAGATAATAAAGCTGAAAACAAAGAAGGATGGAGAGCCTGGCAGTATCACAAGGCTGTATAGCAGTGAGGAAATAAACAGGCTTACGGATAATGCGGAATTTGAGATAGAAAAATACAAAAAGCAGATTTTAGAGGGAGAAATAAGTCCGAAGCCATATAGCCTGGGAAAGGATAAGGGCTGTACTTATTGTGAGTATAGGGGGCTTTGTGGATTTGATTTAAAACTTCCTG
>NZ_JBQNBU010000039.1:0-20499 GCF_052169795.1 Catonella sp.
GAATCAGTTTTAGCCCTATTAAAACTATACCGCCTCCTGCCATAAGCTGCTTTATGGCTAATTAGAGATTGTAGCTGACCTGTAAGCTGTCTGTATTTCCTATGAAATTGTAATGTATTTCTATTATTTGGGTGATTTCTCCGTCCACTACTTCCTTTTCGTGAACATAGATTTTTGAGATGAGTTCATTTAAGGTTTCTTTGTCCAGCTTCTTAATATTCTTGTGTTTCTTGATGAGTTCTATCCATTTATAGACACCATTTTCATCTACTCTACTTGTAACAACTTTTCTTTCCATTTCCTCAATTCGCTTTGTTAAAAGCTCTTGCTCATCTTGAGATTTTTCAAGTATTCTTTGGAAATTGCTCTCGCTGATTTTCTTATTTATCCAATCATCATAGAGTTTCTCAATCTTGTTACCAAGCTCTGCCACTCTTTTACTATCTTCTTCAATCTTCTTTGCGATATAGATTTGTTCTTCTTCATTTTCTGTATCTCTTGATTTTTCAAGAGCCTTTAAGACTTCCTTTTCATCTTTTAAAGCGAAGTCTGCATTCTTTCTAATATCTGCAAGTACGATTTCATAAAGAGTATCAAAGTATATCCTATGCTGAGTACACAAGTTTTTTCCGTATCTGCGATAAGTGTTACAAGTGAGTATTTTCTCTTTTTTCTTTGAGTTGTTTCTTCCAAGATTTAAGGCTTTCCCACAATCAGGGCATTTGACAAGTCCTGCGAAGATACTTTCTTCTCCTGTCTTAAAAGGTCGCTTCCTACTTTCTATCTTTTCATTTGCCATTTTGTAGGTATCTTCTGAAACGATAGGTTCGTGGGTATTTTCTACAACTATCCAATCATCTTTTGGTTTGTCTGATAGCCAACCGATTTTGAATTGATAGTTTGCTTTCTGACTTGCCGTGTGTCCAAGATAAACAGGATTTTCAATTATCTCCTTGATTGTTGTACAATCCCACCAATACTCGCCGTCTTTTACGGTTTTTTCTAATTTGGTAAAAACATTTCTAAGTCCCTTTTTCCTGTTCCACCAAGTAGGTGTAGGAATTTTTTCATCAAAGAGTATTCGCCTTATTGCCTGTACTCCATATCCACTGATAGCAAGGTCATAAATCTTTTCCACTATCCACGAAGTTTCTTCATCTACCATAAGAGAGTAAGTATCATCAGGATTTTTCATATATCCGAATGGTGCAAGGCAGCCTGTAAATTTACCTTGTCTTGCTCTTGTAAGATATGCCGATTTCATCTTCTTTGAAACATCTCTTGAATAAAACTCATTTAGTACATTCTTAAAGGGTACTATCTCATTATTGTCCTGTAAGGTATCCACTCCGTCATTGACTGCGATATATCTCACTCCGTTTTTTGGAAAGAAATTCTCGGTATAATATCCTGTCTGAAGATAGTTTCTTCCAAGTCTTGATAAGTCTTTAGTAATGACTATATCAATTTTTCTTTCCTCAACATCTTTTATCAGTCTTTGAAATGAGGGGCGGTTCGTATTTAAGCCTGTGTATCCGTCATCGACATATACATCAGCTATATTCCAACCTCTTGCCTTGACATAATGTTCAAGCATATCCCTTTGGTTTTGTATGCTGGCACTCTCTCCTTTCTGCTCATCATCTTTAGACAGTCTGCAATAAATTGCAGTCCGATATGAAAAGTGATTTGAATTTGTTTGTATCATTTCCTATTCCTCCTTTGGATTTTTAGGAATGACACAACCCTCTCTAAAACTGTCTTTAGTATAGCACACTTTCTTATCTTTATCAATATTATATTGTGTATATTCAATGTTGTTGTCTTTTTTAATCAGCTTGATAAACGCTTCTGCTCCTGTTCTTTGTGTTGTATAGTTTCGTTTTACAATATATTTTGTCTTTTCTTTTTTCATCGATTGCTCCTTTCCTTGCAATTAAAAAAGCGATTAGAATTTTTTACTTTTCTAATCGCCTCTACTCATCTATTAAGTTTTGTGCTTTCTTCAGCTTTTCTTTACTTTGTATTTTTCTTCTGTCCACTCCTATAACTCTAAGGGGTAAACACATCTCTATTATCCTTGAATAAATCCTCCCAAGCATTATATCTTCCTGTTCTTTCTCTATATCCTTAAAATTAAGGTTTGTAGTTATAATGGTCGGTCTTGCCTTTAGGTATCTTGCATTTATCACATTGTAGATTTGCTCTAAGGCATATTCTGTATTTCTCTCTATCCCAAAATCATCAAGAATTAGTAAGGTTGGATTTGTTATTTGCTCAATATATTCGTTTCTATCAAGGTTAAAGCCACCTTTTTGTAAGTCATTTAGTATTTGTGCGAAATTTCTCATCTTAACTGTATAAGAATACTCTGTGATTATGGCATTGGAAATAGCACAAGCTATATAGGTCTTACCACTTCCTACATTTCCATATAAAAGCAAGCCTACATTGTCCTTTCTCATTTCTTCAAAATGCTTTACATAGTTTTTAGCTTTTTTGATGATTTCTTTATCGGTATCTTCATCAGCATTTTCAAAGGTATATGCTTTTTGATTTTTGGATATAAAGCAGTTTTGTCTTAACCTATCCTGTTCTATTTGCTTTTCTCTTTGTTTTTCTCGTTCCTGTCTATCTCTATCACATTTACAAGTTGTTCTGATAATCATAGGCTTATCCAACATCTGAATTACTTTGCCATCTATTATTTCATTACAAGCCTTGCAATAGATATGTCCGTCCTTTTCATGCTGAGTATCTTTGTTGTAGGTAAAATCTGTACCTCGTATTTTTGTAGTTACCATATTTTGATTTTCTTTGTTATTCATAACTTTAATTCTCCTTTTTCCTGTTAATTAGTGGAATGCGTTTTAAGGTTTTTTTATCTTTGGTGTATTCTGATACCTATTTTAGCTTTAATGCTCTAAAAACACCTTTCCACCTTGTTATATGATGTTTATAGGCTATCGCTATCCTCATAGTTGGTTGAGTAGGTTTTAGAACTTCCATTTTGAGTGTTTTTCTGTGTTAGTTTTTCTTTATCCTGTTCATACCAATTAAGAATGGTTACATAGTGGTCTTTATAATCTGTGCCTTTACTTTTAAGATACCTTGATAGCTTTTCAATCATGGTATCGGTATGACCTTGAAGCTTATCCTTTAGCTTATGGTATTCTTCGTCAGTTAATCGAACATTTTGATATTCTCCGTAAAAAGAAAAGGGGGCTGATTGGTTTTCTTGTTCTCCTCTCCCCTTATCTATACTAATCTTATCTAATCTACCCTTATCTATACTATGCGGACAATTGACGGACACTTGGTTGTCAGTTGGTTGACTTTTAGTTGACAAGTGGTTGTCATTTGGTATACCAAGATTTTCAAGCTTTATATACGCTCCATTCTCTGTTTCTGATAAGAATTCTTTTTCTTTGATATACAAAGTTTCTTTTCGTCTATCATTTCGGATATAGTTATTTATCTTCCAATGGGTAATGACTATAATTCCTCTTTCAAAGACAATTACAAAGCCTTTTGTAATTAAGATTTTTAAATCATCGTCATTTGCTCCTATGATCTTTATTATCTTCTTTGGATTATCCACAAAGCCGTCATCATCTGCCCTCATTGATAAATGAAAATATAGGCATTGGCTACTTAGTGGCATATCTAAAAATAAATCGCTATCCACTATCTTCAATGAAAACATTCTTTTATCTGCCATTTTCCATATCCTCCTCAAATAAAAAGAGAAGTATCGGCACCTTTGCTTTTACTTCTCTAAAATATTTCTGTAATTTTTACTATTATTTTTTCTTGTACTTTTTTACTACTCTTTCTACCTGTTCTTCTAATTGTTCTCTGTCTGGAATGTATATCGTATACTTAGAAGCAAATATCTGGTTAGATAAGCTACCAAGTGCATATTCTGCCTGTATGCTATCCTTGTTCGCACAAAGGATAATTCCAATAGGTTCATTATCCATTTCGTCATTAACTTCTGCTTTATAGTAGTTAAGATACATATTAAGCTGTCCTACTGCTTCTGGCATTAGCTTTCCTGTTTTTAATTCAATCAAAACATAGCTTCTGAGTATCTTGTTGTAAAATACCATATCAACATAATAATGGGTATTTCCAAGTGTTACCCTTTGTTGTGAGCCAACATACATAAAGCCTTTACCAAGTTCCAATAAGAATTTTTCTATATGAGTTACAAGTGCTTTTTCTAAATCACTTTCCATCATTGGCTTTTCTTCAGGTAGTCCTAAAAACTCAAATACATACGGATCTTTTATTACATCACTTGGCGTAGCTATTTCGTTTCCCTTTAGAGCTAAATCTAATACTTTTTCTTTATTTTCATCTCCACTTGATAGCAATAATCTCTCAAATAGTGATGTATTTATTTGTCTTTTTAATTCCCTTACAGACCAATTTGCATTGACCGTTTCTTTCTCATAAAAACTACGCTTATTCATATCGTCAATAGACAACAACTCACAATAATGCGACCAACTCAATTTAACAGACAGTGTCTGTTGAATTTCATATTCTTGATAAAATCTCCTCATAAACTGTAGATTAGAAACCGAAAATCCACGCCCAAATTCTTTAGTCAGCATTTTAGACAAATCTTTCAGTAGAGTTTTCCCATACTCAGCTCTATCTGAATGGCCTTGCTCATCTTCTACAATAATTCTCCCTATTTCCCAATAAGTTTTTACTAATATATTATTAACTTGCTTCGCTACATCAGTTCGTGCATTATCCATTAGTTTTTTTATATTTGCATAAACATCTGCATGAAGATTTTCAACTAAATTATTCATAAGTTTACTCCTTAACTCATCATACTATATTGCTAATTGTACCATAAATATTGAGTGTATTCAATATTTATATAGCTAAAGGAAGTAGTAATTTATGACACCCTTTATAGTTAATACACCCTGAAATATGAAGTCCTTATATAGCTGCCATCGTGAAACACGACACTAGTTATATGTGTCCCCGAAACAGGGACTCATCTTTATATCTGCGTTCACAAAATGGGTACGCAGCCTTATGCAACGAAATAGTGCGTCAGTTTGTAGTACTAAATGATTTGCTCACTCCCTACTAAAGGTTGTCCTATTTTATGATTTCATCTTTCTTGTTCCGTATATTTTTCTTTTGTCTTTTGTCTATACTGATCTCTTTTTTCTTGTTGTTCTTGGAATTTTTTCAATTGTGCAATTACACTTGGCTTTTCTCCTCTCTTAATTGCTTTGTCTATCTCTATGGATAAATCTATGCCATACTCATCATTGACAATCTTTACTGCATATTTGATATGGTCTATCTGCTTAAATTCATCTTGAATTTTGATTTTATCTTTGTTTAAGACTTCTATTTCTTTTTCAAGTTTTGTAATTTCTTTTTGCCAATCATTTAATTTTATGGCTGAAGTCCCAGTAAATTTTTCTATAGTCTTTCTTGCTCTTTGGTACTTATCTATTTCCTTTTTATGAGAATTATAAAAGCTGTCTTTGAATATGGTTTTGCTCTTATATTCCTGATAGACTTTTTTGTTTTCTTTTATAGAGTCTATGCAACTTACACATTGATTTAAGTCTTTAATTCTTTGTGTTTTTTCTTGAATATCACTGCTTATCTTTTTACTTTGCTTTGCAAGTTCAAAGACTTTTCCTTGTAGGTCTGCTATGGTTTGAAGATGATTATCTTTCAAATAGTAGATTGCTTTTACAAATCTCTTTAGGTCTACATTTCCCTTTTTTATCTGTCCATAGTATGATAAATTCTTTGTTTTTTCTCCCTGTATCTCGTTGTAGATAGAAATATACTCATAGAGGTTAAAGAGTTCTGCTTTGTTCTCCAGTTCATCTTTCTTGTCCTGTTTATACTCATCATATTTTGCTTGCAGATTTCCAAGTAAAGAGTCTATCCAAAAAGTTATTTCTTTTATCTTGCTCTTAATAGCCTTTACTAAGGAGTTGTGCTTTTTGATTTCTCTATTGATGTTTCCTTTGTCGGTTTCTATTCCTTTTTTCTCTAATGCACTGGCACTTGCTCCCATATGAATGGTTGGAATTTCTTCTATCCCTTGTCTTTTGTAGGAACGATGATCTACTCTTTTTTCCTGATGATTTTTTTCTAAATACTGATTACAAAGGCTTGCAAAATTCTCTCTCCATTTCTCTGCGTTTCCTTTATCGTTCCAGTCTGTCAGCTCTACTTTTCTTGTTTTGTAGTTCCCACTTTTTAGTTTTACCTTTTCTCCGTTTTCATCAAGGATATATTCTTTTTTTGATTTTGCTTGCCACTCTCCTTTTTCATTGATTGGTCTAAGGGTAGTCATAATATGTGCATGGATATTGTTGTTATCTTCACTTGTTCTATCATGTATTGCAAGGTATGCTATCATTCCTTTTGATACAAAATTTTCTTGTATGAAGTCTGTAATAAGTTTCTTGTTTTCCTCAAAGGATAACTCTTTCGGTAAAGCAATAATGAAGTTTCTTGCAAGCTGTGCATTGCTTGCCTTTTCATTTAGCTCCACGCTGTTCCATAAAAAACTTCTGTCTTGTAATTCTTTTGGTATGTTCTCCAGCAAGTAAATTTGCGAATGTAAAAGTCCCTTTTTATTATGGTAGTCGTGGACTTCTCCGTCCCATTCATTTTTGATCTTTTCACAAGAGATATATGCTGCACTTGCAACTGCCGATTTACTCTTACCTCTGCTTATCATGGAAATACTAAAGTGAAATGTTTCTGCCATCGGTATAAGCTCCTTTCATTTTTTGTTTGTTTTCATGTAAATGAAAAAGCAGATAGGCTATTTTTTATATATTTTCCTATCTGCTTTATCCGTATGTTTTTATTAAGTTTTGGATTTTCAAAGACTTGCTAAAATCCCTTAGTTTACTAAGGGCGCAATTATACACCCTAAAGAGTGCTTTGCGACCTGCGGTGCTTTTTGCCCTTGCAGGGAGCTTCTGAAAAAACTAAGATTTTTTATTTTATCTACTCGATGATTGTTTCATCTTCTATATCTTTCCCATTTATCATTTCTTCATAGGCTTGTCTGTATTCTTCTGTGTGAGTAGCAACTTTAAGTAATTCTTCTACCTCATCGTTAGTAAACATTAGAGGATTTTTAACCAATCTTTCTACTATCAAGCCCCTTTGTATGAGCCTATGATTTCTTCTTTTTCGTTCCTTTTCATTTGCCAACTTTTCTAATTTCTTCCCTTGATTTTGTAGTTGTTTCAGCTTTACATCGTACTTTTCTTTTTCTTCCTGAAGTTCAGAAATTTGTTCTTGTACTTCCTGTAATGTTTTTTCTTTCTTCATTTTTCATTCCTTTCGTCTAATCTTTTTCTGTTCTCATAAAGAAAGGCTAAATACCTTTCTTTGATACTTAACCTTTCATCATTTTTTAGATTTTATCTTCTAAAAATTTTCTCAACTTTTCTAAAATTCTATCCCTCCTCCCACTGATTGCTTGATGTGTAACTTTCTCTCTTCTGCTAATTGACCTTAAACTTTCTTCTTTGTAGAAGATGGCTTCCATTAACTCTCTTTCTTCTTTTGTCAGTGTAGCTAATGCTTTATTTAGTTCTTCAATTTGCATTTTTACTTCTACGATTTTTTCTAAGTCTATTTTTTCATCTATGATGTTATCTACAAAGTGTCCGTCATGGTCTAATGCTGAAAATGGTATTACATTATGCTTCCAATCTTTTCTTTGGAGATATTTTTCATGCTCTGTTATCTTCCAATAAGCTTTGTAGATTTCTTCACTTACGGCTACGGCTTTTCCTCTGATATAAATATAGTATTCTCTTTTGTCCATTGTGCGTTCCTCCCTTTTTATTTCTCTGTTTTGGTTTTTTGAGAATAAAAAAGGAGGACTTCTACACTTTGGCGTAAAATGTCCTCTTATAAATAATTCAGATTGATTTCTTCTGTTTTTCTCATTTACTTTTTACTAATACTTATTTTATTTAATATCTTATACGCTATTAAACAGCAAAAAGTATTTACAATTATACTAATCATAATTTCTATCGCTGATGTTTCATACGCTCCTGACAAAATAAACACAGATGATATTGGATAAATGGCTCTTAAAATTTCCTTTGGGGCAAAAAATATTCCCACAAAAGAGTATATCTCAGCGATAATCAGAGCTATCCAGTAGCTCTTTTTAACAAGTCCAATAAGTGCAATAATTGGAGATATTACCATAAAAACGCCTATTCCAGTTAATACATATACAACAAAATAGTGAACTACTTCACTCATATTTACTGCGTGTAAATGCAATACCGTTTCTATAATTAAAGATACCATAAACAATATTAGATAAATAAAAATGCTACCCAATAGAGTAATTATCATTTTGGCAGTTATCATATTTTTTTCATCTATCGGTATTAACTTCAATGATTTAAGTACATCTTCTTGTTCCTCACGACAAATAATATATCCTCCAAATAACGCTATCAGACTTGGCAATACAAAATATGTTGTTAAGGACTGAACCTGTAAAAAATACCATCCAAATGTGTCTATATACTTTTTGCCATCAAATGAAAATTGTCCTTGAAGAAATACAATCCCTAATGTCATTATAAGTGCAAATACAAGCAAAAACATCAATTTTGACCTGTAAAGTTTTTTATATTCAGCAAATAAAAGTGTCTTCATTACCATCCTCTCCTCTTCAATAATAATTTTGTAACTATTGAAAATCCAACTACCCATATCCCTATGCAAAGAAGAGAATAAAATATATTTATATCCTGATTTAATATTATTCCCGGGACATCCCTCAAAACAATTGCTGTAGAGCTTGATAATGGATGCACATACATATTAACCATCAAAATTACAAACCCTGAAAAAGCATAAACAATCGTCAAACAAATAGGTAAAATATATTTTTTTGTCAAAAATGCGACAGATAAAATAGGCAGCATAGAAACTGCTAAAAGTCCACTAATCTCAAAACACTTTCTAATAAGAAAAGCAAACAAAGAATAATCTATCTCTATATTATGAATAATTTTCCCAAAAAGAAGCGTAAATAGAATTGACAGACTCATAAATACTAAAGTGTAACTAAGCACAATTACAAATTTGCTAATCAAAAATTTCGTCTTTTGTACCGGAACAATCCATAATGCTTTAAAAGTATCATTCTCATACTCTGCCGACACAATCATTGTAGAAAATATTCCTAATATTATTGGCAAAATCAGCCATAAATTATAACTAAATATTGTCCATTTGAAATATTTCATTACATTGTCTGAAAGGTCTATATTCCCAAAGTATATAGTGGCAAGTAATGGCATTAGGAGTGTTGCCAGAAACATCATCAAAACAACCTTTTTCCTTTTTAATTTAAGAAACTCTACTTTAACTAAATTAAGCAATTCCCTCTCCTCCGGTTATTTTCTTAAAGTAATCCTCCAAAGAATCATTACATGTTTGTGATGAAATCACTGATATTTCATTCATAACCAACAACTTGTTAATTTTTGCCATATCTAATCCATGACTATATATCCTTATATGATTATTATCTTCAACGGAATAATTTGTTATTCCAAATTCTTTTTCCAAAATAGTGGCAGATTTTGATACATCTGATACTTCCAAAATAATATACTTTCTATTTTTCTTATTTAATTCTTCCATACTGTTTTCTTCTAACAAAACTCCTTTATCTATAATGCCCACTGTATCAGCAAGGAGTGTTATTTCAGATAGAATATGACTGGAAATTAAAATCGTCTTTCCTTTTTTTACACTTAAATCTTTTATAAAGCTTCTAACTTCTGCTATTCCTATTGGATCTAATCCATTTGTTGGTTCATCTAAGATTAAAACCTCAGGATCATGTAAAATTGCATTAGCTATTCCCAGTCTTTGTTTCATTCCTAAAGAATAATTCCCAAAAAGTTTTTTATCTTTATATGGCAGACCAACTACTTCTAAAGCATTTTTAACTGCATTAGGAAAAGCCGTTCCTCTTAACATTGCAAATATTTCCAAATTTTCTGTCCCTGTAAGATTAGGATAAAATCCGGGTGTTTCAATAATTGCACCAATTCTTGGATAAATCTTTTTCTCGTTACCTTTTATGTTTTGATTGAAAACACTTACTTCACCATTCGAAATATCCGTAAGACCCAATATCATCTTCATAATGGTTGTTTTTCCTGCTCCATTTCTCCCTAACAACCCATATATAGAACCTTTTTCAATGTGTAAATTTACAGAATTGACAACCATTTGTTCTCCATAAACCTTTGTCAAATTCTTTGTTTCGATAATATAATTTTTCATTTCACTTTTTCTCCTTATTTTGTAACATCATTTTCTGCACTCTATTACATATTATTTTTTGCTAATCAAATCACTAATATTATTAAAAATTCCCTGTTTTAATTTCCAAATCCCAGTATAGGGCTGTTCAATATAACAGTTACCTTTTTCCTTATATAAATATGCTACACTTGGATTTTTCCCCTCATCTTTGTGATAGAATTTTATTATGATATAGCTATCAACATTCGTAGGTTGGTCGTTTACACTTTCCGTATTATCATTTTCTGAATTGTCTTTTATATCACTAATCAGTTTTGATATTTCCTCTTTATCACTAATTATCTTAAAGATTTCAGAAGTATTTTCAATAATTTCTACTTCTGTTATATTTTCAACTTCGGGCAACACTATTTCTTTTTTATTTCCGCATGCCGTTAAAGCTAAAAAACAAATTGCAATTAGTATTATTACAGTATATTTTTTCATTCTCTCACACCTCTATCTAAAAATAATATTTTTTACAAATTAGTCTAATAATTTTGTTTTTTCATGGATTTTATACCGAGTAGAAAAAATAGAATTCCGATTATTGCAATAAAAGATAAACAACTAAACGGTGATGCATTTAGCGGATATCCTCCAATACTATTTTCTACCATTTCTTTAGCAGCAGATGATACATTTTGATAGACTCCTAATAAACTTGCAAGTGGATGTATAGGTATTAAAGTTGATGCACCAAATATCGAGGCGCCTACATAAATCAAGCACATAGAAATCGATAAAATATAACCCTTAGAAAAAGTAGCAATGTAAATCACTGGAAGCATTGCAATCGGAATTAACAAAGCTGCTACTACATATAAAATAGTGGCATCTTTCAATGTAATTAAATTAAAATCTACGAATCCGGCACTTAATACTGCACCCAAAACTGATGACATATATGTTAATACCATCAAAAATATAGTCAGTAATTCTATCAAAATAAATTTCGCAAAAAATACTTCAAATCTACTAACCGAAGTTATTAGTACATTCTTTAATGTGTCATTCTTCCTTTCGTCAAAAAATAACATTGTAGAAATCATTCCAATTACGATTGGCAAGAACACAAAAGTTATATTCTTAAATGCTAAACAATATAAGTCTCCAAAACTATCCATGATAGGACTTTCTCTTGAAATTGAAAATGCTCTTTCAATTGCAAACAAATTCAAGATAACAGTTAGTATAATAATACCTATCAAAATTTTACTTCTCTTCCATTTTTTTATTTCAGCTTTTATCAAGAACATATCGCACCTCCTTACAATAAATATTGTAAATGATTAACCTTGCCATAATCTTGCGACACTCTTGTTTTTATCTTGCTTCAATAAAAAAAGCCCCCTAAGAGGCTTCCTAAATCAGCTATTTACATTGCAAACTCTACAGTAAAAACAGTTTTTATATTTGGCACACTACTTACGCTTATTTTAGCATTATTTACTCGCAATAATTCTTTGGAGATTGATAATCCAAGCCCTGAACCTTTTGTTAATCTTGAACTATCTGCCTGATACATTCTGTCAAATATATATGGTAAGTCCTTTTCACTTATACCATCTCCATTATCTAAAATCGTCAAAATAACTTTTGTATCCGATTCTTCTAATTTCAAATGTACTCTATCACAATTACTATGAACAATAATATTGTTTATAATATTGTTTAAACTTCTAAAATAAGCATTTTCATCTATCCTTATATTACATTCCTGTTCCGGAATTTCAATTTCATAGCTTATATGTTTTTCTTCAAAAACAGGAATCCAATCACTTATGACATTTCTTGTTAATTCGTTCAAATCCTTATCCGCAAAAGAAAACTTCCATTCTCCTGAATCCAATTTTACCCAATCAAAAAGTTTTTCTACAAAATCCTTTAAGTAATGTGCTTTACTTAAAGAAACTTTTATATAGTCATCTTTTTCATCACCTGTAACAAGTCCTTCTTTAACGGCTTCCAAATACCCAACCATAGATGCTAAAGGAGTTTTTACATCATGAGATAAACTTGTCATGAGTGATTTATATGCCTGCTCCGACTGTTTTTGCTCTATTAGTTTATTTTGACTTTGTAGTGTTATCTCATTTATATCGTGGCAAATTTTTTCTGTAGTATCATTTTTCTTAATTAAAATTCTACGATTGTAATCACCATGTTTGATATCAACAAGTACCTCCCTAATCCTATCTATTTCCTTTTTTATATGCGTGATCTTTTTTAATAAATATAGGATTACACATAAGAGCATAAAGATTATAATGGTTTTTATATCCATACATTATTCCCCCTTACTAAAACGATAACCCACGCCTCTTACCGTCAAAATATAAGTTGGTTCTTCAGGATTAGGTTCTATTTTTTTTCGGAGTTTACTTATAAAGGACATGATATTGCTATCATCAAAAAGGTAATCTTCTTCCCATACATTTGTATATATTTGTTTTTTTGTAAAAATCCTCCCTTTATTAGATGCGAGAAAATATAACAAGTCAAATTCTTTACTTGTTAATTCGATACTGTTATTACTTATTTTTACAGTTCTATTCTCTTTATCTATTCTCATATCTTCTATTATGATTTCATTAAGCTGATCTGTACTTTTCTGATTAAAGTCTGTGAATCTTCTGACCATAGCTTCAACTCTTGCTTTAAGTTCATTAATATTAAACGGCTTCGTTAGATAATCATCCGCACCTTGTTTAAGCCCATAAATTTTCGAATCATCATCGGACTTTGCGGTCAACATTAAAACTGGAACAGTGTATTCTTCTCTTATCATATCCAAAACTTGAAATCCATCAAAATCAGGAAGCATAATATCTAATAAAATCAAGCACAGATTATTTGCACTTCGGATTTTCTTATATCCATCCAATCCGTTATTGGCAATATCTACAGAATATCCGTCTGTGCTTAAACATTTTTTAATTAAATTACATAACGCAATATCATCATCTATAATTATTATCTCTTTCATATCTCATAACTCCATATACTTATACAATATAATCATCATCAAATGAAAATACATCATTTGGTGTGCAATCTAAAGCCTTGCATATTTTTTCTAAGTTTTTTAGTGTTATAGGCTTATTCTTTCCCATCTGTGCCATAACGTTGGTGGTAAGATTTGCCATAGCTATTACATCAGTTTTCTTCAAGCCTTTTTTGGCTAACTGTATCCATAACGGTTTATAATTTAATGCCATACTAATCCTCTTTTCTTTTAATACTATATTTATAAGGATTATACCATAAATATTGGTTATATTCAATTTATATTTGAGTATCTGTTTTGTTTTAGAGATTTTGTTGTGTCATTCCGTCTTTATTTCGCCATCAATTGCTTTATACCTTGTGATTTTGCACCCGGATTGTCAGAACCGTATCCCTCAAGCAGGTTAATTACTCCCCACGCTCCAAGTCCTGCTCCGATTGCTGTTACCAATATTTTTAGTACATCCACTGCCTGTGTAAAAAATTGCATATTATTTTTCCTCTGTTAATTGGTTTCGGATATATTCTTCTATCTTTTTTGCATTTTTCCCTACTGTATCTACATAGTAGCCCCTGCACCAAAAATGCCTGTTGCCATACTTGTATTTTAAATGCGCATGTCTTTCAAATATCATCAACGAACTTTTCCCTTTCAAATATCCCATTACCTCTGATACACTATACTTGGGTGGTATTCTTACAAACATGTGTATATGATCCGGGCAAGCTTCTGCTTCTATTATCTCAACTCCTTTTCTCTTACACAACTCCCTGAGAATTCTTCCTATATCTGCCCTCAGCTTATTATATATAATTTTTCTCCTATATTTTGGTGCAAATACAATATGATACTTACATTCCCATGTAGTATGTGCTAAACTATTCTTGTCCATATTGGATACCTCCTGTGGTATTATTGTTGTGCGGTCGCCAAACCTGTACTTATTATACCACAGGAGGTCTTTTCTTGAAGCTAAAGCTATTTGGGAACTCACCGGCATAGCCGGTGGTTTATTTTTATTGTGATATACAAAAAAACGGTAATGATTTTGTCGTCATTACCGCTTAAAATGGATGTTCCCTGCGGGAATCGAACCCCGGGCTAAGCTTAGAAGCTAAGGTTTGTACTATAATTTACTAATATTATCTGTCAACATAAGTGGGTGAAAGCAGCTTATTTTCTAACTTTCCTGTAAACTCATGTCAAAATAAGAAAACCTGTTTTATCCCTTGTAAAAGTATCTTTCGGTGCTTGTCCGGTGCCCAAAGCACCGAAAGGATATAACCATTCAGTTCCATGGAGTTCCTACCTTTGGCTACCATTGTCAAAAAGCTTGCAACAATGATTGCTCTGTTTTCTTATTAGATTAAATACATTATAGCGTTAATTAGGTCGGATTTCCATGGTGGATGACTATAAAATATTTTTTTATATTGTGCCTTATCTATTGCCATTTAATACTTGTCATAGACACCCCCAATGGAAAATGAGTAATCTGATACAATAATGATTACATATTAAATTCATTCTTTATTACATAGCCAAATAAATCCTGTGGAAGAAGTGTTAAAACTTCCATTTTTTCCCATCAATACTTAATTGATATTCATTTATAGCCTGATTAATTGAATCTAAATCATCTGATGTAAACTTTCCAGTCTCCTTAGCTTGCATCAGTTGATATATATTTTTTTCTCTTTAAAATAAATTTCATCCATTATCAAATTGTTAATATCATTATATGTTCCAATTTTATTAATTTTATAAGATCCATTTGGTTGCTTCATTTTATACCATTTCATCTTTCAAATTACTATTCAAGTTAAGTGCATCTTTCATAAAATCGTCTAATAAATTAAAACATTTACTTTCTAAATCCAATAATCCTTTTATTAGTTTTTTAAAATCTTCATTTTCTGTTGGATTATTATTCCCACAACGATCTAATTGCCATTTTATAAATTGAAGGCTAATTTCTTCACTAATATTTTCTTCACTAATTGTGTGTGCTCCAACAGTACGCAGCATATTTATGGTTTCACTTATACATTTTATCTATTTAGCATTTTTCTGTTTTTTAGGAGCTATTCCATTTTGTCCATATAATCGTGTGACTAAACTTGAATCAATAATCACATTATATAAATCAAATATTGCCTTTATATATTTTGCATTAAATTACATGTTCCCCCTATTCTTTCTCCAATATTATTAGCAAAAACTCTTACTCCTCTTTTTTTCCCCATATCCATGGGAATTCCAGATACTTCTAAATATCCCAAGGTCTGATTATCTGAATTATAAAGTCTACCTGAATACTTTTCAGATATTCCTGGTTCTTTACAAACTATATATGGAACTCTCATTCTTGCTTGAGATGCAAAAGAAGCTGTACCCTTTTTATCCATACTCGCAATAGTCTTATATGCCATTAAGTAATCATCAACCGTTTGAATTATTGATAATATCGGAACCAATCCTGATAACCCTTTCCGCAACCTAAACAAAGAAGGAATAGATAAGGTAATAGAATATACCCGCCTGCTTGAAAAAAGCGGTGATTACAAAATGACAGGGAGCTTATATGGATTGAACAGACTGAACAGCTCATTTAAGATTTTGGGGCGTGTTTTATCATAATAAAGATTTAAGAAGATTTTGGCGAGGGGCGGTTGCTATTATGAATACAGATACAATAATCTGCAGATTAAAAGAAAAACGGACAAGCCTCGGCTTCACCCAGCGGCAGGTCGCTGAAGGAGCCGATATAAATGTCCGTACTCTGATAAATATTGAAAAAGGCAGGGCTATTCCCAATCTGCTGTATGCTATGAAGCTTGCTAAGTTTCTGTGGATGATGGTGGAAGAGGTGTTTGAATACAGATGAATTTTTCAAAACTGCGAGACTCATAGTTGTCAATACCATTTAATTAAATATTGGTAAGATTGCTACCATTATAATAAAAAAAGATCCTATTTTTAGGACAACTGTGTATTAACAAGCAAATATTATGTACTAAAAGGGAAGTTTTCAACCTAATTTAAATATTTCATCAGCCATGCCACTCACCATAGTATCATGTGTAACAATCAAAATAATTCTTTCTTTCTTTATATTTTGCAAGCATTTCATAAAGTTTACAATACTTTCCCTGTCAAGTGCTGAAGTCGGCTCATCAAAAATCATTAAACTGGCACTTTCTTTCACCATAGTCCTTACCAAAGCTATTTTTTGTTTTTGTCCACCTGATAAATTATTGCTCCCTGCTGAAATTAAAGTTTCAAAACCTTTTTCTAGATTTGATACAAAATCAAGCATGGGAATTGATTTATAGTATTCTATACTTTTAGGGATATCAATGCCATAATTTAGATTATTTAGTATTGTATCTGGAAGAAGATACGGTTCTTGTTCACAAAATGCAATATGCTCTTTTCTTACATTTTCCATGTTCAGAGAATTATTTACAGTATGATTTACCTTCACCTCTCCATTTGACGGTTTCAAAAGACCTATTAACACTTTTATAAGAGTTGACTTTCCACTTCCATTATTTCCAACAACAGCAGTAATTGTATTGTTTTTAAATAAATGGTTTTCTCCATTAAGAATCAAATTATTTGAAGTGCGATAATAAAAAACAACCTTGTCTATAGCGAGCTCTTTAATTCTTTCTACATTACCTTCTCCCTTATTTTCTACCGGTAAATTAAGCAGGGCATTTAGACGAATTGATGCTACATCTTTCCTATTTACCCCTTTAAAAAGTTCCATTACTTCTGAAAGATTTGAAAAATACATTTGTAAAAGGGTAACAATCACAAAAAATACTGCCGGTGTTGACTTTCCTTTAAATAACATAATCACCGGAATAATAATCGTCATTATCTGTGTAAGCATACTTATCATGTTGCTCAGAAAAAAATCAAAGTTTAAAAATTTAAGTGATTTATCTACAAATATTCCACCAACTTTTTCAAAACGATCTATAGTTCGTTTATACCAGCTATTTGCCTTAACTAAAAATACATTCAGAAGTTCTCCACCCAAAACTCCAAAGTACTCTTGTTCAGCCTTAAGCATATCAAAATTAAGCTTTTTATATCTACTTTTAGTTATGAAGAAAACAAACATATAAATTAAAGATGCCAATATCAGAATAATTGCTCCATACGCTGAACTTCCTCCGCTTACTATAAGTATTAAGAGTAATTTCATAAGCTTAATTATCAGGTTAGGAAGCCCCGATATCATATAGTCCGATATAACAACAGCATCATTATTTATCTGCTGTGCCAACTCAATTTTATCCCTATGCATAATTTCTTCCAGTTCTATATGCATAATATGGTCTAAAGCCTTACTCTCAACATAAATCATACCTTTGTTTGATAAATAGAAATCAAGACATTTATTTACAATTCTTGCTATCAGAACCCCAGCCAAAAGAATAATTAAAAATGCCAAATCATCAAACAGTTTGTGAGAAGGCATAGAAGCTACCACAATATATTTGTCCATAAAGTTTCCGGTCTTATAAATGACTGCCACAGAACCAAATTCAACAATAACTAAGGTAATTAAAAAAAATGTCATAAATAAAAAATTTTTAACAATAAAGTGCCTCATCAGCTTTCCGTCCATTTACTTACCTCATTTAGAACAATATTTTCATGTTTTTCAACTTCAAGTTCCAATTCTTCTATGTTAGATATTGGTTTTTCACAAAACAATCTATCTACATATATATGAATCAATTCATGTACTAATATATTAAGCTGCATCTGTTCTGCTGATGCAGATAAAAGTATATGATACTGATTTGGTATGAATAGAGTCAGCCCATTAAGTAAAAATCCATTTTTTGCAATACCTAATTCAGTATCTAAAAAAACAAAGATTATATCAGGTAATACTTCATTTTTATCTTTATTCCCCAGATTTAAAAAATATTTGTTTAAATAAGATATTATAGACTCTATAATTTTAGGAGTATCTATTTTTTCTGATAATATCAGTGTATTTTCATATATTTTTATTACTACTTCACTTCTAATAGGAGAAGACAAATTCTTATTTCTTAAAATTTTTGTGGTGTGCTTATTAATAAAACATTCAATTTTCATCTGTCACCCCCAGATACTCCAATACTTCCTTTTCATATTTATAAATAAATGCAAGTAAGGAATCATAGACACCACAATAAAATTCACACAAACCTATCTTAGATTTATCATCTTTGTATTCAGTATATAATTCTCTTGCACAAACACCACACCTTACTTTCCAAGTACAATCTTTACAATAGTTTGGATAGCGTTCAGCATTTGACATTTTCATTTTTTTTACTCTTTCACTTTGTTTTAACATTTCTTCAAGAGATCTGTCTTCACTTACCAATCCTAAACAAGCATCTTTAATAGAACGCCAGTCTTGGCAAGGATAAAATTCACCTTTTGAGCTTAGGTGTATCTGATTTCTGCCGGCTCCACAAGGTGTCCTAAAGCACATATGTGGCTGCCAGTCCAATAATGCCCAAAGAAAATAAGATAAATTTGCTTCTCTATATCCTTTAAACTCCTCTTTTAACAGTATTTTTTTAGCCATTTCGATATATGCAGTTATATATTTAGATGCTCTTTTTTTAACAAAATTTGAATCTGTCATCTCTTTTGTGCTTCTGCCAATTGCTGTAAGTGTATTAAGGCGAAAATCTTTAATTTCATATTGCTTTGCAAAGTGAATAAAGTCATCATACTGATCAGGGTCATATACGACTCCTAAAATGCTAAATTCAACATTCATACTTTTTAGCAATTCAATAGATTTAATAATTCTATCATAGGCAGGATTTCCATTACTATCTATTCGATTAGCATTCCATTTTGCATACCCATCTACGCTTATGCCAACAGAAAAGTTATTATCAGCAAAAAATTTCGCTATCTTGTTTGTTATCAATACTGCGTTTGTCTGTATGCAATATCGTATCTCAATATCACATTCAGTAGTCATTGTATTTATTAAGCTAACAGCTTGCATAATAATCTCAAAATTTATCAACGGTTCTCCACCTGAAAATTCTATACTTAGTGTTGAAGCAAGATTAGGCAATTCAAAAATCTTATTTAACCCACTATGTAGTGCGTCTATTGAAAGACGATTACCATCGCTTTCTGCCGATACAGAGCAGTATTTGCATCTTAAGTTACAAATATTTGTTGTATCTATAATAATTAGATTAAAACAATCATTACATGGTTTCTCTACCCCACATAACCCCGGTGTTTGAATATTCTTGCAAATTGATAAGATATAGTCTTTGATTTCTTTAGTTGGACAGACCCAAATCTCTGATTCAGACATCTCATTAGTTAAATTTTCAACATACCATTCTCCTGTACTTTCATTCACAAGAGCAATAGTATCTTCATTGTCCATGCCCATGTTCTCCGACAAGCTTAATCTTTCTGAAAGAACTAGCTAATTTTACTTTTTTGATTAGTTCATTACTTTTCATAAACTTTTACCTCCTTGAATAGCAATATTTTAAGTATTTTTTCATCAGCTGATACTGTAATTATACGCTTATGATTATAAAACCACCATACCAAAACCTGATTTTAAAATATCAGGTTTTGGTATGGTGGTTTTTCTATATCCATAATATGATTTCCTTATCAAATTTACGGAGGTTGTTCATTATGAAAAAATGTTTCAAAAAAATTGTATTAACCTTAATTTTAGCTGGATTAACTAGTAGTATTGTCTGTCCTCACCTAAATTCTATTACATCTTTGATTTATACAAATACATATATCTCTCCTTTTTCCATACCTAATACACCAAAATCTGTAAATGAGTACTAATCCTTATATATGCTTTCTCCATACCATTCTTTAAAAGCCTCACATAGTGGGGTTTTTTCTCTTTCTCCAGCCTTCATTAGCTCAAATAGCTGATAACTTTGCTTATATTTTTCCTTACTATTTTCATTATTTCCTGTCATTCTATCAGTTGTATAAGTCTTCTCTTCAACCAAAAATCCTAAATTATCTCCTCTATTGCACCTAATATAATATTTAATAGCTTTATCAGCCATATTAAT
>NZ_JBQNBU010000040.1:0-19755 GCF_052169795.1 Catonella sp.
CTCATATAGAGATGGACTTTTTTGCTTGTAAAACTCTTTTAAACATAGTATTATAATGATACAGGATTGCTTCGGCTTCACCTCTCGCAATCCTTGCAAAAATATTCGTAATCCGCTCATTTTTTTGCAAAAAATGGCTACTTACTCATATTTTTTGCGTGTCAAAAGATAATAAATTCTCTTGCAAGCAAGCCCCAATCGAATTTTTATACTTTTGACACTTGTATCATTATATAGGTATTAAAATATAGGATGTATTTAGATAATTCGTCCTGTAGGACTGGAGGAGAGTTTGCTGAGAAAAAGATTATTTTGCAATATTATAGCAGTTACAGCGGTGCTGATGTTAGTAGTTTCAGGCTGTGGGAAAAAAGCTGATAAGACCTCAGGTAGTGTGGCAAAGGAACAGAGTGCAGCATCGACAGTGAGTGAGCCAAGTATAGAAGTGCCTCCAATGAGCAGTAACGGTGTTATGTACGGGGTTGTAATTGCGGCTTCCGAGAAATCAATGACAGTTCAGAGCGACTTGGGTACCACGGTGAAATTTGCATTAAATGAAAAAGTTGATGTTAGCGGGGTAAAGGAAGGTATTGTATCCGGAGCTGCAGTTAGAATTGAATATGAAGGTAAGTTGGAGGGGAATTCTACCAAAAAGATAAAGATAAAACAGGTTGTGGATTCGGAAAAACTTCCTAAACTTGATAAGGCTGCACTTAGTATGGCAGGCTCTATAATTCTTGCAGTCAAAAGTGGGGATAAGAGAATGCTTGCAGGTCTTTGTGAGTATCCGTTGGTATTTGATACAGGCAAAGAAAAAAGGATTGGAGACGAACAGGAGTTTGTGGCAATAAAGCAGGAGGATGTATTTACAAGAAGACTTACAGATTCAGTCTCAAGAACAAATTTATTTGTTACAAATGCCTACAGTGACGGATTTTTACTTGGTCTGTCAAAGCCGAATATAGTTGTAAGCAATACTAAGGATGGCTACCTGATAACGGGTTTTCATTATAAATAGGTTAGAATAAGGGGAATAGCAGATGGATTTCACTTTAAAAGAATTGGGGAAGAAAGAGATTTTATCCTTGTACAGGAGGTTTCTTACAAAATTTTTTAATGGAAATGATGAGAGTTTTCTGATTTCAGAGGCGGCAGTAAGGTGGCTTATAGCAAGGGAACTATGTTGTTGCTATGGACTATATGATGATAAAAATCATCTTATTTGTTTCGGTTTTTTTATAAATGATAAACTTAAAAGAGTTATGCTTTTAGATTATTTTGTGGTCTTAAAAAAGTATAGAGGCTATAATTATCCGGAAATATTTTTTGGATTGTTAAGAGAGATGCTTGCAGAGGAAGCTAAGGAGAAAGATGTTAAAAGCCTGCCTTTTGGAATTTTTATCGAATTGATGGGAGTTGGAGCAGGTATTGATAAATTATTAAAAAAGCGGCAGCAGGAACTTGATTTTTACAGGAGTTTGGGAGCATATATGACAGATATTGTACCGGTTTTTGATGGTGACGAGTATAATATTATGTTTTTACCCATCAGTATCAGACTCTCAAGATCGGAGCTTAAAACAGAATTTTTAAATATTTATAAGGAAATTCTTCCGTCATTTAAGGATAAGAAAAAATATATAATTAGATTAACAGAGGAAGTGGATGGTCTGATATGAAAATTTCAACTAAGGGAAGATATGCGCTGCGTCTGATGGTGGACTTGGCAGAGCATAAAGACAGTGGTTTCATTGCACTGAAGGATATAGCTGCAAGACAGAATATTTCAAAAAAATATTTGGAACAGATTGTGCCTGTCTTAAATAGTGCAGGTCTGCTTACTGCAAATAGAGGTAATCGTGGAGGATACAAGCTGTCAAAAGAGCCTTCAGAGTATACAGTGGGAGAAATTTTAAGGACTACGGAGGGAAGTGTTGCTCCTGTTAGCTGTCTTGAAAAGGAGATTAATTATTGCGAAAGACAGAACTGCTGTCCGACACTCTTTATCTGGGAGGGACTTTATAAAACAGTAAATGAGTATTTGGACGGTATTACTGTTCAGGATATAATTAACAGAAGTTGCAATGAAGATAAAGCTTTAGATATATAAATGTGATATTGATGAAGTATAGGAGAATAGTGGGATGAGAAAGATGAATGAGGATGCATTTTTACGAGAGTTTCAGGACTTACTTGCGATTGATTCGACTACAGGACAGTTTAGAGAGATACATAATTATATAGCTAAGAGGATTAAAGAACTCGGATATGAATGTATTGAAACAAGGAAGGGTGGTGTTTTAGCCTGTCTTGGAGGAGAGGGTGAACCTTTAGTCATTACAGCACATCTTGATGATATAGGACTTATGGTACGCCACATTAAAAAAGATGGAACTCTTACAGTTTGTCCTGTAGGCGGACTTCATGCGGAGTCGGCTCTTGGGGAGAATATAAGGCTTCATACCCGAGATGGAAAAATAATTACAGGAGCTGTGCAGAGAGATAGGGCATCTGTTCATGTAACTCCTGATAAATATTTTGAAATAGCACCTAATTACGAGGAAAATATAGTAGTTATATTAGACGAAGATGTGAAGAGTGATGAAGATGTAAAAAACCTTGGTGTACAGGTGGGAGATATGATAGGGATTGAGCCTAGGTTTATGTATTCAAATGGCTATATAAAATCCAGATTCATAGATGATAAGGCTCAGGCTGCAATTCTAATAGAGCTGATGAAGGTTCTAAAAGAAGAAAAACTGAAATTAAACCGTAAGGTATATTTATATTTTGCCCTATATGAGGAAATAGGACATGGTACTTCCTGGCTTCCGTCTGATGTAGTGGATGTACTTGGAGTTGATATAGCCTGTGTAGGACCTGAACAGACTACCGATGAGAAAAAAGTAAGTATTTTCTGTAAGGACAGCCGTTTCCCATATCATTATGAGTTTAATGATGAACTGATAAAGGCGGCTAAGAGGGCAGGAGCAGACTATGTTCTTGATATATTTACACCTCATTATGGTTCGGATGGAGATACTTCTATAATTGCGGGGCATGACATTCGCCATGCCTGTGTAGGACCGGGTACAAGGGCTACACATGGCTATGAACGCTCACATATAGATGGAATGAATAATACTTATGCACTCATTCTTAGTTATATAACGGAGTAATATGGTACTTAGAAATGGAATAGAGATACCTGATACAGGTTTCGGTACTTGGAACATACCCTATGGTGAGGTTTGTGAAAGGGCTGTGTTTGAGGCTTTGAGAGCAGGATATAGGCACATAGATACTGCCGGAGCTTACGGCAACGAAAAAAGTGTTGGCATTGGTGTAAGAGAGGCTGTTAAAGAAGGAATTATAAAAGACAGGTCTGAGGTTTTTATAACAAGTAAGCTGTGGAATACGAACCGCAGTTATAATAAGGCATTTAAGGCTTTTAATAAATCTATGAGAAATTTGGACTTAGATTATATCGACCTCTACCTGATTCATTGGCCGGCAAATGCTAAACGCTATAAACATCCAAGGGAAGTAAATATTGATACTTGGAAGGCTCTATGCGAACTTTATGAGGAAGGTTTGGTAAAGGGAATAGGAGTGAGCAACTTCTTACCGCATCACATGGAAGAATTAAAAGAAACAACGAAAATTCTCCCCATGGTCAATCAGATAGAACTGCACATAGGATATATGCAGGAAGAAGTTGTGGAGTATAATAAGGCTAACGGAATAATAACAGAAGCCTACAGTCCGTTGGGGACAGGGACTTTGCTTGAAAATGAAACTTTGGTTAGGATGGCTGATAAATATAATATGAGTGTAGCAAAACTATGCCTCTCATTTTTAAGGCAGAGAGGCATAGTAGTACTTCCGAAAACAGTTTCTCCTTATAGAATGAGGGAGAATCTAAGTTATGTAAATCTTGAAGAAGAGGATATTAAAATACTTTTAAAAATGCCTTATATGGGAGGTCATGCACATAATCCCGATGAGGTTGAGTTCTAATGAGAGCTGTTATTGCAGAGGAGCATCAGATGCAAAAATAAGGCAGTTCTGCTTTTCATTTGCAGGAGTATCAAGGCGACATTTGAAAAACTTAGTATATTTAAAATGTTGTTTTATATAAGCGAGTACAGAAAAGAGAGGATAGGCTGCCTCTCCGGAGATGGCTGTAATTACATTAACAACATAGATACCATTAGGATTAAGGCATTTTTTTATTAATGAAACAGCTTCGAAAGTCATCAGTCCTTCGGCGGGAGAGTCTGAAATATAGGCATCATTGAAGATGGCATCGTAGGTATTTGAGGTAGTGGATATATATTCCCGTCCATCCATGATATATATTGTGAGCCTTTTATTTTCGTAAAGATTATAGTCATCAAAAAGTTCATCTAAATAAAAGTATTTGAAAGCAAGCTCTACCATGGAGCTGTCTATTTCTACTACATCAAGAGTTTTTTCGGGAAAATGGCTGATAAAGTATTTTGGATAAGAAAAGCCGGCACCTCCTATGAGAAGGCATTTTTTAAGGCTGTTATTGATATGAAAAACATCATTGAAACCTATTGAATATCTGAACACAAGGTCATTACGATACTCTTTTTTATTATAACTTGCAGATTCTCTGGCTCCATTTACAAGAAGAAGGCGGATAGATTCGCCTTCTTCTGTTTTATCTACAATTTCTAAATCATTATTTCCGTAACAGTTTGCAGAATATATCACTTTTCCATTATCAAATAAATGTTTGAAATTCATCATAATAACCACCGCCATAGTTAGGAGAACCGGTTTTAATAGCTAAATAAAGTTCTGCATTAGTAGTGTCTATATATGGGAACACATAAAAAATACCGGCAATATTAAAGGTAAATATTGAAAGCAACCACCATGGTATGAAACTTAAATCCAGTATGAAAGTATTTAGTTTGTGTCCGTCCATCATTTCTCTGGATAGGGTTATGGCCTCATCAGGATACATATCAGGATTATCAGCAAGTATATAAGGCACTAAACGGTATGAATACGACTTAATTATACCGGGGATACCTAAAAGCAATGACCAAAGGAAGAGGTAAATATCCTTTAAAAACATAGTTTTCATTATATTGGTATAGTTTGTCTTAAATGCATAAAGAAGAGGATTAAGTCCGGGTTTAGCATAATGGTTTTCTATAAAAAATCTTTGTACTCCAACTTTAATTGGATTTAAGACTAGTATAGAAATAATGATGCCTATAACTCCGGCAACTATAGAGAGTCCTACAACCATGTTGGCAAAGGAGAGGAGATCTTTTGACAGATGGCCTGAGGTAAGCGAGGAACTGACTTCCTTACCGGCAGATGAAGAGCTGAAGGCTCCGGAGATAAAGGCAAAAATCAGTGATACAATTAGCACGTTTACATAGTTCTTTTTAACAGCAGCCTTTGCGTTAGCTTTAAGTATTGCTCTTGTCCACATAGAATCCTCCTTAGAAAATTATAAGTACAATGATATAACAAATTGGTCAAATCTTCAAGAATTATTAGGATTATTTCTGAGATAATAAGGATTTTGAAGTATTCACACAATTATACTTGTTAGCCTTTTGAGAATAATAATCATTAACGATATTGACTTTAGCATAGTAAATTGATAGGATAAACAAGTGAGAAAGAGAATCATTATATGTAATTAGATTAAATATGTCTATTAGGAGGAAAGATGAAGAAGTTCAAGAAGAATTTAGCAACAGCTATGATAGCGGCAATGTCATTAAGTGTATTGCCTGCTCAGTGTTTTGGGGAAGTAACTCAGGCAGCAACTACAAAGAAGATAGCAGTAAAGAGGATTGAGGTTACAGTAAATACTAATAAGGGACTTAAGTCAGTCTTAAAGCAAAAAAATGTATATAAGATAGTATTAAATACAGTTTCAGCAAAGAATTTTAGAGTACCAAAAGGCAATTATAAAGATAAGATTCTTGTTATAAATTCATCAGATAAGTCAAAAGTATACATTCCAAAGGGAACAAAATTTAAGAAAATCATTTATTTAGGTGCAGTTAAAAATGCAAAACTTATAATAGATGAAACCGGTAATAAAATTGAGCTAGCTTCAAAAACGACTCTTAGTATAAGCGGAAAAGCAGCTTATGCGGATCTTATATACAGACCGGGTTCGGAAACGGCTAAGGTTACATCTAAGATAGATTTGGTAGTTACTAATTCTACAAAGAAGACAGTAAAGCTAACTGTTATGGGGAAAAAGATAAGTGTAAAACCGGGTGAAACATATGCAAATTCTGATTTAGAAATTGAAGATGATGAGACAGCACAGGGTGCAGCTGTATTTAATAAGAATGATGGAGATACTTCTGAGAATAGTGAAGATGTAAAAAACAATGATACAGGAAGCATATCGTCAAATACAGAAGGCACACAGTCTAATACAGAAAGCACATCATCTAACAGTGGAAGTACATCAGGCGGTGTAGGTTATTTGGGTGATAGCTATTATAGTAGGCCTTATTCACCAAGCGGTTTATCAGAAGAAGAAAAGGCAGCGAAGAAGGCAGAGGAAGAGAGAAAGGCAGAAGAGGAAAGACGGGCAGAAGAAGAGAGAAGAGCGGAAGAAGAAAGAAGGGCAGAAGAGGAAAGACGGGCAGAAGAAGAGAGAAGGGCAGAAGAGGAAAGACGGGCAGAAGAAGAAAGAAATGCAAAGGCTGCAGCAGTAGAAGAAGCAGAGAAAGCAGCAGCGGAGGCAGAGAAGGTATCAGATAAAGCTGATGATTTGGTTGATGAAATTGATGAAATTAGTGATGTAACAGATAGTGCATCTGAGGCAGCAGCTAGGGCAGAGGCAGAGGCGGATAAGGCTAGGGCAGCAGTTAATGCAGCTGAAAAAGCAGTAGAAGAAGCAAAGGCAGCAACTGATGCAGCTAAGGCAAAGGAACTGGCCTTGCTTGCAGTACAAAAAGAACAAGAAGCAAAAGAAGCAGCAAAGGCAGTAGAAGAGGCTGTAAACATAGTTAAAGAAGAAGCAAAAAGAAAGAAAGAAGCAGTAGATAAGGCAGCGGGATTTGTGACTAAAGCTACAGAAATGCTTAGTGAAGTATCGGGCTATGCAAAACTTGCAGCCGAAGCAGCTGAGGGAATTGACGAAGCTAAAGAAGTGGCAAAAGAAGCAGAAGAGGCTTTAGCAAAGGCAAAAGAGGCAGTAAATAAGGCTACAGAGGCTGCTAATTCAGCAAATAATGCAAGAAGTGTAGCAGATGCAGTAGCGGCGGCAGCAGATGCAGAACAAAATGCAAAAGCAGTAGAAGAAGCTGCTAAGGCGGCAAAGACTGCTATGGAAGAGGCAGAGGAAGCTAGGGATATAAAAGAGATAGAGACAGAAGATGAAGCCTATGTGAGAGAAAAAGAAGGAAAAAAAGCAGAAGAGGCAGTAGAAAAAGTAAAGCAGGCATTAGAAACTGCAAAAGAATATGTAACCAAAGCAGAAGAGGCAGCTAAACTGGCAGAAGAAAGCAAGGAAGTGGCAGAAAAAGAGGCAGGAGAAGCTAAAGAGGCTTATGAAACTGCAAAGGCAGCATTTGATAGTGTACAATCTGCTCTTGATGAAGCAAATAAGGCATATGAGACAGCAAAAAATACTGAAAATGTATATGATTTATTCAGAGCGGTAAAGGATGTTGTGGCAGCAGCAAAGAAGGCAGAAGCAAAGACAGCAGAAGCAAAAACCGCAATGGAGACTGCATTAGCGAAGAAGGCTGAGGTAGATAAGCTAAGAAGAGCAGCAGCAAAAAAAGCTATTGAAGCTGAGTTAACTAATAAGGAAGACGAAGTAAAAACTGCTATGGAAGGCTTAGATAAGGCTGTGGCTAATGTGAAAAAGATAGCTGAAGTAATAACACAAGCAGAAGTATATGCAAAAGAAGTCGATACTGCAAAAAATAAGGTTGATGAGAAACAAAGAGAATTAGAAAATCTGCGTGATGAAATTAAGAATAAACTGTCAGATGAAAATCAGTTTGATGAAGAGGCATTGAAGACAGCAGCCAACGATTTTACCAATAAGGCAAATGAAGTTAAGGAGGCAGCAGCTAAGGTATTGGCTATAAGAGATAGGGCAAGAGCATCAGTTCCTGATGAATCAGGAAAGAAGAACCTTAACTTGCCAAATCCAACTAGAAAAGATTATGGTGTGAGTGAGTTTGATAATTGCTTTGCATTTGGTATTAGCAAAACTATGGGGTATCAAGGTGCTATTGATTGGGTTAATAGTATAACCAATGTTTATTTTGATGGTATCCAATACAGACCTTCTGATAGTTTTCTTGAGAGAGGTACTAATTATTATAAAAAAACTAATTCTACTGTAAAATTATATAGGATTAGAGGCGGCAAAAATAAGAAAGTTAAGGTAATTATTGAGTCAAAGGACTACAAAACCTATACCTTTATTTTTGATAATAGTAAGTATGATATAGAAATTTTAAGTGCAGAAGAAACATATAAGGGTTTGCTTGATTAACTCAATAAATATGATGAGTTACGGAGTCCCTGCCACGAGGGTGGCAGGGACTCCGTTTTTATTATTATAGCTTTTATTCTGTTTAGTTCATTGAACTTTCTTACACAATGCTTTTTTAATTTAACCTAGACTATCCTCTAATAATATGCTATATTAGATTGTGCAAAATTAAATCTTGTGGGAGCATATATGAAAAAACTATCAAAAAAAGAAAAAGAGCGGATAGATGAGATTATTCGCCGTCTTATAGAAAAATATGGAGGGGAGAGCCGTACATATCTTGAGCATGAAAATGCATGGCAACTCTTATTTGCAACCATTTTAAGTGCACAGTGTACAGATGCGAGAGTTAATATAGTAACTAGAGAGTTATTTAAAAAATATAAAACACTGGAGGATTTTGCCGGGGCGGACTTAAGGGAGATGGAGAAGGATATACATTCTACCGGCTTTTATCACAACAAGGCAAAAAATATAATAGCTTGTGCAAGAATGCTGCTTAGCGAGTATGGCGGAGAAGTGCCTGAAGAACTTGAAAAGCTGATAGTACTTCCCGGAGTTGGTAGAAAAACGGCTAATGTTGTAAGAGGAAATATTTTTGATATACCGAGCATAGTTGTAGATACCCATGTTAAGCGAATATCTAAAAGACTCGGTATCACTACTACTGAAGACCCTGTAAAGGCAGAATTTGAACTGATGGAAGTACTGCCTGAGAGTGCATGGATAATTTGGAATTTGGATGTAATAGCCCTTGGCAGGGAGATATGTACCTCACGCTCACCAAAATGTGAGAGATGCTTTTTAGCAGATATATGTCCGTCAAGCAAGTGATTTCCACAAATTTGCTGTTCTGTATTGTAAAAAGCACATTAAATTCAGTAAAATCTACTATTGTATGTGAGTAAAGGTTGTTATAAAATTGTTAAACAGATGTGATTTGATTTATGATATTTTCCCTGCGCAGGTCATCAAAACAGCTACAGGATTCAACTAAGTCGCTGATGCCAAGTTCGTTGCCGTTATGACGGTATATTTTTGCAAGGTTTATAAAAATATCCTCTATATCACATTTACAGCTTACTCCATAAGAGAGAACCTGTTCAGCGGCAGTAAGTTCGCCTACTTCAAAAAGCAGACTGCCCCATTTGGCAAGCAGCCTTGAGAGTTTGGAGAAGTTTTCGTCATACTGTATTAATATCTGGAGGTTGGCAACACCGTACTGCATTTTGATATCGGTGTTACTGAGTCCGCTAAGATTTAGTATCTTTTTACTATTTAAGGCTATAATGCTCTTTTCGCAAGAGAGGATTTCATTTTTTACAGAGTTGTCCATTATATGTGAGGATTGGAAGGAAGTAATCCCTTCATAGTTTCCGATAAAGGGCAGTTTATCAATGGCTATAGTGATATAATCAAGGTTGGAGATGTCGGCTTTTCTTGTAAAATTTGACTGTCGTTCTCTTTCAAAGAATTCCGCATTGGATTTGGCTTCGATTTTTGAATTTTTGCCTGTTTCATATTTTATCCAAATGGCAAAAAGGATGACGAATATAAGGAAAATTGGCATATTTACCTCCATTTGCAAGTGCATGATTTTTAATAAAAATTTTATATTTCATAATTTTGACACTTTATAATTATATCATATTATAAGATAGGGGTCAAAATACTTTAATCAAATAATATCGGGAGAAGATTATGAATTTCAATAATAAGAAAAACCAAAAATTAGTTTCACGAATTATCATTATAATCGTTGTGGCATCAATGCTTATTCCTATGATTGCAAGTATGTTAGGAAATTGATAAGAGGTGGGAAATGAAGAGGAAGAAGTTATTAATTGCAGTCTATGTAACAGTTGCAGTTTTGATGGTGGTTACTATTGGACTGGGTATTACTGTTTCGGCACTTAGTGAAAAGCCTGATGGGGTAATATGTGAGGGCATAAGTGTAAATGGAATTGATATGGGAGGCAAGACTAAGGAAGAGGCAAAAAATCTCCTGTCTGACTATATAAATAGGATTAAAGAAAAGGAATTTAGGGTGTCTGTAACTGAAAATGGAGAAATACAGGGTTCAGAGTCCTTATCTTTTGCCAATTTGGGATTGAAGGCTAAAAGTGAGAAGATTGTTGAAGAGATTTCACTTATAGGTGAAACAGGTAATATAATTGAAAGATATAAAGCTATCAAGACTGCTAAGACTAATAGACCGGAGTATAATCTTGAATTTAAATATGATAAAAAGAAATTGGATAAGTTTGTAAGCGATATTGCTCAAAAGTATGATATTGCAGCAGAAAATGCAAGTCTTACAAGGGAAAATGGAAAGTTTATAGTAAGTGGAGGGAAGACAGGAAGAAACATTGATAAGAAGGCATCGTTAGCCCTTGCGAAAGAACGTTTTGAGGAATATATTAATTCACTTCCTGCATCGGTAGGAGATGAGATAGGAGCGGATTTCACACTTGTAAGCAAAAAGCCGAAGTATGATAAGGACGAACTTGCCAAAGTAACTGATTTACTGGGCTCATTTACTACCAAATACAACCCTGCAGGCGGAAGAGGGCAGAATGTAACCAACGGTTGCAAACTGATTAATGGTTCAGTTCTGATGCCGGGAGAAACACTTTCAGCCAATAAGAAGATGGAACCATATACAGTGCAGAACGGATATGGAATGGGAACTGCTTATGTAAACGGTAAAGTAGTACCGGATATGGGTGGTGGAATCTGCCAGGTATCATCAACCCTTTATAATGCAGTTTTATTTTCAGAGCTTGATGTAGTACAGAGGTTCAATCACTCCTTATCTGTAGATTATGTAGCTCTTGCAAGAGATGCTGCAATAGCAGGCACTTGGAAAGATTTTGTGTTTAAGAATACTTCAAAATATCCGGTATATGTAGAAGGAATAACCAGTGGTGGAAGTATTACTTTTAATGTGTATGGACATGAAACAAGGGATGTAGCTCATAGAAAGGTTGATTTTAGCAGTGTAGTACTTTCAAGAAAGAACGGAAGCAGGGCACAGCTTTACAAGATGGTCTATGTAGATGGGGTTTTAAAAGAAAAGAGCATAGTAAATACAAGTAATTATAAGCCTCATGAGTATGAAACTGCCGAAGCAAAGAAGAAAGCAGAGGAAGAAAAGAAAAAGAAGGAAGAGAAAAAGAAAAAGAAAAAGGAAAAGAAGGCCTCTGAAGATAAGAAAAAAATAGAAAAGAACAATAAAAATAAAAAAGAAACCCCTGTACCAAGTGATGATGATAAAGAAACAGATGATTCAGAAGAGGGAATAGAAGGATGATAGAGATTCCTGATTATATTTATACAAGAAGTGTAATAAAGCAATTGTATTTAAAGGAGGAGAGTAGGCGTTTATTCCAAAAAAATGCCTACTCTGTCTCTATAACCGGACAGAATGAGTCTGCATACACTGTAGAAGCAAGTGATGTAAAAACCTACAAGGGAAAGGTAACTCTTAAGGAAGCTGATTTTAACAACATTGCAAGGAAATTATTTTGTGCAGGAGGAAGTCTTGATGAAATCCGTGCAGAGATAGTCTTTTCAGGTGGATTTGATGAAGCTATGCTTAGAGAGTTTTCAGCATCCTTAAAGAAAACGGCAGATGCTCTGAGTGCTGAAATTAAAAGAGTTTCTGTGCATATAAAAGAGGGCAGTGAGGAAGAAATGACGGTTCTCCTATCCGGAAAAGGACAGCTAAAAAAGATATCAGATGCACCATGGCAGTGTCGGAAAATATTTGAAGGACAGGAGATAATCTTGACAGGAAGTCCGGGAAAGGCCGGAATGATAGAAATTGTAGCTAGAAATATGGAAATGCTGAAATCGGTTTTTTCTAAACTTTATCTGGAGAGAATGCAGACTAAGTCCGGAGACAGGCTTCCGTTTATAGAGATGGATGCTGTGCCTTTTTATAGGGCAACTGCAATGATTCCGCTTGAAGCAGGAGGACTGCTTGCAGGGCTTTGGAATCTTGGGGAAAGAGAAGAGGCAGGACTTAAGGTATATGCCGATAGGCTTTCCTTTGAGCAGGAGACGATAGAAATATGTAATTATTTTGACATTAATCCTTTGGAATTAAATTCAAAGGGGGCATATCTCATTGCTACAGACAGAGGTGAAGAACTGACTTATGTATTAAGAAAGGCAGGACTTACTGCTGTATGCATAGGAAATGTTACAAAAGAAAAGAAAAGAATTATAGTTTTTGAAGATGAGGAAAGGTTCATAGAATCTCCGAGGTATATTTGTGCAAATAAATTGAATTAATTTGGATTAATTTGCACTTGTTGAAATGAGTAAGTTATAGTATTATAGTAGTATAATAGGCATTAAGAGGAAGTGTATATGGAAAACAAAAAATTAAGGCAGGAAATACTGAAGGCTATAGAAAAGAACAGTAAGTTATCAGCAAATGACTTGGGGGCTATGCTGGGTATTTCTCCTGAGCAGGTAAGTGTCGAAATTAAAGCACTTGAGGCAGAGAGAATAATTTGTGGCTATCCTACATTTGTAGACTGGGATAAAATAGATGACACTGAAACAGTTACCGCTCTTATAGAGGTAAAGGTTGCTCCTAAAAGGGATGAGGGCTTTGACTTTATGGCAAAGCGTATATATAGATTTGAAGAGGTATCTTATGTTTACCTTATGTCTGCTGATTATGACCTTATGGTTATAGTTGAAGGAAAGAGCATGAGGGAGGTAGCTAAGTTTGTACATAGCAAGTTGTCTCCTCTTGAGTCGGTTATAAGTACAGAAACCCATTTTGTATTAAAGAAGTACAAGGAGCATGGCATGAGCTATGTTGAAGAAGAAAAAGATGAAAGGGAGTTAATTACACCTTGAGGGAAATATTAAATAATGCAATACAGGATATAAAACCTTCCGGAATAAGAAAATTTTTTGATATAGTAAGTGAGATGAAAGATGCTATTTCCCTTGGAGTAGGTGAGCCGGATTTTCAGACACCATGGCATATAAGAGAAGAGGGAATATATTCCTTAGAAAGAGGCAAAACTCATTATACCTCAAATACAGGACTTAAAGAGCTGAAAGAAAATATTTCTGAGTATGTAAAAAGAAAATACAATTTAGACTATGATGCTAAAGATGAGGTTATAGTTACTGTAGGAGGAAGTGAGGCAATCGACATAGCACTTAGAACAATACTTGATCCGGGTGATGAAGTTCTGATACCTGAGCCTTGTTATGTATCTTATCTGCCTTGTACCCATCTTGCGGGGGGTAAGCCTGTATCCATACCTCTTAAGGCTGAAAATGAATTTAAGCTTACAAGGGAAGAGCTTGAGGCTTATTACACGGACAAGACCAAGGTCTTAATAATGCCGTTTCCAAACAATCCAACCGGAGCTATTATGACAGAAGAGGAGCTTCGTCCTATAGTGGATTTTGTCATAGAAAAAGATATATTTGTGATTTCTGATGAGATATATGCAGAGCTTACTTACAAAGGAAAGCATGTATCCATAGCTGCCTTTCCGGGGATGAAGGAGAGGACAGTATACATAAACGGTTTTTCAAAGGCTTTTGCTATGACAGGCTGGCGTATGGGATATGCGGCAGGGTCTAAGAGAGTTATAAGCCAGATGCTAAAGATTCATCAGTTTGCAATTATGTGTGCCCCTACCACAAGTCAGTATGCTGCCATTGAAGCACTTAAAAACGGAGATGCTGATGTAGATAATATGCGTGAGGCATATAATCAACGCAGAAGATTCCTTATGACGGAACTTAAACGAATTGGTATTGAATGCTTTGAGCCTTTCGGAGCATTTTATATCTTTCCTTGTATAAAAGATTTTAATATGACCAGTGAGGAATTTGCTACAAAACTGTTAGAAGAAGAGAAGCTGGCGGTAGTTCCGGGAACAGCTTTTGGAGAATGTGGAGAAGGTTTTATAAGAATTTCGTATGCGTACTCTATTGACAACTTAAGAGTTGCAATGTCAAGAATAGAAAGTTTTGCAAAGAGACATCTGAAAAAATAATATTGGAGGTAGTAATATGGCAGGACTCAGTGTTGAATACATCAATCCCTTTCTTGCGGCCGCTACGACTATACTTAAGCAGACTTGTATGATTGACACTGCTATCGGCAGGCCGGGGCTTAAGGACATGAAGTTTTCGCATGATTCACTTATAATAATAATAGGAATTACAGGCGATGTAAGAGGACAGGTCATCATAGAATTTACTAATCCTGTGGCCTGCGATATAGCAGGTAAGATGATGATGCAGGGGCCTTTGCCGGAGCTTGGAGAAATTGGACATAGTGCAATATGTGAGCTTGGAAATATGGTTCTTGGAAATGCGGCAACATTATTTTCGAGCCAGGGTATAGGGATAGATATTACTCCACCTACGGTAGGAAGCGGAGATATGACTTTCAGCACTGCATTTACTAAGAACTTATGCATACCGCTCTCGTATGAAGACAGTAAATGTATTAATTTTAACATAGCCATTACCAGTGATTGATTATGAATATAGTTTTGCATGAGCCTGAGATACCTGCAAATACAGGCAATATAGGTCGTACCTGCGTCGCTACCGGAACCTCACTACATCTGATTAAGCCTCTTGGGTTTGATATATCGGATAAGCAGGTACGTAGGGCAGGAATGGACTACTGGAAAGACTTAGATTTATATGTATATGAAAATTTTAGTGAGTTTATGGCAAGGAACCCCGGTGCAAGGATTTATATGGCTACAACTAAGGCTAAAAAAGCATATACAGAAGTGGAATATAATGAAGATGATTTCATAATGTTTGGTAAAGAGAGTGCAGGAATTCCGGAAGAGATTTTAATAAAATATGAAGATACTTCGGTAAGGATACCTATGATTGGAGAAATAAGGTCTTTAAATCTCTCTAATTCAGTTGCGATTATGCTATATGAGGCACTAAGGCAGCAGGATTTTGAGGGAATGAAACTGAAAGGAGATTTGCACAGGCTTAAATGGAGTCATTAAGTCGGTTGTAAGACATTTGTCTTTCAATATAGTAACTATAGTTAATGTAATGATAGGAGGAAGTATGACTGTAAACAAAGATGTAAAGAATGCGGCAGCTATGGGGATTGACCTTGAGACTTATTTTGAATTTAACGGCATACAGATAAATTCGGATGAGATGATCGAGAGAACAAAGGAAGCATACCTTGCAGAGGGTGGAAAGCTTGAAGATGTTAAGTCTGTAAAGGTTTACATCAATGCTAATGAACGCAGAGCTTATTATGTAATAAATGGGCAGGCAGAAAGTAAGTTTATTGAGTTCTAGAGAGATTGTTTAACCTTAGGGAACTGCCGTATTGGCAGTTCCTTTTTATGTGGATTATGCATTTTAGAAAAACTAAATAGTTTAAGTACTGTATATATTTTTTGGGGAAAGTAATGCAGTTGAAATAACTTAGTATAAAAGGGAAATATATGAATAAAAAAGTATTACATACATTAGAGTTTGATAAGATTTTAACGAGGTTATCTGAACTTGCCTCTTCATATAAGGCAAAGGAGACCGTCTTAGGACTTGTTCCTATGACGGATATAGAGGAGATAAATAAGGCACAGAAAGAAACTGCTGATGCACTTGCAAGGCTATATCAGTCAGGTCATATCTCATTTTCCGGACTTACTGAGATAGGAGATTCTTTAATAAGGCTTGAAGTGGGTTCTACCCTTGGCATGGGAGAGCTGATAAATATAAGTAAGACTCTTGATGTGGCACTGCGTGTGAAAAACTTTGGAGCTAAAAGGGATAGTTCATTAGAAGCTGACAGCCTTTCTGAAAGGCTTGAGCTGCTTGCACCTCTTTCACCTTACAATAATGAAATTAAGCGTTGTATCATTTCTGAAGAGGATATGGCAGATGATGCAAGTCCCGGACTTAAAAATGTAAGAAGAAAGATAGAGTTTACCAATGCTAAAATTAGGGAACAGCTTGACAGTCTTGTAAATTCAGCTTCTGAAAAAGGACTTTTACAGAGTAACAAGGTAACTATGCGAAACGGCAGATATTGCCTTCCTGTTAAGAATGAGCATAGAACTAAGGTAGACGGACTTATTCATGATCAGTCTTCCACCGGTTCGACAGTATTTGTAGAGCCTGCAGTAGTAGTTAAATATAATAATGAATTAAGTGAATTAATTATAGAGGAAGCTAAGGAAATAGAAAAGGTGCTTGCAAGTCTTTCAAATGAGGCAGCAGGGTATTTGGATGAACTTAGATATGATGTAGGTGTACTTCCTGAACTTGACTTCATCTTTGCCAAGGCAGAGCTTGCAAAGGAAATGAGTGCAACTGAGCCGGTATTTAATCTTGACAGGAGAATAAATATCAAAAAGGGCAGACATCCACTGATAGATAAGAAAAAGGTTGTACCTATAGATATTAATCTTGGAAAAGACTTTGAACTCCTTGTAATTACAGGACCTAATACTGGCGGTAAGACGGTTTCGCTTAAGACAGTAGGACTTATTACCCTTATGGGACAGGCAGGACTTCATATACCGGCTTTCGATAAGTCTGAGCTTGGTATATTTAGTGAAATATATGCGGATATTGGAGATGAGCAGAGTATAGAGCAAAGTCTTTCTACATTTTCATCTCATATGGTAAATATCGTAAGCATTTTAAAAGAGGCGGACAGGGAGAGCCTTGTGCTTTTTGATGAGCTTGGGGCAGGAACTGACCCTACAGAGGGTGCTGCTCTGGCGATGGCTATACTTGCAAATCTTCAGGCAAGAGATGCAAGGGTCATGGCAACTACTCATTATAGTGAGCTTAAGGTATATGCTCTTACAACAAAGGGAGTTGTAAACGCAAGCCTTGAGTTTAATATAGAAACTCTCATGCCTACATATCGCATTCTTATAGGAATACCGGGCAAGAGTAATGCTTTTGCTATTTCAAAAAAACTTGGTCTGTCGGATGAAATTATAGAGGATGCAACCAATAGAATAGATACAAATGACAAACGATTTGAAGATGTAATAGCAGAACTAAACAGAAGCAGGCAGTTCATTGAGGAAGAAGAAGAGAGGATAAAGAAGAGAAGGGCTGAGATAGAAAAAGAAAAACAGGCTCTTGAAACAGATGTAGAAAAACTTGCCGAAAGGAAAGAAAGTCTGCTTGCAGATGCTAAGCGAGAGGCGAATAAGATACTCTCCGAGGCTAAGGAAATGGCTGATGCATCCATTAAAAAGTACAATAAATGGGGGCTTGGCGGTGCTACTGCAAGAGAGATGGAAGAAGAGAGAACAAAACTTCGTGAAAAGATTAACGAAGTGACAAAGAGCAATGGCATAAGAGCTAAGGAAAGCCAGCGAAATAGGGTAGGAAATAAGCAGTTACACATAGGAGATATGGTGCTTGTGATTTCTATGGGAATAAAAGGAACTGTAAGTACTCTGCCTGATGCGAAGGGAAATCTCACAGTCACAATGGGCATAATGAAGTCAAATGTAAATGTAAAGGATTTGGCTTTTGTAGAAGAGGATAACTCTGTAAAGATAATTAAAGATAAGTCTTCTACCGGTAAGGGCAGTATAGGCATGAGTAAGAGTTTCAGTGTGAGCATAGAGAAGAATATTGTAGGACTCCGCTATGAGGATGCAAGGGCAGAACTCATCAAGTATATGGATGATGCTTATCTTGCCCATCTCCCACAGGTAAGAATAATTCATGGCAGAGGTACAGGGGCATTAAGAGGACTTGTACATGATTATCTTAAGAAGTGTAAATATGTAAAGAGTTTTAGAGATGGAGAGTATAATGAGGGTGGAACCGGAGCTACGGTGGTGATATTTAAGTAGAATATAGACTAGGTATTCTACAATAGTAGTAGAATAGCTGTCACAGGGAAATTAGATTATTTCGATGTGACAGCTTCTTTTTATCGTCTTATAAACACAACTCTTTTTATAGGATTACCCTTTGCAGAAAATCTTTCTTCATACTCTGTCATTATATTACCCTCATTCCACTCGCTGTTATGAAGGTCATAGGAAACTTCGGTAGCTTTAAAATTTGTAGCTTCTACTTCTTCTAAAGAAAAATCAAAGAGGCTTGCATTATCGGTCTTAAACCGGATTTTACCATCAGACTTTAAGAGCTTTTCATATCGTGCAAAAAACTGTCTTGAAGTAAGCCTCCTCTTTGCGTGTCTGTCTTTTGGCCAAGGGTCGGAAAAGTTAAGATAAATACCATCCACTTCATTTTCATCAAAAACATCATTAATATCTTCTGCATCCATGCGGATGAATTTAAGATTTGGAAGTTCAAGTTCATTTTGCTTATCTAAAGCCCTTACAAGCACACTTGAGTATTTTTCAATCCCTATATAATTTATTTCAGGATTAAGCTTTGCAAGTGTGGTTATAAACTGTCCTTTTCCCATGCCTATTTCTATAAAAAGAGGCTGCTTAGCAGGAAAAAATGAGGAAATTTCTCCTTTATGTTTTTCAGCTTCCTGTATAACAAATTCGCTGTTAGCTATATCTTCTCTTGAACCGGGTACATTTCTTAATCTCATACAGACCTCACATAAACTTATTTTATTTCTTATTGCTAAAGAGTTTTTACAACAAATAAGCATGAATGTCAAGGAAGAAAATTTTATCTTATCATTTATGCTATAAAAATGATAAGATAAATGATATAATAAAATTAGTAACAAGTAATACTGCTTTACTTTGTAAACAAATTTGTTGACAAAGTATATGAAATTGTTTATAATTTCATTAAGAAGGGAGTTGATAATATGGCACAGACAAGCATAAATATACGTATGGACGAAGAATTAAAGAAACAGTTTGATGCATTTTGCAGTGAAATAGGAATGAACATGACGACTGCATTTTGTGTATTTGCAAAAAAAGCTGTTAGAGAGAGGAGAATACCTTTTGAAATTTCTGCTGATCCTTTTTATTCAGAGGAGAACATGACAAGGCTTAGAGAGTCTATAAGGAAGGTTGAAGCAGGAGAAAAATCGTTAACAGAGCATGAACTGATTGAGGTATAAGTTTATGCAAAAAATATGGAGTGATGAAGCTTGGGAAGATTACCTGTATTGGCAGATGCAGGATAAAAAGACGCTGAAAAAAATAAATAGATTGCTTAATTGCTTTATATTTTGATATAATTAATGAAAGATTTAAGGTTGTAAT
>NZ_JBQNBU010000041.1:0-19128 GCF_052169795.1 Catonella sp.
AAGAAGTAGAGTTTGCAGATATATCTGCAGATAAATTCAGGATTTGAGCAAAATAAAGAAAAAGTGTCAAAATAGCCCCTAAATTTCCTTGGAAAAATGTCATTTTAAAGGTATAATAACCTTGGAAAACGCACAAAGCATTTCTTTGTATTTACAATATGCTTTTAATGCTTGTGCTACCTGAGAGAAAATTTGATAAAGTTAATGCTATAGACTGAAAAAACTAAAAAGCAACCCTACCATTTTGCAAAAGTCACATTACATCTTGAAAATTCCATAAATTTCTGCTAAAATGTAACCAAAGATTTTTTGAGGGGCTTGACAGGGAAAATGAGAAAAGATAGCATTATTACAGACAGACAGACAGACAGACAGACAGACAGACAGACAGAGGTAATTTAGCTTTACCTCAGTTCTGTTTTGGTATCTTTGTAAAATTAAATAGGGATAAACTATGTAAATTAAGGATTGCTTGAGGACTAATTCTCAGGTAGTCCTTTTGTTTTTAAATTTAGGTAAATATTAAATGGAGGAAAGAATACTATGAAACCAAGAATTAAGAAACAAGTCTTTTCACTTGCACTTGCACTTAGCCTTTCGTTTGGAATGACAGAACCGGCTGCAAAACTTACCTTTGCAGCAACCAAAGGAGCAGATAAGCTCTACTCAGCAAAGGCAGATAAAATCGACATTTACAAAAAGAACAAGGAGGCAAATACCAGAAACTACAAGGCGGATTGGAACGAGAAAATCTTCTACACTCTTGAAGATATCAACACTAAGAGCAGCAAAGACGGTCAGATAAAGAAGTACAAGCTGGTTAGAAAAGAGCTGATAAATAAGAAAAATGGCAACCGTATAGAGTATGAAGTATATAAGCACCCAAAGACAGGGAAAATGCACAAGATAGTGTCCATAGAGCATAGGAAAAATGATCTTGAGATAACAGATTATTACTATGACGACAAAGGAAAGCCAAACTTCATCTACTAGAGAAAAGACAGCATCTACACCCCTACCTACGCAAGCTTTGAGAGGACAGGGGACAGATATTTCTTTAACAATGACAGCCTGATAAAGTGGCGCTGGGTAAAGAAGGCAAATAAAGTAGAAGAAATAAGCCTCAAGGTAGATAAGAACAGAAAAGATGTAAAGCAGTATGATTATAAGGGAATAAGCAAGAGCAAACAAAGTTCCTATGATAAAAATGAAGTAAAAATGCTAAATGCAGCCTACAATACCTACAATGCAATGCTTAAAAAGTCTAAAAAAAGCGTGGCAAAAGGCTATATTTTAGATTCAAAGAGAAATCCTGTGGCAAATGCTACAGTTGAGTTCTTATACTCAGGAAAGGTAATAGGTACTGTAAAGACCAATGCTAAGGGATACTATACTACAGGTTTACTCCCTGTAAAGGAAGGCTATACTCTTAGGGTATCTGCAGATGGATACATTACTACAGAAGGTGCTAAAGCAGTTATAGACAAGACAGGAGTTATTATTTGGATAGCTAATATAACTCTTGTAGCCATATCAGAAGCAAGTCATAAGGTAAGCATAAATGTATATGACGGTGAGAATATAAAGTACAGCAAGAAAAATATAGTAAAAACCTCGCTTTCAGGGGCTGAAGTAATAGCTAGAAAAGGCTTAAACAACAAGACAGGGGAGCAGGTAACTATAGGCAATACAGATGCAGGTGGAAACCTTGTAATAGAGCTTGTAAATGGAGTTTATACCCTTGAAATAAGGATGAATGGATATGTTGTAGGCTATAAGACTATAGTAGTAGATGATGATAAGAATGTAACGGTAGCTATGACCAGACCTGTAACAGATAATCAGATGAAGGTAGTGCTTTCCTGGGATGGGGCAAATGATCTTGACTCCTACCTCTTTACACCATACAAGGCAAAAAAGGGAAATATGGCGTACATTGGCGGAAATGTAAAAAAGGATAAACATGGCAATAGCTTATATCTTGACAGCAAGGACGGAAACGGGGTTGAGATAATTAACATAGCCAATATAAAGAAGGGATATTACAAGTATTATGTATCCGACTACACAAACAGTCTCAAGAAGAACTACTCAGCTAAGGACATGGAAGGACTTAATATAAGGGTAGAGGTATATGACAAAAATGGTCTTACAGCAGTTTATATAATACCATACAATCCAAATGGCGTAATATGGGAAGTATTTGAGATAAAGAACGGAAAAGTAGTGCCTTTACAGAATACCTATAAGAATGTGAAAGAAAAGAAATGGTGGGTGGAGAAAAAGAGAAAAGCATATGAGACTGGAGAAGTGGTGATACCGTTTAAATATGATGAGGCACGGAATTTCAACGAAGGACTGTCAGCAGTTGCACTAAATGGAAAGTGGGGCTGTATAAATAAGTCAGGTAGGGAGGTGATACCATTAAAGTATGATGGATTAGACAGATTCAGAGTATTTAGAGAAGGACTAGCTAAAGTGGAACTAAATGGTAAGTGGGGCTATATAAATAAGTCAGATAGGGAGATGATACCATTAAAATATGATTTTACATACGGTTTCGGCAAAGGACTAGCAAGAGTAGAATTAAATGGTAAGCATGGCTATATAAATAAGTCAGGTAGAGAGGTGATATCATTTAAGTATGATAATATGAGTTTTTTCTCCGAAGGGCTAGTAGAAGTGAAATTAAATGGCAAGTGTGGTTATATAAATAGTAAAGGTAAAACTATAATACCATTAAAGTATGATGATGCGGGTGATTTCAAAGAAGGGCTTGCACCAGTTGAATTAAATGGTAAATGGGGATTTATAAGCAGGTAAGGAAAGTGTGACTTCAAAACTTTGAGGGGGATGGAAGCCAAAATGAAAAATATAAACTGAAGGAGATTTTTATCATGAATATTGAGAAGAAAACTGAATTTTTAAGAGTATATAAAAAAGATGGAGGAAATACTATCTACAATGATGATGCTTGGAAAAAAGAATTTCCAGATAAATTATACAGATATAGACCATTAAGAGACAATGCTGAAAATGAATTCCATGCTTTAGAAAATGATAAGGTATGGGCAGCAGTAGCAGACAAATTTCCAGATGAATTTAGGCATACTTATAAAATTAAAGGAATAGGTAATGATGTTGATAAACTAGTTATTGAAAAAGTGGTATCAGCATTTATAGAACATAAAGGAGATGTAGATAAAGCAATTGAGGTTGCATTTGATGGGAAAAACAGTGATTTATACAAAGAAAACATGGAGGTTATAAAATATGCTAAGATAATTTTATCGAATATTCCTAAAAATAGAGAAGTTTTACGCAGTAAAACTATTAAAAAAGATGTAGAGAAACTTTTGCTGAATGGAAAAGAAACTAAAATAACTGGGAAAATGGGAGAACTTATAAGAAAAGATATGGCATTAACTTGTTTTACTGATATTAGTAATTGTTCACACTTGTGGGAGAAATTTGGTGGTACACACAATGGATTTTGTGCATTATATGACTTTGATAAAATGATAAAAAATGGAAATTATGTTCTTCCTATACATTATACTGATGACACACAAGAACTAGAATATGATGAACTTTTTAAAATATGTTTTTATAAAATAACTGAATTTTGTGAAGAATCTGAATGGAGAATGCTGAACAAAAATGATGGAAAAGAAGGAAAACTGGTAGATATTGTAACTCCAGATGAAATTATATGTGGAAGTAAGGTAGATGTAGCTAATGAAGCAAAGTTGAGGCAGATTTGTGAAAAAAAAGGGATTAAATTTTCTAAGGAAAGTTAGAATATAGTTGAGATAACTTCAATGAATTAAAATAAATTAAGGAGCAAAATCATGTTAAAATCAAAAAAATTAAAAACTTTAACCGCCATCCTGGCCACAGCCCTATTTGTATCAGGTACAAACCTTACCCCAGCCTATGCTAAAGGGCTTAGTAAGGCAGTAAAGAAAGAATATGTAAAGATATTGAAGAAGGGGTGTGTAGATGACTATGATGGTATGAGTAATACAGAATTTAATATTGTTGATCTCAATAACGATGGAAAAGACGATTTGATTGTAGAAACTTTTGCTACTCCGCGTGGAAGAAGTTCTTGTGATGTTTACTTGAATTTTGGAAATAAAATTAGAAAAGCAAAAATTATTGGTGTTGGTGTCAATGGTCCTTTTGGACAAGGAAGTGGAGAATCAGGTGGAATTTTTGCGACAGATGGTATAAAGCTATATAAAAATTATGTAATGGGAGCTATGCACTTTTGGAGCAGTTTTGTTGATACAAAAGATTATGAGATTTATAGAATAGATAAAAAAGGTAATTTAAATCTTGCTTATACATATCATTATGAATTTGACGAAATGAGTTCAAAAAAATCAAATAAATATCATAAGATAGTGAATGGCAAACCAAAAAGAATATCTAAAAATGAGTACAAAAAATTTGCATCTAAGTTTAAAGAAGTAAAAAAAGAGTGGCACAGATGGGACTTAGAGAATATAAAAGAGCATGTAAGCAGCATAAAAACAGATTCAAATGTAACTGGCAAGAAGCACAGAGTTAAGGCTAAAAAATCAAAAAATCTGAAGGCACATTTGGAGTATGAAAAATTGCTTAGGTATTTGATGGCAGCACCTGAAAGAACTATGGGGGAGTCAGCTGAAAATCCACCTGCTGATGCGTCGTATGATATGGTTGGTTTGCCTACCATGACTTTGATGGTGATAAGGTAGATGAACTTATCTGCTCATTTGACTATAATGATCCTATAAATCAAGGAAGGGGGCAAATGATAGAAAGAGTATATACATATAGAAATGGTAAGGTAAATAAAATATTTGAGCAAGGGCATTGGAACCAGATGTTTCATTATGATTTTTATTCTCCAAATTTCCTTGGAGTATCTGGTGGAGGATTTTATTCAAAATATAAAATGGTAAATGGAAATGTAGTGTGCATTGAAGAAGGTTCGTTTTCGGAAGGAGATGTGACATTTCAAGATTTAGTTCCAGAATATTTTGTTAAGAACATAGATATAACTGAAGCAAATTTCAGAAAATACAGAAATACCTACAACAGCAGTGGTTTTAAATCTGATATTTCATATCAATGTGGAAGTTGAAGATGTAATTTAAAGGCAGGAGCAGAGGCTTCTGTCTTTTTTACAAGCTTGTGACAACTATTCCTGTATGATTATTCTAATAAATTATTTCCACAGAAAGTCAGATATTATCCCATAACCTGAGTTTTAACTAAGTCTAAATTTAGCTGAAACTGCGCATACACCAAAGTTAGCCACAATCTGAAACTGCGTATACATCAAAGTTCACAGCATTATAAAAGTGCGTATACACAAAAATTCGCTTCAATATTAAATTGCGCTTTTTGGGAAATGGTGGTAAAATGGGCTTGTGGAGGTGTGATAAATTGATTTTTAAAAGAAAGATATATGAAAAACTGCTAGAGTGGAAAAACCTAAATGGCAGAGAAGCCTTGCTTATTGAAGGAGCAAGGCGGGTTGGAAAATCAACTATAGTGCAGGAATTTGCAAAAAACGAATACGAAAGCTTTATTTTAATAGATTTTGCAAGAATATCAAATGAGGTAAAAGATTACTTTACGCGGTTTAGTAACAATTTAGATACTCTTTTTATGCTGTTACAAAATATATATGGTGTTGAATTAAAGGAGAGGAAAAGCCTTATAATTTTTGATGAAGTACAAAGATTTCCTGCTGCCAGAGAGCTGGTTAAATATCTTGTGGCTGACGGAAGATATGATTATATCGAAACCGGTTCGCTTATATCCATAAAAGAGAATGTAAAAGATATAGTAATTCCTTCTGAAGAGAGAGCTATAAAAATGTATCCCATGGATTTTGAAGAATTTTGTATTGCAATGGGAGATAAACCTCTTACTATATATATACAGGATTGTTTTTTGAAAAATATTCCATTAGAGAGGGGCTTGCATGAAAAGGCAATGCAATTATTAAGGGAATATATGCTTGTTGGTGGTATGCCACAAGTGGTTTCTATATATATAGAATCTCATAAAAATTTTGGAGAAGCGGACAGGATAAAGAGGAATATATTAAATCTCTATCGTGAAGATATTATGAAAATAAATGCCAGATACAGATCCAGAGTAATTGCTCTCTATGACATATTACCGGCACTGCTTTCAAAGCATGAGAAGAGAGTGGTTTTTGGCAATATTATAAACGGTTCATTTGCAGAACAATATGCAGAAACTTTTTTCTGGCTTACAGATAGCATGATTGTTAACGAATGCAGAAAAACTGATGATCCTAATATTGCACCGGCACTTAATGCTTCTGAAACATACATTAAATGTTATATGTGTGATACCGGCTTGCTTTTAAGCCATGCATTTAATGAGAATGAAATAATGGAAAATGAAGTCTATAAACAGATTCTGATGGATAAATTATCCCTGAATGAAGGAATGCTTTATGAAAATCTGATTGCACAGATGCTTACTGCAAATGGACATAAACTGTACTTTTATACACATTATAATGAAGAAAAGCACAGAAATGATATGGAAATAGATTTTTTGCTGTCTAATAACAGTAAGCTTAAATATAAGATGTTTCCGATAGAAGTAAAATCAGGAAAAAGATATACGACAAAGTCATTATCACGCTTTAAGGAAGTGTATGGCAAGCGTATAGGTAACTGTTATATTATTCATCCGAAGAACCTTAGCGTAAAAGATGATATAATCTGCATACCGCCATATATGACAGGGTTATTATGATTCTCATACCAATCAATATCTTATTGACAACATATCACCGACAGTAGTACAATATACTACAAAGAAAGGAGGCGAATTATGGCATTTTCAATAAGATTAACAGAAGAAGAAAAATCATTGGCAGACAGCTATGCAAAGCTTAATTCAATGTCTTTGGGCGAGGCATTTAAGAAAGCTTTATTTGAGAAAATAGAAGATGAGTATGATATCAAGGTTGGTGAAGAAGCATATAAGGAATATGTAGATAGCGGAAAGAAAAGTCGTCCATTTGCTGAACTTAAGAAGGAGCTTGGCTTATAATGTACAGAGTAGAGACTACAGCTAGATTTGATAAGGAATTTAAGAAGCTTGACAGGTATACACAGAAGATGATTGCTAACTGGATTGAAAAGAATCTTGAAGAAATAGATAATCCATATAAACAGGGAAAAGGTCTCACTGCAAACAGAAGCGGCAGTTGGAGATATAGGATAGGCGATTATCGTCTTATTTGTGAGATAAATGATAATGAGCTCATCATTTTGGCACTTACTGTGGGACATAGGAGAGAAGTTTATATTAGGTAAATATTTTTGACACCCACATAAAAAAATGGAAAAAATCAAAGTAAAAGAATTAGTGGCAAAATCTGATAAAATCTGGTACAATAAGCTGATATTTGTATTAAGGGAGGAAGAATAATAAATGTGGGCTTATGAAAAAGTGTTTTATCAGTTTTATCCGATGGGATTTTGTGGTGCACCTTTTGAAAATGATGGAAAATTAGAGCATAGAATACTGAAGGTGCTTGATTTCATTCCACATCTTAAAAAGATGGGCATTGGAGCTGTGTATTTTTCACCGGTATTTGAATCAGACACACATGGCTATAATACAAGAGATTATAGCAAGATAGATGTAAGGCTTGGAACTAATGAGGATTTCAAAAAAGTTTGTGAAGAACTTCACAAAGAAGGTATTAAAGTAGTTCTTGACGGAGTATTTAATCATGTAGGAAGAGGCTTCTTTGGTTTTAAGGATTTGCTTGAAAAAAGGGAAAATTCTCAGTACAAGGATTGGTTTAACATTAATTTTGGTGGAAACAGCAACTACAATGACGGGCTGTGGTACGAAGGTTGGGAAGGTCATTACGATTTGGTTAAGTTAAACCTTAGAAACAATGCAGTCACAGACTATCTTATAGAAAGTGTAAGAGGCTGGGTAAAGGAATTTGACATAGATGGTCTTAGGCTTGATGTAGCTTATATGGTAGACAGGGATTTCTTAAAGAGACTAAGATATGAAACAAGTCAGATGAAGCCTGAGTTTTTCCTTGCCGGAGAAATGATAGGCGGTGACTATAATCAGATTATGAATGATGAAATGTGCCATTCTGCTACTAACTATGAGTGCTATAAGGGCATTTATTCAAGTCTGAACAGCTTAAACCTTTTTGAAATAATGCATTCCCTTAACCGCCAGTTTGGAGAGGAAAACTGGACTTTATACAGAGGCAAACATCTTTTAAGCTTTGTAGATAATCATGATGTATCAAGGCTTGCCAGTATTCTTACTGAGGAGAAGCATATTCCGCTTGCCTATGCTCTTATGTTTACGATGCCGGGCATACCTATGATTTACTATGGAAGTGAATGGGGCTTTAAGGCAGATAAAAAAGAAGGAGACCCTGCACTCAGACCTGCATTTGAAAAACCTGAATTTAATGAACTTACAGGGTATATAACTAAATTAATAGAGATATATAATGAAGCTCCTGCACTTTGCTATGGAAGTTTTAAGGCTCTTCAGATAGCAAATAAGCAATGTGCATATTTAAGAGAGAAAGATGGAAAACGCATTGTGGTTGCTGTAAATGCAGACAGTGGAAATGCAAGGCTTAATTTTAATCTTGAGGGTGTAAGCGGAAGTCTTACAGATTTGCTTACAGGAGATAAGGTGGAGTTTAATTCAGGAATTGAGATGGAAGGCTTTAGGGCTTATATATTTGAGATTTAATTAAAATATATCCTGTATCCAGTAAAATATAGAATTCTATATTTTGGCTAGATACAGGATTTTATATTTAATATATGAAAATCATTATGTTTAGGTTTGCAATTTACAATGGAATGAGGTAATACAGTCTTGATACTTATATTGAGATAGAGTTATAATAAGGCTTGATTATAACATATGTACGAGGAAGGATATTTTCATAACATAATGAGAGTATATTTTATAAAAGATAACATAAAAATTCAGAAGAAATACAAACAGAGAAAAATATAACAGAAGAAAAATATAAATATTTCAGATAATTTAGCAGTATTCAGATATGCTTACAAGTATGACAGAAAGGCTTATCCAAAAATAAAATAAAGAAATAAAGTTCTTAGGAGAATTTGATGAGAATCACTAATGTGCTTAACTACCTTGAGGCTGTGGTGGCGAAATATCCCAATAAACCGGCTTTTGTGGGAGAATACTCAACACTTACCTTTAGGGAATTAAAAGATAGGGCAGATACTGTAGCTTCATTTGTAAGTGAAAAAGAGATATACAAAGAACCGATACTGGTTTTTATGGAAAAATCTCCTGAAGAGGCCTCCGCCTTTCTGGGGATAATAGAATCAGGAAATTACCATGTAGCTATGGACTTAGAGATGGCAGATGGCAGGCTTAATCATATTATGAAGACCACAGATGCAAAGCTTATGATTTGCGATAGTTTTACAAAAGAAAAAGCAATGAATCTGGGATTTGCCGGAGAAATCATAAGTTTTGATGAGATTAAAAACACACCTAATCTGGAAAAACTTGCTGAAATTAGAAGAAAAGCAATAGACACCGATCCTATTTACATTGTGTTTACTTCCGGTTCTACAGGAGTTCCCAAAGGAGTAATTGCTAATCATAGAAGTGTAATTGACTATATAGAGGAATTAGGCAAAGTTTTAGAATGTGATGAGACAACGGTTTTTGGAAATCAGGCTCCGCTTTACTTAGATGCCTGTTTAAAAGACTTTTATACCACAATGAAATATGGTGCTACTACTTATCTCATTCCTAAAAAGATGTTTATGAGTCCTGTAAAGTTGATAGAATATCTAAATGATAATAAGGTTAATACAATCTGCTTTGTAGTTTCGGCACTTACAATACTTACAAAACTAGGGGCTTTTGAATTTGTAAAACCTGAATATCTTAGGACTATCGCTTTTGGTGGGGAAGTTTTTCCGATTAATCATTTTAAACAGTGGAAAAATGCCTGCCCTAAGGCAAAATTTATTAATCTATATGGACCTACTGAGTGTACGGGAATGAGCAGCTTTTATATCGTTGACAAAGTAGAAGATATTGAAAATGGTATTCCTATTGGAAAGCCTTTTCAAAATACTGATATTTTTCTCTTAGATGAAGAAGATAATAATGTTTTACAGGGAGAAAAGGGAGAAATATGTATCAGAGGTACTGCAGTTACACAGGGATACTATAAGGATTTTGAAAGAACTAAGGAGAGCTTTGTACAAAATCCATTAAATAAAAACTTTTTAGAGACGATATATAGAACCGGTGACATAGGTTATTTTAATGAAAATAATGACTTAATCTTTGTGGGAAGAAAAGATAACCAAATAAAGCACATGGGATATAGAATCGAACTGGAAGAAATAGAGTCTTTGGGTAACTCCTTTGAAAATGTGGTAAGAGGAGCTTGTGTATATAATAAGGATATGGGGAAGATATGCTTTTTTTATGAGGGCAGTGCAGAAGTTCCTATAGTAAAGGCTTTATTTAAAGAGAAACTTCCTGCTTACATGGTGCCGGGAAAAGTAGTGAAGGTGGAGCATCTTCCTGTTATGACAGGTGGTAAGATTGATAGGATAAATTTGTTAAATATGATTAGTAGAGAGGGAAAATAAGAAATGGAAAAACAAGATTTGGTAGAAATTTTGCAGGAAATTCATCCTGAGGTAGATTACGAAACTGAAAAGAGTCTGATTGATTCTAAAATTTTTGATTCTATGGATATTGTTACACTTATTTCAGAGATTGCAGACAGTTTTGAAATTAAAATTCCTGCAAATGAGATAGTACCTGATAATTTTAACTCTGCAGATGCTTTATTTGAACTGCTTAAGGAATTGGAGTAAGCCATGCTATTTGTATCCTATGAATTCATTGCGTTTTTATGCTTGGTTGTGATAGGTTACTATACTTTTTTTAAAAGGTTTCAATGGCAGTTTTTACTTTTTGTGAGTTTCTTGTTTTATTATTTATCAGGAAAAGAATATCTTATATATATTTCCGGAGTAACAATAGCCGTTTATCTGACAGCAATCAGAATAAGTAAATTACACGATGGATTAAAAGAAAAAAAGACAACATTAGATAAACAAGGGTTTAAGAATGAAAAAAAGCGGGTAGGGAAGGTTCAAAAAAGATGGTTCTGCCTGGGACTTTTTATCGCACTGGTTTTACTTGGAATACCTAAATATACTAACTTCATAATTCGCAATATGAACTTTATATGGAGCGGTATTTTAGGGAAAAAAGCTTTTAATTTTGTGGATTTATTACTTCCTCTGGGTATTTCTTTTTACACATTCAAGAGTTTAGGCTATTTAATTGATGTATTTCGTGGAAAATATCCTGCAGAAAAGAACTTAGCAAAATTTGCACTTTTCGTATCATTTTTTCCGCAGTTGATACAGGGACCTATTAGCCGATTTGATGCAATCTCTGAGTCTTTATTTGAAAAACATGAGTTTTCGGAAAAGAAATTTATTAGGGGATTATACAGACTTCTTTGGGGATATTTCAAAAAAGTAGTGATAGCCGATAGAATAATGACTGCTGTTGTAACAATTATTGCAGAGCCTGAAAAGTATAATGGTGGCTTTGCTTTTTTAGGAATTGTTTTTTATACTATTCAAATTTATGCAGATTTTACCGGCGGTATAGATATTACTATAGCAATAGCTGAAATGCTTGGAATAAAAACAGAAGAAAACTTTATCAGACCTTATTTTTCAAAATCAATTAAAGAGTATTGGAACAGATGGCATATTACTATGGGCAGCTGGTTTACAGAGTATGTATTTTATCCTCTGTCAGTTTCAAATGCCATGCTTTTCATTTCAAAGTCGGCAAGGAAACATCTTGGTAAAAATATTGGAAAAAGAGTGCCGGTATATATTTCAACACTGACAGTATGGTTTCTCACAGGTTTTTGGCATGGAGCAGGCTGGAACTTCATAGTATGGGGTTTATTAAATGGCTTATTTATGTTAATCTCAGAGGAATTGAAGGGCTTTTATGAGCTTTTTCACAGGTTTGTACCGATAAAGAAGTGTAGACTCAGGATTTACGATGCTCTCTGTGTTATGAGAACTCTATTTTTTGTAAGTAGTGTGAGAATGCTTGACTGCTACGGAGATGTGGGACTGACATTCAAAACTTATTTTAGCATCTTTACAGTAAACAACTGGCATTTGATAGGAAAAGAGGAGCTTGGATTGGATGCGATCCAATTTGCAGTAGTGGGAGTAGGTGTCATTATTCTCTTTGCTGTGAGCCTTTTAAATAGAGGTGGAGATTTAAGAGATAAAATTTTGGCTAAGAAAGCCTTACTTTGGTATACAGGACTGGGAGCCTTATTCATAGTCATTCTAGTATTTGGAGCCTATGGAATGGGATTTGATTCTTCTCAGTTTATTTACAATCAGTTTTAGGAGGAGGAATGAAGAAAACATTTTATATAATTTCAGGAATCATTCTAATGATTGTGATTCTTTATGTATTGCAGAGCCTGTTAATGCCTAAGTATATAGAAGATATTCCGGAGGGAGCCTTAGTTTCGGAATATTATAAGGAAGATAAAAATCATGATCTACTCTTTATAGGTGATTGTGAGGTATATGAAAACTTTTCGCCAAAGGTATTATGGGAGGAGTATGGAATAAACAGCTATATCAGGGGCAGTGCCCAACAACTAATCTGGCAGTCATACTATCTTCTAAAGGAAATGCTTAAGGAAGAGAAACCTAAGGTTGTTGTCTATAATGTACTCGCTATGAAGTATGGAGTACCACAAAAAGAGAGTTATAATAGGATGACCTTGGATGGAATGAAATGGTCAAAAGAAAAAATAGATGCTATTAATGCATCTATGCTACCTGAGGAAAAAATGATTGAATATATATTTCCTATTTTGCGATTTCATTCCAGATGGAGTGAGCTTTCAAAACAGGATTTTCACTATCTCTTCCATAAAGATAAAGTCTCAAACAATGGCTATCTAATGAATGCAGATATAAGGGCAGCAGGTAAGATGCCGAAACCAAGGCCGCTGACAAAATATAAATTTAGTGATAATTCATATGCTTATCTTGATAAGATGGTTGAACTTTGCAGAGAAAATGGTGCGGAGCTTGTCTTAATCAAAGCTCCGGTTTTATATCCTTATTGGCATAAGCAGTGGGATAAACAAATTGTTAAATATGCTAAAGAAAAGAAACTTACCTATATTAATTTACTTGAGCATATAGAGGATGCCGGTATTAATTTTAATACAGATACCTATGATAAAGGATTACATTTAAATGTATATGGGGCGGAAAAATTAAGCAGGTATTTCGGGAAAATCTTGAGAGATGATATGGGACTTGCAGACAGAAGAAGTGAAAAAGAACTTTCAGAAATATGGAAGGATAAGATAATGTCTTATGAAACGGAAAAGAAGGAAAGAGAAGAGAGGAGAGTTGTAGAATGAAGAAACCACAAATTCTTCTAGAAGTTTGGAAGCTGAGATAAAAGATTATACAGTTAGTGTAGTTGAAGAGCCAAAGAAAGACAATAAAATTTTTCTAAAATTACACTTGAAACTTGCTGTAGACTGTGTTAATATATATAGTGGACTTTATTCAGAAAGGAGTTTTCGAAATGAAAGTTAGGTCATCTGTGAAGCCAATTTGCGAAAAGTGCAAGGTTATCAAGAGAAAGGGTGCAATCAGAATCATCTGTGAGAACCCAAAACACAAGCAGAGACAGGGATAATTCTGATTAAGATTAATAATTAGGAGTCTTGCTTTCTGCGTTATGGATATCACCGGAAATGTGAGCCGGTCATATCTGTGATACCGTATTTATAAGTTTATGCTTATATTATGAAGATAAATTTTTCTTCACCTCGAAATTAATATTTCGTTGTACGGTTTAAAGCGGCTGGGTAGAAGGAAATCATCATTCCAATACCAAATTTCACATATATTGTTACTAATAATTGAAAAAATAACGGAGGTTAAACGCTAATGGCTCGTATTAGTGGTGTCGATTTACCAAGAGAGAAGCGTGTAGAGATTGGCCTTACTTATATCTACGGTATAGGAAGAGCTAAATCTAATGAAATTTTAACAAAAGCAGCTGTTGATCCGGACATTCGTTGCAAGGATCTTTCTGACGAACAGGTTGGAAAAATTCGTGATGTGATTGAGGAATCCGTTCTGGTTGAAGGTGATCTTCGTCGTGAAGTAGCTATGAATATCAAGAGACTTCAGGAGATCGGTTGTTACAGAGGTGTTCGTCATAGAAAGGGACTTCCTGTTCGTGGTCAGAACACAAAGAACAACGCAAGGACAAGAAAAGGTCCAAAGAAGACCATCGCAAATAAGAAGAAATAATTAAAGGAGGATTCTTAGGTCATGGCTAGTGCAAAAGGTGCAGCAAAAAAAGTGACAAAGAAGCGTGTGAAAAAGAATGTCGAGCGCGGACAGGCACACATTCAGTCATCATTTAATAATACAATAGTTACATTAACAGATTCTGAAGGCAATGCTCTTTCATGGGCAAGTGCAGGCGGACTTGGTTTCAGAGGATCCAAAAAGTCTACCCCTTATGCTGCTCAAATGGCGGCAGAGACTGCAGCAAAGGCAGCAGTTATCCATGGATTAAAGTCTGTTGAGGTTATGGTTAAGGGACCGGGAGCAGGAAGAGAAGCAGCTATCCGTGCTTTAGAGGCTTGTGGAATTCAGGTAACCAGTATAAAGGATGTTACTCCGGTACCTCATAACGGATGTAGACCACCAAAGCGTAGAAGAGTTTAATTCCAGGTAGATTATTTTAGGAGGAAAAATAAATGGCAAGAGATATGGTGCCTGTATTAAAGAGATGCAGGGCTCTCGGCATAGAACCAATGGTTATGGGACTTGATAAGAAGTCCAAAAGAACGCTTGTTAACGGAAGAAGAAAAATAAGCGAGTATGGTGCTCAGCTTCGTGAGAAGCAGAAAGCTAAGTTTATCTATGGTGTATTAGAGAAGCCTTTCCGCAATAATTTTGCAAGGGCTCAGAAACTTAAATACGGTACAACAGGCGAGAACCTTATGATTCTCCTTGAGTTAAGACTTGATAATGTAATCTTCCGTCTTGGACTTGCAAGAACAAGAAAAGAAGCAAGACAGATGGTTGGACATAAGATGGTGCTTGTAAATGGTAAGCAGGTTAATATACCTTCTTATAATGTAGCTGTAGGCGATAAGATTGAGATTAAAGAGAAGAAGAAGTCTATCCAGAGAATCAAGGATGTTCTTGAAGCTACTAATGGAAGACTTGTTCCGGCTTGGCTTGAAGTGGATCGTGAAAATCTTACAGCAACCGTTAAGGAAATTCCAACAAGAGATCAGATAGATGTTCCTGTAGATGAGGTGTTCATTGTCGAGTTGTACTCTAAGTAATTAATTCGAATAACACACTTAAAGGAGGAGCCTGATAAATGTTTGATTTTAAGATACCGAATATTGAAATTGATGAGATTTCTAATGATAAGAAACATGGGCGCTTCATAGTTGAGCCGCTTGAGAGGGGTTATGGAATCACTCTTGGCAATTCGCTCAGAAGGATTATGCTTTCATCTCTTCCCGGAGCAGCAGTAACGGCTGTTAAAATTGAAGGAGTTAAGCATGAGCTTAGTTCTGTGCCGGGTGTAAAGGAAGATGTTACGGAAATTATTATGAACATCAAAAGCCTTGCTATCAGAAATGAAAGTGAGACTGATGAACCTAAGACCGCATACATTGAATTTGAAGGAGAAGGCGTTGTAACAGGTGCAAACATTCAGGTAGATTCAGATATTACAATTACCAATCCGGAACAGGTGATAGCTACTCTTAATGGTGGCAGTAATTGCAGGTTGTATATGGAACTTACTATAGGGCGTGGACATGGATATGTTTCATCCGATAAAAATAAAAGTGATGATTTAGCCATAGATGTTATTCCTATTGATTCGATTTATACGCCTGTTGAAAGAGTAAATATCAATATTGAGAATACCCGTGTAGGTCAGATGACGGATTATGATAAGCTTACTTTGGATGTATATACCAATGGTACTATGGGTCCTGATGAGGCAGTAAGCCTTGCAGCCAGAGTGATGAGTGAGCATCTTAATTCTTTCATTGATTTGTCTGAAAATGCTAAGGTAGTGGATGTTATGGTGGCTAAGCCTGATAATGAAAGAGGCAGGGTACTTGAGATGACTATAGATGAACTTGAGCTTTCAGTTCGTGCATTTAACTGTCTTAAGAGATCAGGCATCAATACTGTTCAGGAATTAGTTGAAAAAACGCATGAAGATATGATGAAAGTGAGGAATCTTGGAAATAAGTCTCTTGAAGAGATTAAGGCCAAGATTAAACTGTTGGGACTTTCACTTAATGAAGGCGATGAATAAATTAGGAGGATATAAGAATGGCTGGCTATAGAAAGCTTGGTAGAACATCAAGTCAGAGAAAGGCTTTACTCAGAAGTCAGGTAACAGAGCTTTTATATCATGGCAAGATTGTTACCACAGAAGCTCGTGCTAAGGAGCTTCGCCGTATAGCTGAGAAGCTTATCACACTGGCTGTTAAAGAAAAAGATAATTTTGAAACAGTTACAGTTAAGTCAAAAGTTGCTCGTAAAGATGCTAATGGCAAGAATGTAAAAGAAGTTGTAAATGGTAGAAAAGTAACTGTATTTGATGAAGTGGATAAAGAGGTTAAGAGAGACCTTCCTACCCGTCATAATGCAAGAGTGCAGATAAATAAGGTGCTTTACACAGTTACAGAGCATCCTGAGAAGGCTGCCGGAAGAAAGAAAAATACAAAGGTTGTTGATCTTTCTAATAAACTTTTTGATGAGATAGCACCTAAGTATGCTGACCGCAAGGGAGGATATACTAGAATCGTTAAGATTGGTCTCCGTAAGGGAGATGCTGCTATGGAAGTTCTTATTGAGCTTGTATAATTAAGATAATAATCTGGAAATTAAAGAGAAACTGTAACAGGTTTCTCTTTTTTTTTAATAGAAAATTACGAGAAATTTACAGTTAAGCAGAATACTTTTTCTTGATGTCTATGAAAATGGTTTCGCTGAGAGAGATATATATGAAAGTATTTTCATATCGTTGTGCAAAATAGACAAAAACTAAGATATAAATTTGACAATAATAACATTATAATATAAGTAATTAAAAATACTTTCAAAATATTGTAATAATCTTGAAAATAATTTTAATTAGGTTATAATACAATCATAGATTTTGAAATTCAGAAAACAAAGAGGAAGATTATGAATGAAAAAGTAAATTCACTTAAAGGTAAGCTGATAGTATCCTGTCAGGCACTCCCACATGAACCGCTCCATTCTTCTTTCATCATGGGAAGAATGGCTTATGCAGCTAAAGAAGGCGGGGCTGCAGGTATAAGGGCAAATACTAAAGAAGATATAGCAGAAATCCAGAAAAATGTAGACCTTCCTATTATAGGTATAGTAAAAAGAGATTATGAAGGCTCAGATGTGTATATAACCCCTACAATGAAGGAAATAGAAGAACTTATGGAAGTTAAGCCTGAGATTATTGCTATGGATGCAACTATAAGCAAAAGACCGGGTGGACTTACTATAGATGAGTTTTTTAAGGAAGTGAAGGCTAAGTATCCTGACCAGCTTTTTATGGCAGACTGTTCAACAGTAGAAGAAGCACTTCATGCAGATGAATTAGGGTTTGACTTTGTGAGTCCGACTATGGTAGGTTATACTAAGCAGAGTGAGGGACTTAAAATAGCAGAAAATGATTTTGAGATTCTCCGTGAGATTATAAAAAATGCAAAACATCATGTAATAGCTGAAGGAAATGTAAATACACCGGAGAAAGCAAAAAGAGTAATTGAATTAGGAGCTTTCAGTGTTGTGGTAGGTTCAATAATCACAAGACCACAGCTTATAACGAAATCTTTTGCAGAAGCATTAGCGACTGTAGAATAAAGAAAAAAGTCATTTTAAGGAGGAAAGATCTATGAAATTGAAAAAAGTAACATCTCTTGCACTTGCTGCTGTTATGGCAGCATCACTTGTAGGCTGTTCAAAGCCTGCAGAAAAGCCTGCAAGTACACCTGAAAAGAAGTCATCTGTAACAGAAACACAGGCTTCAAGTGCGGTATCTGTAGCAAGCAACACAGCTTCTGCTCCGGTAGAGACAACAGGTGAAAAGGCAGCAATTACCCTTTGGACATATCCAATAGGTAAGTGGGGTGATTCTGCGACAGTTGACGGACTTCTTAAGAATTTTAATGCTAAGTATCCTGATATCAGCGTAAGTGTTGAGTATCTTGATTACACTAACGGCGATGATCAGATAAACACAGCTATTGAAGGTGGACAGGCTCCTGACATTGTTATGGAAGGTCCTGAAAGACTTGTAGCTAACTGGGGTGCAAAGGGACTTATGGTAGACCTTTCAGACCTTTACACAGATGCTTCAAAGGATTTCTATGAGAATGTTAAATCAGCTTGTATGAGTCCTGATGGAAAGGCTTATGAGTATCCACTTTGCATGGTTGCACATTGTATGGCTATAAACAAGAAGGTATTTGAAGAAGCAGATGCTATGAAATATCTGGATGCAGAGAAACATACTTGGACAACTGAGAACTTCCTTAAGGCAGTTCAGGCTGTACACGATAAAGGACAGGAAAACGTACTTGCTGTTTACTGTAGTGGACAGGGCGGTGACCAGGGAACCAGAGCTTTTATAAATAACCTTTATGGTGGAACATTTACAAATCCTGAGCATACACAGTACACAATAGATGATGAGAAGAATATTAAAGCTCTTGAAACACTTAAAAATCAGAAGGGTGTTAACTTTGATCCTTCTTTAGTAGGTGGTGATGAGATTACTCTTTTCCGTAATGGAACACTTGCTGTATCACTTTGCTGGAATGCTGCACAGCAGAACAACTCAGACAATGCTGAAGCAGGAAAGACAAATGATGGTGCAGAAATCCTTCCTATGCAGTTCCCTTCAGAGGAT
>NZ_JBQNBU010000042.1:0-19094 GCF_052169795.1 Catonella sp.
ATAAGATTAAAGTTATTAAAGAGGATATTAAAGGGCTTGAAACTAAGATAAATGGTAGAAGATATGAAGAAGTAAAAACTGAGGCAGAGAATAAGCTTAAAAAGGCAGAAAAGAAACTTGAAAAAGGCAGAAAGAAACTAGCTAAAGCAAAAAGAGATGTGGCAGATATTAAAGAGCCTGACTTTTATGTACTTGACAGAAATATGATGGAAGGATATGTAAGTTTTAAGCAGAATGCAGACCGTATGGACAGCCTCGGCAATGTATTCCCGGTAATATTTTTCCTGGTTGCAGCCCTTGTGAGCCTTACTGCAATGACCAGAATGGTAGATGAGAACAGAATGAGCATGGGTATACTTAAAGCACTGGGCTATAGAAGTTCAGCTATTTCAGGAAAATATATAGCCTATGCACTGCTTGCAACAGTAAGTGGAGGAATTATAGGAGTAGTGATAGGTGAAAGGTTTCTACCGCTGCTTATAATAAAATCTTATGGAACATTGTTTAGAGGAATGCCTTATTGTTTTACACCTATAAACTATGAACAGGCTTTTTTGGCTTTACTTGCAGCAACAGTAAGTACGGTAGCGGCAACACTTATTTCAGCACTTTCACAGCTCCTTGAAAATCCGGCATCACTTATGCGTCCACTTCCACCAAGTTCAGGCAGAAGAGTACTTTTAGAGAGAATAGGCTTTATTTGGAAAAGACTCAATTTTACAAGGAAGTCTACTGTCAGAAATCTTGCAAGATACAAGAAAAGGCTGATAATGACAGTGGTTGGAATAGGCGGCTGTATGGGGCTTTTGCTTGTAGGTTTTGGACTTAAAGACTCTATCAATGAGATAGCAAAGAAGCAGTACATAAGGATATTTACTTACGATGCTAATATAACGCTTAATTCTAAGGCAAATGAGGCAGAAAAAGCTGAGGCGGTAAAGGCTGCCATAAACTATGACGGAGTGGATGAAACTATCAGGATACAATCTCTTGCTGTAGATTTGACTAATGGAGATAATATAAGGAGTGCGAATCTCTTCATACCTGAGGATACAAAGAAAATAAAAGATTTTCTGACTATCAAAAAAAGGACTACAGGCGTAGAATATGACTTTCCAACCGGTGATAGGGCTTATATATCGGAAAAGACAGCGAAAATGTTAGATGTAAAAGAGGGAGATAGCATAAATATTACCAGAGATGGAAAGAAGCAGGTATCCGTTAAAATAGATAAAATAGTAGAAAACTATGTGTTACATTATCTTTTTCTCTCACCTGAACTTTATAAGAAATTATATGGAGAAGAGCCTGAATACAATACTCTTCACTTGAAATTTGACAGGGAAAAGGTGGACGAACAGGATTTGGGAAGTAAACTTTTATCTTATGCAGGTTGTTCTGGAGTGCTGTTTGTAGATGAGCTTGAAGATAATATAGACCGTATGTTACAGGTATTGGACTTAGTTACACTGGTGCTTATAATTGCAGCAGGACTGCTTGCTTTTGTGGTACTTTACAATTTGAATAGCATTAATATACTTGAGAGAAAGAGGGAGCTTGCAACTCTTAAGGTACTCGGCTTTTATGATAATGAGGTTTCACATTATGTATATAGGGAAAATATCCTGCTCACTGTTTTTGGAATAATGGTGGGGCTGATATTTGGCAAAATACTTCACCGATATGTTATTGTGACAGTAGAGGTAGATATGATGATGTTTGGAAGGAATATAAGTATTTTCAGTTATATTATGAGCAGCCTTATTACAATTGGTTTCTCTGTAATGGTTAATTTAGCTATGTATTTTATTATTAAGAAAATAGACATGACAACTTCTCTTAAAAGTGTTGAGTAAAAAAGGGGCTGCAAATCAGAGTTTATCTGATTATGCAGCCTTTTACTATTTATTCAGGAAGTGAAAATCTTTCTTTATAAATATTTCTATTTTTTTCGTATTCAGCTTTTTCACTTTCCGTAAGTTCTCTGAAATAATCATGTTCACTAAAAATCATATTGCCGGATTGGATAACATTAATTGCAATATTTGAACAATGTCCTGCAACCCTGTCGCAGTAGGTAATATAGTCGGTAAGGACAACACCGAGTTCCCCTGAACATTCTCCGATACGAAGTCTTGCAACATGCCGTTTATTTTCTTTCCATCTGTATCGCTTACATCTGTTCCGGATATCCTTACAAGATAGGCACTTAGTTCGTCTTCAAGGTCATCAAGCTCATTTTCTATGGACTTAATATTGTCTTTTTTCTCATTTGTGAAATCATAAAAATCTTTAATTGAATCAATAAAAGCCTTACTAAATCCTTGAGGAGGATATTATATGTAAAATATGAAACAGTATTTACTATTTAGCTAGATTTTCAAGGTAAGTGCAACACCATGTTGCATTTAAGTTGAAAAACTACATCAAATAACAAAAAGGAAGTGTCAAACTTCCGGATTGCAATATTTTAAATTCTATGATATAATAAGTAATAATAAAGATAGTAATAAAATAAATAATAGGAAATAAAATTTTTGTAAAGGACTTGACAATAATGTTAAAACGAGATAATCTTAGACAGACAGACAGACAGACAGACAGACAGACAGACAGACAGACAGACAGACAGACATTAATGCTGTCTTGTTTTTGCTCCGTTCTTTTAAAAAATTAAATAAAGAAGTTTTATATAATATAAAGATTGCTTGAGTGGTATAGTTCCCTAAGCAGTCTTTTTGTTTAAAAATATCTTTTAATAGTATGGGATGAAAATAATATAAGATTATTTTGTTTAGGCAACTTATAAGCAGGAGAGGAGGTGTAATGTGCTATGACAAAATTATTTTCAGATTCATTAAAGCTTCCACAAGATGATTTTTGAAGTAAAAAGTCTTAATTAAATGAAAATAATGATTGGGAGGTTTTGGTCTATGATTAAAAGCAACAGTAAATTTAATAATTCTAAAAGTATCGGATTAAAGGTGGGTATTTTAATAACTATTATATTGTTTGTAGTGCTTGGAATTAAGTCGGCAATAAAAAATAAAAGTGATTTTGACACCAGAATTTCTCAAGGGGAAAATATAAAAAAAGAACAGGGTAAAAAAGGTGCAAGTGAGCTGGAAAAAAAGTTTTTGATTGCATATGAGGTTGCTAAGACTATTAACGCTGTTATAGGAAATGAAATTACTAATACTCCAGTTGATAAAAGAGACAGGAACCGGATTGTAGATTTTTTGAAATTAGCTGTTAAAAATGATGTCTGTATAAAAGGTGCCGGTGTCTATTTTGAAGCTAATGCATTTGATAATAAGGATAGTTTGAATACGAATTTGAACAAATCCGGCAGATTTACAGTGTATGCTTTTGAAGATTCAGGAAATATAAAACTTACGTATGATGATGAGACAAACAAATCATGGTATATGGATTCATATACCACTCAAAAGAATACGATTTCAGAACCGTATATAACTGTAGCAAGCAATACTTTGGATACCACATATACCATACCTATAATAGATAACAATAAAAAATCTATAGGAGTTGTCCTAGTGGATCTATTTATAGGAGATATTCAGGAAGAGCTAGAAGGACAGACGGGCAACAGTGAAGATGATTACATTGTTATTGTATCAAAAGGAGGCAATGTTGTTGTAAACTCTATAGACAGAGAAAAAGTTTTGAAAAATGTATTTGATATGCACCCAAAATATAAAGAGTTTATGGATAAAACCCAACTTGGAGAAGAAAGTTCGCTTGTTATAGACAGTGTTACTACAGGCAAAAAATCGAAAATAAATTTTGTTCCAATAAATATAGCAGGAATAGATGATGTGAAATGGGCTTATGAAACGGTGACATCATTTGATAAATTTTTAGGAAATGCAAAAAGAGAAGCTTTAATTCATACCTTAGTTGATGTAGTGATATCATTACTAATAGGAATTATAATTATTGCTATTTTGGTAATTAAAATATCACAGCCTATGATGCTGATAGAAAAAGCTATCAACAAGTTTGCTGATTATAACCTTAATTTACAAGAAGAGGTAGAAAGTGCTGGAAAATATATCAAAAGAGATGATGAAGTAGGAAGTGTTTTCAGAGCTTTGAAAAAATTGATAGAAAATCTTACAGAAACAGTATCAGGAATATCGAAGCAGGCTAGACTGACAGCGGCTACATCAGAAGAATTGATGGCAACAGCACAAAATGCGGTTACATCAGCAATGGAGGTATCAGGTGCAGTAACCAATATAGCAGAAGGAGCAACAAGTCAGGCTGGAGATACCCAAAATGCAGCAGAGTCTGTAACAAAAAGCAATGAAAATTTAGAAAAAATGCTGGATATTTTAAAATCTCTTATAACTATGGTTGAAACAATAAGTATTAAAAAAGAAGAAGGGACAAAGAGCATAGATGAGCTGGTGGAAATTACAAACGAAAGTATATCAGCAGCAGGGGAAGTAAACCATATAGTAGTGGCAACTAGTGAAGCGGCAGGAGAAATAGCAAAAGCAAGCGAGATGATACAGTCCATATCGGATCAGACTAATCTGCTTTCCTTAAATGCGGCAATTGAAGCAGCCAGAGCTGGAGAGGCAGGCAAGGGCTTTGCTGTTGTAGCAGATGAAATAAGGAAACTGGCAGAGCAGTCAGCAGGATTTACAAAAGATATAAGAAAAATAATAGAAGAACTGAAAACAAAGGCAGAAACAGCAGTTGTCACAATGGAAAAAGTAGGAAGGATAGTGCAGGCTCAGACAGAGAAATTGGATGAAACCTCCGGAAAATTTGAAGAAATAGCTGAAGCTGTGGATGGCAATAAGGACATAGTAAGAAAAATAGATGAATCATCAAAAGAAATAGAAAATGGAAATAAAAATATAACAAGAATAGTGGAAAATCTATCAGCAATAGCACAAGAGAATGCTGCAACCACTGAAGAGGCGGCAGCTGCGGTAGATACTCAGGTACAGGCAATGGCTGATATATCAAGAGCAAGTGAAAATTTGGCGGCAATTGCAGCCGAATTACGAAATGAATCATCTAAGTTCAGCCTTTAATATTATATATTATAAATAAGCAGCTGAATTTACTTAATTTTGCCAGACTATCGGCTGTCTGTGCCTCCTACCACTGCATAATGCAGATAGCTGGAGTTTATCATATCGGACACTGAGGTCCAAGTGAGAAAAGTATTAAACCGGATAAAAAATTTTGGTTTAATACTTTTTTGCCAATTATAATTATACATAACATAAAATTCTGATGAAAAAGCAGTTTGATGTATAGTGACTTTTTCAACTTTATTGAGTTTTAATAATAAAAATACAGTAAAAGCTGCAATAAAACATTTTATAAATAATTATGTACAAGTTCCGTTATAGCTAGATTTTCAAGGTAAGTGCAACAGAGGTACCTGTCAGAGTAAGTGCAACACCATGTTGCATTTAAGTTGAAAAACTACATCCGAATAACAAATTAAAAAAATCTTAATTACCTCTTGCATTTTAATTTAATATATGCTACAATATAATTCGTTCGGTCGAACAAGTGAAAATTGAAAATGAAGTATATGCGGAAGTGTTGAAATTGGTAGACAAGCAAGACTAAGGATCTTGTGGCTATTGCAGTCGTGTGGGTTCAAGTCCCATCTTCCGCACTATTTTTTTGTCCAAATATTATTGATTTAGCGGATGTGGCGGAACGGCAGACGCGCTAGATTCAGGTTCTAGTGAGAGCAATCTTGTGTGAGTTCAAATCTCATCATCCGCACTGATTAAAATGCTGTTGCAATAAGGCGTAACTTAGGTTATCTTTATTGTAACAGTTTTTTTGATTAATGGAGGTAATTATGGTAAAAGCAGTCTATCCGGGGAGCTTTGACCCCGTAACTAATGGACATATTGATGTAATAAAGAGAGCTGCTGCAATAGTGGATGAAGTTATTATAGGAGTTCTTGTAAATAAGAAAAAATCACCTTTCTTTACTATGGAAGAAAGGTTTGAAATGTTAAAGAAAGCTGTTGCAGACATACCGAATGTTGTAGTAAAAACCTTTGAAGGCACTACGGTAGACTTTGCTAAAGAAAATGATGCAAAAATAATTGTCAGAGGACTTAGGGCTGTGACCGACTATGAAAATGAAATGCAGATAGCCCAGACTAATAGGCAGATTTGTGAAGAGATAGAAACCTTATTTTTGATAACTTCACTGGAATATGCATTTTTAAGTTCTACAATAGTAAAGGAAATAGCATCTTTTGGAAAGGATGTTTCAAGCTGGGTGCCTGAGGCGGTTGAAGAGAAATTAAAGGAAAAGTTTGGGGGTTAGCTTATTGTAAAAAACACCTATAAGAAGTATAATTATACATAAGAAAGTGTTTGTGTAGAAAGGAGGAGAGTTATGAATAAAATAGTTACTATCAGCAGACAGTATGCAAGTGGGGGGCGTGAGGTTGCAGAAAAACTGGCTATGAAATATGGTATTCCTTTTTATGACAGAGAACTTATCGCAAGGGCGGCTAAGGAGAGCGGTTTCGCAGAAGCAGCCTTCGATAATATAGAGATGAAGGCTACCAATAGCTTGCTTTATTCTATAGCGATGGGAATGAATGCTTATGGAAGTCCTGATATTGGCTACACACATCTCTCGCTTGATGACCGAATTTATATAGCACAGTCAAATGCAATTAAAAAGATTGCAGAAGAGGGTCCTTGTGTTATAGTTGGACGCTGTGCAGACTATGTACTGAGGGAGAGACCTGACTTAATAAATATTTTTATCTGGTCTTCTATGCCTTATAGGATTAGACGGGCTGTAGAGCGAGATGGAATTGAAGAGGAAGATGCAGAAGAAACAATATTGAAAATGGATAAACGCAGAGCAAATTATTATAATTATCATTCAGTAGAGAAATGGGGAATGTTGACTAACTATCATTTAGCCATTCAAAATGATTTTAGGGGAGTTGACAAGACTGTTGAGGTTATTAAACAGTTTATAGATAGTATGGAATAGGGAAATAAAAATTATCTTGGCTACATATGGACTGCCGTAAGGAATTTTCCTTACGGCATAGTTTATGTAGGAAGAATATGTTATTTAATTCTTAAGGATAATTTAATAAAAAAGATATGCCTGAATTAAAAAATGAGTGTTATATTTGATATGTAAAAGGTTGTTTGTTAAGAAAATGAAGAAAATTTGGTAAAAATATGGAAAAAATCATCGAATTGAAAAATGTGAAAAAAATATATCACATGGGAAATGAGAGGATTAAGGCAGTGAATGGAGTCAGCTTTGAAATAAACAAAGGAGAGTTTTGTTGTCTTTTGGGTACTTCAGGCTCAGGAAAATCCACATTGCTTAATCTGATGGCAGGAATTGAGAAAGCCTCATCAGGAGAAATTCTCCTAAAAGGTTATGACATAAGAAATATGAGCGAGAAGAATCTTGCAGATTTTAGACAGCGTTATCTGGGATTTGTATTTCAGGCATATAATCTCATAGGCTCGATGAATGCTATTGAAAATGTTGAAATGCCGCTTGTGTTTAAAAGAGTGGATTCCAAAACAAGGAGAAGGCTTGCAGAACAGATGCTTAGGCAGGTAGGTTTAGGCAGCAGGCTTACGCATAAGCCTAAGGAAATGAGTGGTGGTCAGCAACAGAGAGTAGGAATAGCAAGAGCCTTTGTGGCAAGACCCGAAATAGTCTTTGCAGATGAGCCGACAGGAAACCTTGATACTAAGACTACAATGGAAGTAATGGAATTAATCCATGCTATGGCTAGAAGGAATAAGCAGACAATAGTCATGGTAACGCATGACCCAAGGCTTGCAAGCTACGGCGACAAGATTATTCATATACTTGATGGAAACATTCAAAAGGTTGAGGTAATAAAAACTGCTGAGCAGATAGAAGAAGAAAGTAGGATTGAGATAGAAAAATTCAATCAACTTCAGAAAGAAAAGAAAAAGGCAAGGGAAGAAAAACTTGCAAAATTAATGGGTAAACATACGGAGGATATAAAAGATGAAGCTAAAGAAAATAATTAAAACAGGAGCTGCTGTTTTTATGGCTGCAACTATGGTATGTACGGGAATCAGTGCTTCGACAATAACTACAGTCAAAGCTGATGAAACTGATCTCAGGGGTTATAAGGCGATTATGCCTAAGGCAATTCTTGCAGATGTACTCAAGCCTTATAATGTGCGTCCGGGCGATACTGTAGATGTAGTTATACCTATAAAAGCTTCTAATTTTGCAATAAGAAAGCCGATTATCAATGTGGATTTGAGTAAGACTTCAGGTTTTACCCTTGCTTCAGATATTACCTGCACAGATGAAAAAGGTAATAAGATGGAAAATATTACGGTGAGGGATACTGCCTATGTTAAATTTTCAGTAAACATTCCATTAAATGCTAAAAAAGGTAAATATAATGATGTGCCTGTTACCTTTATAACTCAGGATAGTTTTAATGATTATCAGGAGGTTACTCTTGACCAGCAGAGTAAGCTGACCTTTATTGTATCAGAACAGAAGAAAAGTGCCAAGTTTTCGCTTTTAGACACTGAATATCCTAGAAAAATAAAGGAGAATCAAGAAGTATCGGTTAAACTTGTTTTTAATAATGACGGAGAACTTGCCGCAAATAATGTGACAGTCAGTATAGAAGGTTATGAAAATACACTTATACCGGACACCCAGCCTACAGAGACTATAGGCAGAGTAGAAGGCGGATCTACAGGGGAGGTAGAGTTTGACTTTACTGCAATTAAGAACTTACAGGCAGGTGTTACTAAGTTAGATGCTGTAGTTAAGTACGAATATTCCGACGGAAGTGTTGCAGATCCGCAGAAGTTTACAATTTCAATGGAAAATATAGCAAAAAAGACTGATGCCGAGAAAACTGTAAAAAAACCTATAATACAGGTGTCAAGTGTAAGTTATCCTCATTATACAATAAATGTGGGTGATGAATTTGATGTAATATATGAATTAAAAAATATAGGTGAAGTAGATGCTAAAAATGTAGCTATAGATACTACAGGTTATTCTGAGGCAGGATTGAAACCGAAAAAAGCTTATGATAAATATCGTAAAGCTTTACTAAAGGCAGGTGAGTCATTTACATTAAAAAGAAGTTTTATTGCTACAGAAACTATTCAGGATGGAATGAAGCCTATTACTTTAAATTTTGCTTTTTATTCAGTTAAAGATAAGGCTATGGCAAACTTAATTCAAGATACTATGAGTATTTATATTGATACTAAGGGTAAAGAAAGTTCAGGTGATGTAGATAACAGTATGCCTAGGCTTACAATATCTAAATATGATACAGGAAAAAAGAAAATAAAGGCAGGAAAAACATTTAAATTTACCTTTGATATAATGAACCCACATTCAAGTGTATCGGCAGATAATATAGTTGTTACAATTTCCTCGGCAGATAATAACTTTGCTATAGTAGAGGGAAGTGCAAGTATGTTCATAAATTCCTTAGCACCGGGGCAGGTTGAACGCCGCAGTATACCGCTTAAGGCAAAGGGAGACATAGCAACCAATGGCTATGACCTTGGAATTACCTTTGATTATGAATATAAAGCTAAGGATGTTGCAAATAAAAATGCCCTTATTAAGAAGCAGAATAAAATAGAGGAGAAGCTTAAGCTTCAGGTGTATTCGGATGATAGACCGATGCTTGCCAATATTTCCGTAGGTGCAGGTGAGACCCCTATACTTAATGAATCTACGGCACTATCTTTTGACTTTAATAACATGGGTAAGTCAGTTCTTTATAATGTAACTGCTAAGGTTAAGGGAGATTTTAAATCTACCAATGAAATTCTGATTATAGGAAATGTAAATGCAGGTGAGGGCAGGTCTTGGTCAATGGATGTGACTCCTCAGAAGTATGGTATGGGCAAGGGAGTGCTTACTATTTCTTATGAAGACAGTAATGGTAATGTATCCTCTTATGATACTAATTTTGAGAGCATGGTTAGTGAAACCAATCCTGATGAGATGCCTGAAATACCCGGTAATAATATGCCGGTGCCTGAAGGACCTAAGGAAGTAGTTCCTATGTGGGCATTTGTACTTGGGAATATTATTATCTTCATCATTGGAACTGTTGTAACAAAGAATATATTGATTAAAAAATATAAAAAGAAAAAACTGGCAGAGGCTATGCGTGAAGATGAGGAATTATAATATAAAGGAATGAGGTGATAGTTTTGAATAAGAATTTATTTATAATGGATGGAGTGCTTTCAACAATGATAGCAAATGCAGGTGAAGCAGTACCTGCAACATCCTCAGGTGAAGTAATTACAGATGGGGCGACAGCACAGACAGGAGATGCAGCTACCGCAGATACCGGCAGCTTTACAGGAGATGCTGCAGGCATGAACGGTATGGATGGAATGAATGCTGAAGTTGGAACAGCTAAATCGATTACTCAGAGTGTACCTGCTACAATAGGTGTAGCTGCAGGAGTTCTTGTGCTTTCGATTTTAGCAGGCATAGTTATTGCCAAGTTAAAGATTAAAAAGGGTATAAACTTATATGAAGATTAGTGATCTTATGAAAATGGGTCTGAGGAATCTTGGAAGGAGAAAGGCCAGGACTGCCCTTACCGTAGTAGGAATAGTGATTGGAACCATATCCATAGTTGTAATGATATCCATTGGTATAGGAATGAATCAAAGCTTTAGGGAAAATCTTATGCAATATGGAAGTTTTACGGTTATTAATATGGACAAGAACCAGATAAGCTATGATGAGAATGGAAACTACTCAGGTGAAAAGAAGCAGAAACTGGATGATAAGCTTATAGAGAAGTTGAAACAGATTCCTCATGTAAAGACCGTATCTCCTGTAGTAAATTTGCCGGTAAAATTGAAAACCGGTAACTATGAGAACACTACACAAGTGAATGTAATGGATGCTGATTCTTTTGAGGATTTAGAATTTCCTAAGTTGAAACATGGCAAGACTTACCAGAAAAGCCATAGCAGGACTAAGATTAAGCTTTGGGTAGGAACTGAGGGATTTTTTGGATTTACTAATCCGAATTCTGCTAATTATCAACCTAAAAGGGTAAATCCTGAAAAAGACAGGATGACTCTTTCAGTATATGATGAAGAGTCCCTGCCTCGTGACGAAAAGGGTAATATTAAAATACAGTTAAAAGAATATCCTACTGAAATGACAGTGTTTGATACTGAAACCTTTAATGAATATTCTTATGGTTTTTATATGGATAAAGAGCAGTTTATGTATATCTTTCAGGACTATGTAAAACAGCTTCCTGTAGATAAACGGAAAAAAGCTGAAAAGAAGCTTAAAGAATATGAGGCAATCAAGTTAAATGCTGACAGTGTCGAAGATGTTCAAAGCATACAGGAAGCCATTCAAAAGCTAGGCTATAAGTCAAGCAGTATGTCTGATTTTACTAAGCCGATAGAAAATTTTTCAAAGACCATCCAAATGGTGCTTGGCGGAGTAGGTGCTATATCCATGCTCGTTGCGGCAATATCAATAGCCAATACGATGATTATGTCCATCTATGAGCGTACTAAAGAGATAGGTGTAATGAAGGTGCTTGGCTGCCACATAAGTGATGTAAAGAAACTCTTCCTGTTTGAAGCAGCTATGATGGGACTTATAGGAGGTGTTATAGGAATAACCATGAGCTATGCGGCTTCCTATGCATTAAATACTTTTGGTGGGGCTTTAGGCAGTGCACTTAACATGTTCGGAGGAGCCGGAGGAGGGAGCAAACTTTCTATAATTCCTCTGTGGCTGCCTTTTGTAGCTGCCGGATTCGCAATTATAATAGGTATAGTTTCGGGTTATTATCCTGCAAGCAGAGCAACTAAGATTTCTGCTATTGAAGCTATGAAGAATGAGTAAAATTGTGTATTTAAATTTTACATCTATATTGGGTTAATTAAAGTTCCTTTAGAAATTAAAAGTCTAAAGGAACTTTTTTGTTGACAAACTATATTATATAATATATAATATACGATAATAAGTAATATGGTTGATTGTATTAGCTTCAAGAGAAAAGAAAGGAGAAAAATTATGACTTATCAGGTAACAGCACCCCTATTGGATGCCTGTGTGCTAGGAATATTAGAAAAGGAAGATTACTATGGATATACACTGACACAGAAGGTACAGGAGGTAATAGATATTTCTGAATCCACACTATATCCTGTACTCAGGAGGCTTCAAAAAGAAGGAGAACTGGCGACATACGACAGCCCGGTGCAGGGGCGTAATCGCAGATACTATAGAATCACACCGGAGGGTAAGGAAAAACTTAAATTTTATAAGAAAGAATGGAAGTCTTATAAAGAAGGAATAGACAGGCTGTTAAGTGGAAAATTAAATGTAGAATTTTCATTCTCAGTCAATATAAATAACGGTAAGGGGGCAAAGGGTGATGAATAAAAATGAATTTATGGAAAGTCTTAAGGAAAAGCTGTCAAAGTTAAACAATGAGGACAGGGAAGATGCTATCAATTATTACTGGGAATATTTTGAAGAAGCAGGCTTTGGAGAAGAAAGTGATGTAACTAAGAATGTGGGCAATCCTGATGATGTGGCTGCTAAGATTATAGAGGCAGCAGAGTGTCTTAGGGGTGGTGAATTACAGAAAGACAGTTCTTGTAATCAGAAAGAAAAGGAAAATATAACAACAGAAAATAAGACAGAATATAGTACTGATATTTCTAAAGAAAGCAAATTAACTGAGGAAGTAAAAGAGGAAGATGATTCTGACGAAATAGAGAAGTCGGGAAGCCATCCGGTAGAAATTACAGCTTTAGATATATTTGGGAATGACAAACAAGCTTCATTTGATAGTATAGAAATAGATATCTCAAGCTTGGATGTAATCTTAAGAACAGGTGATGAATTTGGAATCTCTATAAACTGTAAAGATGAAGAGCCTGTTATAGAAAGAGAAGGTAACTGTCTTGTAGTAAGGGACAGGAAAAAAGCAAAATTTATAAAACTATTTAATTTTAACTTTAATATTTTTGGCAAAGAAAAAGGCTTTATAGAGATTATAATTCCAAGAGATAAAAAGTTTAATAGTATAAAAAGCAGGTTGGAGCTGGGGAAATTTTATTTGTTTGCGATAACAGCAGATGAAATGGATGTAAGAACAGATATGGGTTCTTTGGAGTTGGTAAGTGCTACAGCCGCTAAGTGTAAACTTGGAGCAGATATGGGGCATATATCAGTTAAAGACAGTGCTTTTAATAAATTAAAAGTAAAAAGTGATACCGGAGCAGTAAATGTAAAATATTCAAAGACAGAATTGTTGAAAATATCTACAGATACAGGTTATATATCATTAGAAAAAACAGATGCAGATAATACAGAACTTAGGTCTGATACAGGTTATATTAAACTTTACAGTGGAAATTTAGGTGAGGTATCAGCAAAGACAGATACCGGTCTTATTAAGTTTGACGGAACAGAAGTAAACTCTCTTGAGGCAAAGAGCGATACAGGAAGCATATCAGCAAGACTTGTAGGGACAAAAGAAGAATACAGTCTTGATCTTAGCAATGACTTGGGAGTGATTATAGTGGATGGTAAAAATAGTGCAGGCTCTATATTTAATGGCAGATATAAGGATAACAGGGGAGATAAACAGGTAAGAATGAGTGTAGATACCGGTAAGATAAATGTGTCATTTTTTGGGAGATAAATGTTATCAAAAAGTTCACAAAAAGTTTCAAAATTTCCTTTGACAATTGTTGTCGACTATGGTATATTGTATATTATAATATTGTACGCAATTAAATCATAAAAAAAGGATTCGTACATAAAATAAATACAAATTTGAAAGGAGATTTTAACAATGTCATTAATTAACAAGGAAGTATCAGATTTTACAGTACAGGCTTTTGAAAACAATAATTTTAAAGAGGTAAGCAAGAAGGATATTTTAGGTAAGTGGAGTGTATTCTTCTTCTATCCTGCAGATTTTACATTCGTTTGCCCAACAGAGCTTGAGGATCTTCAGAACCTCTATCCAAAGTTCAAAGAAGTTGGATGTGATATTTACAGCGTATCTACAGATACTCATTTTGTACATAAGGCTTGGCATGACAGCTCAGAGAGAATTTCTAAGCTCACATATACAATGCTTGCAGATCCTACACATGTACTTTCAAAGGATTTCGAAGTATATATCGAGGAGAACGGTCTTGCTGAGAGAGGAACTTTCGTAGTAAATCCGGAAGGAAAGATTGTTGCTTATGAAGTAAATGCAGGTAATGTAGGTCGTAATGCTGAGGAACTTTTCAGAAAGGTTCAGGCACTTCAGTTCGTACACGAGCATGGTGATGAAGTTTGCCCTGCAAAGTGGACTCCTGGTGCTGAGACATTAAAGCCAAGTCTTGACCTTGTAGGACAGCTTTAATTTTAGGTGGCTTACGAGCCATAGCTTATGAACTTTTAATTATGTAGATAAAAATATAGTGCTGTCGCATTCATAGCAATATCAGATAAGGAATTGTCTGATATGCTAACCTGCGGCAGCATATTTTTGTTTTAACAGAAAACTTCATTGAAATTTTTCGTAAAAATATGTCTTGTGATTTATATGTAAAAGGGTTAAAATGAATGTGGTTGGTGTAGACGAACATAAATTGCTTGGGAGGAGAAATAATGGACAATAAAAACTTATATGATGTAGCAATAATTGGCGGAGGGCCTGCAGGACTTACAGCGGCTATCTATCTTGCAAGAGCTTGTTATAGGGTCATAGTCCTTGAAAAAGAAAAGTTTGGTGGACAGATTACAATTACTTCAGAGGTAGTTAACTATCCGGGTATTGAGATTACAGACGGGCATACTCTCACTGAGAAGATGAGAATTCAGGCTCAGAACTTTGGAGCTGAATTTAAGCTTGCGGAAGTTACCTCAATAAATATGGATAATGATGTTAAAGAAATAGAAACAACCAAGGGTAAGATACAGTGTCTTGGCGTACTTCTTGCTACCGGAGCACATCCTAGAATGATAGGATTTGAAGGTGAGGCAGAGTATAAGGGACATGGTGTGGCTTATTGTGCTACCTGCGATGGAGAATTTTTTACGGGAAAAGATATTTTTGTAATAGGTGGAGGTTTTGCAGCTGCTGAAGAGAGTGTGTTCCTTACAAAATATGGAAAGCATGTAACAATACTTGTGAGGGAAGAGGACTTTACCTGTGCGAAGGCTACGGCAGATGAAACAAAGGCAAACAAGGATATTACCGTATTTTATAATAAAGAGGTTGTAAGGGTTGAAGGTGATGGAGTACTTAGAAGCATTACTTGGAAAGATAGAATTACAGGTGAGGAAACTACACATAAGGTAGAGGATGATACCTTCGGAGTATTCGTCTTTGCAGGCTATGCTCCTGAAACAAGCCTTGTTGAAGGAATTGCAGACTTGGATGAAAGAGGCTATATTATTACAGATAAGTCACAAATGACTACAAAGGAAGGACTTTTTGCAGCCGGAGATGTGTGTATTAAGCCTTTGAGACAGGTAGTTACAGCAGTAGGTGACGGTGCACTTGCAGCTACGGAGCTTGAGAAATATGTAGTTAAAATGCATAAGAAGACAGGTATTGTACCTGAAAGACCTCTTAGGGAAGGTAATGCAAACAACTATGAAAAACCTCCTGTAAAGAAGGAGACAGCTAATCAGGATAATGGAAATGCTTTGTTTACAAACGATATGCTTTCACAGTTAAATACAGTATTTAGCAGGATGGAGAATAAGCTGGTATTAAGCCTTGGACTTGATAACAGAGATTCTTCAAATGAGCTTAAGCACTATATTGAAGAACTTGTTAAACTTACAGATAAGTTAAGTATTAAGTATGAAGAGGATGTAGAACAGGCTGAACTGCCTTATGTAAAGGTTTGCAAGGAAGATGGAAGTTATTCAGGTCTTGCTTTCCATGGAATACCGGGAGGTCATGAATTTACTTCCTTCATTTTAGGACTTTATAATGTGGCAGGTCCGGGGCAGCAGATAGAGGATGATATTAAAAACAGAGTGCTGGCAGTAGATAAGGAAACCAAGATAAAGATTATGGTTTCACTCACCTGTACAATGTGTCCTGACCTTGTAGTTGCGGCTCAGAGAATAGCATCCTTAAATCCAAAGGTAACTACTGAGGTGTATGATTTGAATCATTTCCCTGCTCTTCGTGATAAATATCAGATTATGAGTGTACCTTGTATGGTAATTGACGATGGTAAGCCTAATTTTGGCAAGAAGGATGTAAGTCAGGTACTGGATTTGATTTAGAAAAATTATTTTTGCTTTTTGTTATTATTCATAACATATGCATTTAATATGAGTATGCCTCCTATTCCTATGAAAGCGGCATACTCATTATTTTTATTCGAATAATACATGTAGCCTGCAATTAAAAGTACTATAATTCCCGCAATTATTTTTATAGTGAAAGGAGAAAATTTTTTAGGTTTCATAATGGCCTCCTGAAGTTTTTAGATATATTATAAAGGATTTGCAGGATAAGTAAAGAGTATTAAATTTTAGATGTATGAATTTAATTATTGTGGTATAATTATTGCTGACAATCACTCAACAGCCTGATGATAAGCATAAAAAGTAAATGAGTTAAAAGGGAGTAGAATAACATGAAAAAATGTTTTAAGATTTCTATTAATTCACCTGTTGTACTTGGATTTTCAGCTATTTGCCTGGCTGCACTTTTGCTAAGTATATTTACCAAGGGAATGACCAATAAACTGCTGTTTATGACATATCATTCTTCGCTTACCAACCCTCTGACATACTTGAGATTTTTCACACATATTTTTGGGCATAGCGGAGTAGACCACTTTATGGGGAATATAACCTACATACTGCTCTTAGGGCCGTTACTTGAAGAGAAGTATGGAAGTAAGTTGCTGATTCATTCGCTAATTATTACTGCTTTAATAACAGGAATTGTAAATTATGTGTTTTTTCCACAGGTTGCACTGTGCGGAGCAAGTGGAGTTGTGTTTACCTTTATTTTGCTTAGTTCATTTACAGGCTTTAAGGAAAAAGAAATCCCTCTTACCTTTATCTTAGTCGCTATCATTTTCATAGGACAGCAGGTATATGAGGGAATTATGGTTCAGGATAATATTTCCAATCTCTCCCATGTACTTGGTGGTGTAGTAGGTTCGGTTATGGGATATTTATTAAATAAAAATGGGATTAAAAGAGTTTAAACCTAATTTTTCCCGGTTACAGTATGGGTAGAGCTTGGCTCTACCTTTTTTTCTACTGATGGAGTAGTTACAATAATATCAGTATCAGTATTATTGGTTATGGTTATAGGAATCTTGTAGTTAAGAGTGGTGATTTTTGTATCTTTTGCTCCGGCATTTACTATAAGGACAGTTCTGGCATCTGTAAAAAGTTCAATTTTCTTATCAGCGGTTATTTCGGTTTCTTCTGCATTTGCATCAATTGATATTTTGTCTACCTTATTATTATTTCCACTTATTTTAATATCGGATTTGGCGAGCACAAATATATCGCAATGTGCCTTGTTGCTGTTAGATTCGAAATCAAGTGAAACTGAATTAGTTAAATGTATTGCATTTACAAGGGCATTTTTTCCTGATGATTTAAGAGTGATTTTAGCGCCGTCCATTTTTGTGTATAGATAGGAAAGCTGTCCTAAAATTTTAATTTTGGAATTTTGCGTATTTGACAGTGTAATTGAATTAAGTGAACTTCCAGCTCTTATTGTGAGGGATAAGTCTTTTCCATTTGCCTCAATGTTTTTGCCGAAACTACCCTTAACAACAGTGAAATTAGTTTTTCCATTTACAATAATATCATTTATCTTTGTATTTTTAAGCAGTCTTGAAAATTCGGCTTGATTGGTAGCATAACCCTTATTGTCTACTGCTATATTTACTTTGAGGGTATATTTAAGTTTGTTTTTGTTGTAAATTTTTGCATATCCTATTGTTTTGCCCACTGCCAGTCCTTTAATTGTACCGTTGTCCGATATTGAGGCGATTTTAACATTTTTAACAGACCATTTAGCAGTTAAATTTTTATTAAGTCCTTTAATTTTTAGCTTATAGCCTTGCTCAATATGTAATGTTACAGCAGTTTTATTAAGCTTAGGAACAGCTGCTGAAACAGGTATTATATAAAATATAAGCATTATTAAAAATACAGTTAATGTTATGATAAAATTAGTTTTTTTCATGTTAACTCCTTTATGATAAAATATAAGTTAATTTTAGCATGAAGAGGAAGTGAGTACAAGATACAAGAGTGAGAATGTTGTGTGTTGATAAAACATAAGGTCTTTGAGCAGTCTCTATAAATGGTAAAGGGAAGTGTCAAACTTCCGGCTTGACATAATATAGTTTATATGCTATTTTGTTATCAGATAAAACTCATAGAGTGTGAGTATAAAGAAAACTCAATAGAAGATTTGGTCATAGAGTGTGACCAAGTAAAATAAAAGAAAAGCTCACCGAGAAGACAACTCCTGTTTACAGGGGTTGTTTTTATCATAGGAGAAAAGATGGCTAAGAAGAGGTTTGTATTTTTATCAAATGAATTTTATAGTATATATACTGCAACTGAGTATCCAGAAATGGAGCAAAAGCAAATAGAACATATATTCAGGCTTGTGTTGAGATAGATGGTGTTCAATTTGCTATCCCTTTGAGGTCTGATATAAACCATCCCCATGTTTTGTGGACTGATAAAGCTAATCATTGCGGAGTTGATTTTTCAAAGGCGGTGGTAATTAAAAGGGAAAGCTATATTGATATGAACATAGAACCATATTTAAGACAGAAAGAGTTTGATGCTTTGCGAGGAAAAGATTATAAGATTAAGTGTAAAATGCAAAAGTACATTAAAAAATATAAAGAAGCAAAGCAGGATTTGAGTAAACCTGTAAATTAAGCATATAGTGATTGAATGTGTACCTGAACAAAAAAGTAGTACTCGGATAGCTGAAAAATATGGGTTTCAAAAGTGTGGTATTATCGACGGACTGATT